>JAEMQF010000270.1 GCA_022758925.1 Burkholderiales bacterium | reverse complement strand
TCAACACCGCTCTGCCCTGCAACCATGGGGGGCGACCGCGAATCGGGCCTGCGCCCGGGGGCACCACCACCGCCCTGATGCATCTGCGGTGGCGTGCCACGCCTTCGCATGCCACCCAGGTGCCAAGGCAGGTGGCTTGGGGCACGGGCGCAGGCTCCATTCCCGGTGGCCGCGACCAGCGCACGAACAGACGCTGTTGATGGCGCGACTCCAGCGAAGCGAAAACGGTGCCCCGCGAGCGTGGGCCGGAGAACGTGCCCCGGGCCACCTGCCCCTGCTCCACGCTTGCACGCAGCCCGCTGTGAACATCGGCAACTGGCCGACAGCAAACCGGCTTTCCAATGATTGAAGGCGAATCCGTATGAATTTGTCTCATCCATGCCCTGCCAGCGATGCCCGCATCAACTCCGCCGCAGGCCCAGGCCCATCACCGTGCCCACGACCAGGAGCGCGCCGACGAGCTGCATCGGTGTCACGCTCTGGCCGAGGACGAGCCAGGCCATGCCGAGCGCGGCCACGGGTTCGACGTTGAGGATCGGCGAGTTGCCGACCACGCCGAGTTTGGGCAACAGCGTGAACAGCATCGTGAACGCGGTGCCGTACAGCACACTGAGCGCCACCAGGCCCCACCATCCGGCGGCGGCGTTCGGCCAGTGCAGGCCACCCTGCGCCCATGCGCCGGCCAACGCGAGAACGCCGACGATCGCCATCGTGATCGCAGTGCGCACTCGCCCATCCAGCGCCGCGACTTCGTGTTGCGTGAGCGCGAGCACCAGGCCGAAGGTGGCGCCCGCACCCACCGCGTAGGCGACACCCTTGCCGATGCGCTCCCATTGCGCCTGCGCGCCCAGGCCGGTGGCGATGCCTGTCAGGTCCAGTGCCAATGCCAGCCCGGCCAGGATCAGCGGCATCGCGATCAGCACCGCTCGCGGCGGAGCGTGTCGGTAGAGCAGCCACGAGGCGAAGGCGGCCCACAACGGATAGCTGTTGAAAGCCAGCAGCGCAAGGCCGACCGGAATCAGCGCGACCGACGAATAGAGCCACACGCTTTGCACCGTGACCAACAGCCCGATCGCCAGCATGAAACGCCTTTGGCGTGAGTCGAGCGCAATCGGAATCCGGCTCCACGCCACGAGCAAACCGACCACCAGCGCCGTGGCCAGGCTGCGCGCCGCGACCGCGGTCGTGACATCGACGCCATGGTCCAGCGCGACGCGCGCCGCGACATGGTTCGCGCCGAACAGGCACGCCAGGAACAGCAGAGTGATGAAGGCCTTGGTGCTCAGGGCTGGTGGGGTCATGCGGCCGGCCGCGCGCGCTGGGCGCGGGCAAAGGGCGCAGTCTGGCACAAGCGCACGCAGCGGCCGCGCGCCGGCGGGCATGCCTACACTTGCGCACCCGACGCCAGCCCCCGCACATGCCACAGCCACAACCCTTCGCCGGTCTTGCCGTTCTGCTCAGGGCATGGGTCGGCGTGCTGTGCCTGATGCTGGTGTCCGGTTGCAGCACCGCGCCACCGCGCGCCACCGGGCCGGTCGCCGTCAAGGTGCTCGCGATCAACGACTTTCACGGCAATCTGCTGCCGCCGCAGGGTGGGATACGAATCAAGGACCCGGCGGATGCGACGAAGACGGTGAATGTCGCCGCGGGCGGGGCCGAATACCTGGCCACGGCGGTCGCCCAATTGCGGCAGAAGAATCCGAATCACATCTTCGTCGCCGCCGGAGACCTGATCGGCGCGAGTCCGCTGCTCTCGGCGCTGTTTCGAGACGAGCCGACGATCCAGTCGCTGAGCCTGATGGGGCTCGAAGCCAGCGCCGTCGGCAACCACGAGTTCGACCGCGGCAGCGCCGAGCTCTTGCGCATGCAGCACGGCGGCTGCCATGCGGTCGAAGGCTGCAAGGGGCCACAGCCGTTCGCGGGTGCCGGCTTCAAGTACCTCGCCGCGAGCACGGTCGATGAACGCACCGGCCGCACGCTGTTCCCGCCCTACCACGTCAAATACTTCGAAGGCATTCCCGTCGCCTTCATCGGCTTGACGCTGAAAGACACACCGACGATCGTCGTGCCCTCGGGCGTCCAGGGGCTGCGCTTTCGCGACGAAGCGCAGACCGTGAATGAACTGGTTCCGCAGTTGCGCAAGCTCGGCATCGAGGCCATCGTGCTGCTGATTCATGAGGGCGGGTTTCCAAGCGGCGACTACAACGAGTGCCCAGGGATCAGCGGCGCCATCGTCGACATCGTGAACAAGCTCGACGCCGCCGTCGACCTTGTCGTGAGCGGGCACACGCATCGCGCCTACAACTGCCGCATCGGCGGACGGCTGGTGACGAGCGCCGACAAATTCGGCACCATCGTCAGCGAGATCGACCTCGTGCTCGACCCTCGAACCGGCGACGTGATCTCGGCCAGCGCCAACAACGTGATCGTTCGCAACGACCGTTTTGCGAAGGACGCCTCGCAATCGTCATTGATCGCCGCGTACGAGCCGCTCGCCGCGCCGCTGGCGAAGCGCGTGGTGGCGCGCATCGGGCAAGCGCTGACGCGCGACGAAACCGAGGCCGGCGAAATGCGCATCGGCCAGGTCGTCGCCGACGCGCAACTCGCTGCAACGCGTGGCGCGGAAACCGGCGGCGCGCAACTCGCGCTGATGAACCCGGGCGGCCTGCGCGCCGCGCTCGTGCCGCAGGCGAACGCCGAGGTTCGCTACGAAGACCTGTTTGCAGTGCAACCCTTCTACAACAACCTCGTCACGCTCACATTGAGCGGCGCGCAGTTGCTGCAAGTGCTCGAACAGCAGTGGTTGAACCAGCCGCGTCCGCGCATCCTGCAGGTCTCCAGTGGTTTCGGCTATACCTGGGACGCAGCCAGGCCCGTCGGCCAGCGCATCGTCCCCGGCAGCGTTCAACTCCACGGCAAGGTGCTCGAGCCGCAGACAAACTACCGCGTCACCGTGAACAGCTTTCTCGCCGGCGGCGGCGACAACTTCGCAGCGCTCAAGCTCGGGCGCAATGCGCGCACCGGCATGATGGACCTCGATGCATTCGAGCAGTACCTGGCCGGGCCGGCGGCGCTCGCGCCGGTGGCACCCGAGCGCATCCGGCGCCTGAACTGAATGCCTGGGCGCCCGTCGGGCTTTGGGTCGGGCCCGCCATGACTGAAGCGCTGCCGCAGGAAGTCATCCGCATCAAACGCGACGGCGGCAGGCTCAGCCGCGCGCAGATCGACGCCTTTGTGCGCGGCCTCACGCACGACACCTGGAGCGACAGCCAGGCGGCGGCGCTGGCGATGGCGATTCTGCTACGCGGCATGGACCCGGCCGAGACCGTGGCGCTGACCGAGGCGATGACACATTCCGGCGAGGTGCTTGACTGGCGCGATGCTCGCCTGGCCGGCCCGGTGCTCGACAAACATTCCACCGGCGGCGTGGGCGACAAGGTGAGCCTGCTGCTGGGCCCGATCGTCGCCGCCTGCGGCGGCGTTGTGCCGATGCTCAGCGGGCGCGGCCTGGGCCACACCGGGGGCACGCTGGACAAGCTCGAAGCGCTGCCGGGTTACAGCGTCACGCCGAGCCGCGACCTGCTGTTGCAGACGCTGCGCGTTGCAGGCTGTGCCATCGTCGGCGCGAGCGAACGCATCGCGCCCGCGGATCGACGCCTGTACGCGATCCGCGATGTGACGGCGACGGTGGAGTCGGTGCCGCTGATCACGGCCAGCATCCTGAGCAAGAAACTGGCCGCGGGCGTGAGCGCGCTGGTGCTGGACGTGAAGGTCGGCAACGGCGCCTTCTGCACCACGCTGGCGCAGGCGAGCGAGTTGGCGGATTGCCTGGAGCAGGTGGCGCAGGCTGCACATCTGCCCTGTGTTGCGCTGCTCACCGACATGAACCAGGTGCTCGGCACGACCGCCGGCAATGCGCTCGAAGTGCGCGAGGCGATTCACTTTCTCAGCGGCAAAGTGCGCGAGCCGCGCTTGCTGGAAGTGACGCTGGCGCTGTGTGCGCAGCTGCTGCTGCTCGGCGGCCTGGCCGCTTCGCTGGACGACGCGCGGCGCGCCGCGATGCAGGCGCTCGAAAGCGGCGCGGCGGCGCAGCGCTTTGCGCGCATGGTCGCCGCACTCGGCGGGCCCAGCGATGTGTTGCGCGACGCCAGGCTGCCCAGCGCCGAGGTCCAGATCGATGTGGCGGCGGCAGGCGCCGGTTTCGTCACGGCCATCGACACGCGTGCGCTCGGCCTGGCCGTGGTCGCGCTCGGTGGCGGCCGGCAGCGCCCGGGCGACGCGGTGCACCCGGGTGTCGGCCTGTCCCAGGTGTTGTCACTCGGTGCGATGGTCGACGCCGGCCAGGCGCTGGCCTGTGTCCACGCGCTTGATGCAGCCAGCGCGCAGGCCGCAGCGCGAGCCGTGCGCGCGGCGTTCACGCTCGGCGCGGTGGCGCCGGCGGCGCCATGGCTGGTGCGTGCGTGCAGTCCTGACGCGGGCCCGACCCACAGCGCGACAGGCTGCTAGACCTGCATGTTCATGATGTCGGTGTAAGCCTGCACCAGACGGTTGCGCACCTGCAAGGTGGCCTGGAAACCGATCTGCGCCTTTTGCATCGTGACCATGGTTTCCTCCAGGCTCACCGACGCGTCGCCGAGTTGCACCGCGCGCTGCATTTGCGCCGCGTGGTCCTGCGTGTGGCTGACTGCGCCCAGGGCCTGGGTCAAGGCACTCTGAAAATCCGCACCCTGCACGGCCTTGCTTCGTGCCAGCGGATGGCCGTCCGTGCCCAGACCGGCACGGGCCACGGCCTGGGCGAAGTCGAAGGGTTTGAGCGTCACGTTCATGCGCATCTCCTTGGATTGCGTCATCCCGGCGCAGGCCGGTATGCACCTGCTGCCCGGCGCAGGCCGGACCGACCCGCTGCCCGGCGCAGGCCGGGGTGCACCCGCTGCCCGGCGCACGCCGGGAGCACGTTCCGACACGCGATTCGGCCATCCTAGCCGCGCCGCGCCCGCCGCAAGGAGCGAACAGGACGCGCTTTGGCGGCCTGTTCCAGGCATCCGGTGCCAGTGCCGAATCGAATAATTCATCGCTGCGCGGCGCTTGGCCCCAGCACCGCAGCGCCGCAGCGCCGCATCGAATGGATTGAATGGACAACGCCGTCGTCGTGAAGACCAACAACGTCGATTCGTCAGGCCTGCTCGCAAGCCTGGGCGCGCTGTCGCTGAAGAACCAGTTCTCACTCATCCTGGGGCTGACGGCACTGGCGGGCCTGGTATTCGGACTGGCCGCGTGGAACAACCACGGCGACTACAAGGTGCTGTACGCGAACCTGTCCGACAAGGACGGCGGCGCGATCATTGCCCAGCTCTCGCAGATGAATGTGCCGTACCGCCACGCCGACGGCGGCGCGGCAATCCTCGTGCCCTCGGCCAAGGTGCACGACGTGCGCCTGAAACTCGCCTCTGCCGGGCTGCCCAAGGGCTCGGTGGTGGGCTTCGAACTGATGGACGGTGCGCGCTTCGGCCAAACCCAGTTCCAGGAGCGGCTCACTTTCCAACGCGGCCTGGAAGGCGAACTCACCCGCTCCATCACCGCCATGCCGGCGGTGCAAGGCGCGCGCGTGCATCTGGCGCTGCCGAATCAGAACGGCTTTTTTCGCGAGCAGCAAAAACCCAGCGCCTCGATCCTGCTCAGCCTGCACCCCGGGCGCACGCTGGACCGCGCCCAAGTCGCCGGCATCGTGCACCTGGTGGCCAGCAGCGTGCCCGAGATGAACCCGAAAGCGGTGAGCGTGCTCGACCAGACCGGCGCACTGCTGTCCGATGCGCCCGACAGCGGCAACTCTGCCGGCCTGGACTCGAACCAGTTGCAATACGTCGGCCAGATTGAAGCCGGCTACAACAAGCGCATCTTCGAGCTGCTCGAGCCGGTGGTCGGGCGTGCCAATCTGCGCTCCAGCGTCACCGCGGAAGTCGACTTCACGCAAAGTGAAGCGACCTCGGAAGAATTCAAGCCAAACCAGGGCGCGCAGGCAAACGCCACGGTCCGCAGCCAGCAGACCACGGACATGAGCGGCGCCAGCGCGGCGCTGCCCGCGGGCGTTCCTGGCGCGGCGAGCAACCAGCCGCCCGTTCCTGCCACCGCTGCGATCACGGGCGCAACCAAGCCGCTGCAGGCCGGGCAAGGGGGTGGCGGCGCAGGCACCAGCCGGCGCGAAGCCGTGACGAACTTCGAAGTCGACAAGACCGTGCGCGTGACGCGCGCCGCCACCGGCGTGGTGAAGCGCGTGAACGCCGCGGTGGTCGTGAACCATCGTGTCCTCACCGATGCCAGGGGCAAGACGAGTCAGGAGCCGTTGTCGGCCGAGGAGATTGAAAAACTCAGCGCGCTCGTGCGCGAGAGCATCGGTTTCAAGCCGGAGCGAGGCGATTCGGTGAAGGTGATCAACGCGCCGTTCAAGATCGAACCGGTGGACAACAGCGTCGTGCCCTTCTGGCGCCAACCCGGCGTGCAAGACATGGTGCGCGGCGTCGTCGCGCCTGCGGGCCTGGCGCTGTTGGCCGTGCTGGTGTTCTTCGGCATGGTCAAGCCGGCGCTGCAGGCGCTGCTGAAACCGACACCGGGAAGCCGCCTGAATGCCGCCGTGAACGACGCACAAGGCCTGCCGGGCGGGTTCGGCCCGGCCGGCGCGCCGTTTGCCCTGGCGCCGCCGAACATGGGCGCGCAGCTCGAACAGGCGCGCCAGTTCACCAAGGACAACCCGGCCGCAACGGCGAACATCGTGCACTCCTGGGTGAGCGGCAGCTCCACCTGACGACCCGTAGCAGCAACAGCGATGGATGAACAAGGCGTCGAAGACGCAGCAATCCTGTTGATGTCGATCGGTGAGGCCGAGGCCGCCGAGGTCTTCAGGCACCTCGCGCCGAAGGAGGTGCAGAGCGTGGGCGAGGCGATCGCGAAGATGAAGGCGGTGCCGCGCGAACGCGTCGCATCGGTGCTCAGCAAGTTTGCCGCAACCGCGGGCGGGCAAAGCATGCTGGTTCGCGACAGCCACGAATACGTGAAAAGCGTGTTGCGCAAGGCGTTGGGCAACGATAGGGCGAACCTGCTGCTCGACCGCATCCTCACCGGGGGCGACGTTGCGGGCATCGAAAGCCTGAAGTGGATCGATCCGGAATCGGTGGCCGAGCTGCTGCGCAACGAACACCCGCAGATCGTCGCCGCGATCCTCGTGCATCTCGACTCCGAGCAGTCGAGTTCGGTGCTGAAGGCCTTCCCCGAGCGCCAACGCAACGAGGTGCTGGTGCGCATCGCCACGCTCGACGGCATCCAGCCGGTGGCGCTGCATGACTTGAACGAGGTGATGGGCAAGGTGCTGGCCGGCAGCGACAAGCTGAAGAAGACAGGCATGGGCGGCGCCAAGGCCGCCGCCGAAATCATCAACAAGCTCGGCTCGGCCATCGAAACCTCGGCGCTGGAGTTCATTCATGAGGTCGACAGCGACCTGGCACAACGCATCATGGACAACATGTTCACCTTCGACGACCTGGAAAAGCTCGAAGACAGCGCAATCCAGGGCCTGTTGAAGGAAGTGCAGTCGGGATCGCTCGTGGTCGCGCTCAAGGGCGCGACGCCGGCGCTGCGCGAGAAGGTGTTCAAGAACATGTCCAGACGCGCTGCGGAAACGCTGCGCGAAGACCTCGAATCGCGCGGCCCGGTGCGGGTCTCGGAAGTCGAAATCGAGCAGAAGGAATTGATCAAGACCGTGCGGCGCCTGGCCGACGAAGGCCGGATCGTGCTCGGAGGTGGTGGCGGTGCCGAAGCCTTTGTTTGAGCGTCAACTCAGGCCCGCTCGCGGTCCATTCCAGGCTGCGCCATGAAGATCCCGCACGCCCCGCCCGCCCCGCCCGCCACGGAACCGAAACCGCCGGTGCAAGGCCGTTTCATCCCGCGCGAGGAACTGGGCCACTTCGAAGCCTGGGCGCCGGGGGCACTGTCAGAGACCGGCCCCGCCGCGCCGGGCCGGCCGGGCAACGGCCAAGCGACTCGCGCTGCGCCCGGATCGATGGGCACACTGCACGCAGCACGCCAGACAGGTTACGAAGAGGGCTACCGCGACGGCCTGGCCGCGCTGGAAGGTTTCAAACAAAGCTTCGCAAACCAAACGACGGCGCAGGTCGGCGCTTTGCTGCAGTCGGTGGGCGTGCAACTCGATGCATTGCAGCAGGCGCTGGCCAGTGCCCTGGTCGACACCGCGACCCAACTCGCACGCCAGGTCGTGCGCAGTGAACTCGGCGCGCGCCCCGAACTGATTGCCGAGGTGGCGAAGCAGGCGCTCGAAGCCTTGATGCTGAGCGCGCGCCACATCACGCTGCGCCTGCACGCCGACGACCAGCCGCTCGTCGCGCAAGGCGCGGCCGATGTGCTTGCCGCGCGTGGCGCACGCCTGATCGCCGACGCTGCGGTGCAGCGCGGCGGCTGCGTCATCGAATCCGATCTGGGCCGGATCGACGCAAGCATCGAATCGCGCTGGCGGCGCAGCGTCGCCAGCATCGGCAGCGAGCAGTCGTGGGACGCACGCGGCGACGCCGCAGCCGATGCCGGCGTCGCCAACCCGACTGCGCCTCATGCCGCGAGCGGCGTGGCCGATTCATCCGGCGCCGCAGACAACCCGGCAGCGCAGGCGGACACAGCATGAATCGCGCTGCAGGCACCGAGGCCAGCACCGACATCACCACAAGCTGGGAGCATTTCCTCGGCGACATGCGTGCGTTCTCGGCCGAGCCGACGGCGCTGGACGTGCAGGGCCACCTGGTGCGGGTCAAGGGTTTGGTGCTTGAAGCCGCGGGCTTGCGCTTGCCCGTCGGTTCGGTGTGCGAGATCGAGCAGACTGCGGATTCGCACGAACAGCAACCGGTGCTGGCCGAAGTTGTGGGCTTCTCCGGCGACCGCGCCTACCTGATGCCCAGCGGCGACATTCAAGGTCTGGCCAGCGGCGCACGCGTCGTGCCGCGCGCGTCGCCCGTCGTGCCGCTGCGCCTGGGGGCTGCGCGCCACCCTTGGCGGCGCAGTAGCGACCGCACCTTGCACCTGCCGGTGGGAGCTGGGCTGCTCGGGCGTGTGATCGATGCGCAAGGCGCGCCGCTGGATCGGCTAGGGCCCTTGCAGGACGTGCACAACCAGCCGCTGATGCGGCGTCCGATCAATGCCATGGAACGCGACCCGGTGCGCCAGCCACTGGACACGGGCGTGCGCGCGATCAATGCGCTGTTCACCATCGGCCGTGGCCAGCGCATCGGCCTGTTTTCGGGCACCGGCGTGGGCAAGTCAGTGCTGCTGGGCATGATGGCGCGCTACACCGAGGCCGACGTCATCGTGCTCGGTCTGATCGGCGAACGCGGCCGCGAGGTGAAGGAGTTCATCGAAGACATCCTCGGGCAGGCCGGCCTGCGCCGCTCCGTCGTGGTTGCGGCACCGGCTGACGCACCGCCGCTGGTGCGTCTGCAGGGAGCGCATTACGCGACCACGATCGCCGAAGACTTTCGCGATGCCGGCCGCCATGTGCTGCTGCTGATGGATTCATTGACGCGCTTCGCGATGGCGCAGCGCGAAATTGCGCTTGCGATCGGCGAGCCGCCCGCAACCAAGGGCTATCCACCGAGCTGTTTCGCGAAGCTGCCGCAGCTTGTCGAGCGCAGCGGCAACGGCGTCGCCGGGGGGGGTTCGATCACCGCGTTCTACACCGTGCTGTCCGAGGGCGACGACCTGCAGGACCCGATTGCCGACGCGGCCCGCGGCATTCTCGACGGCCACATCGTGCTCTCGCGCGAACTCGCCGAAGCCGGGCACTACCCATCCATCGACGTCGAAAAGTCGATTTCGCGCGTGATGGTCAGCGTTGCCACGCCACAGCATGTGGAAGCCGCGCGACGCCTGCGCCACTTGCACTCGAAGTACCGGCAGGCGCGTGACCTGATCCAGCTCGGCGCCTATGCCCCGGGCCACGACGCCGAGCTCGACGTCGCGGTGCGCCTGCACGGCGCCACCGCGGCGATGCTGCGACAAGACATGAACCACAGCGCCACGCTCGCCGCCAGCGTCGACGCCTTGCACACCGTGCTCGGCGGCGATACCCCCACCCCTTGACCACGATCCCCCATGCAATCCCTGCTCACTCTGCTGCGCCATGCGCAAGATGAACGTGACCGCTGCGCCGCCGCGTGGCAAGTGGCCCACAACGCCCAGCTCGCGCTCGAAGCCCAGTACGAACAACTGCTCGCCTTCCGCCATGAATACGAAGCGCGCTGGAGCCACCAGTTCAGCGAACAAGGCCAGATCGAATTGGTGCGCAGCTACCACGGCTTCATGCAGCGCCTGACGCAGGCTCTCGATCACCAGCAAGGCACGGTAAAGGCCGCCGTCACGCGCGCGGCGAAGGCGCGCGTCGTGCTGCGCGAGCGCGAGGTGCGTGTCGCCTCCGTGCGCAAGCTGCTGGAGCGGCGTGAGCAGCAGGCGCGCACCGACTCGCACCGGCGCGAGCAGAAATTCAACGACGAAATGGCTTCGCGGGTGGTCCACGACAGCTCAGTTCAAGGCCTGGCTTCAACTTTCTGACACACCATGCATACCACAACTGCGCACAGCGCCATCTCCGCCCTGATCGCTTCGCCCGGTGCCGCGGCACCGGGTGTGGCAGCCAGTCTCGCAGCGCCGCCTGCCGATGGCATGTCATTCGAGGAACACCTCGGGCGCAGCGGTGCCGCCGGCGCTGGCCCGCTCGAACTGCTGGACGTGGGGACTCAGACCTTCGCCACCGATCCTAGCGCCGGACCGAATCCGGACCAGGGTGCCGACCCTGTTGCCGGCCCGAATCCCGACCTGGTTGGATTGCGCGACTTCCTGGCGCAACTTCTGCCCTACGCTGCCGTGACGGACCCTGCCACGGGCGGTCCGGCAGCGACCGGCGCCGATGCCGCGACGCATTCCCGCGCTGAACCCGGCGACCCATCTCGCGAGGCTCGAGGCGATGTCCGCGCGCGTGGCATCGCGCCGGCCGACACGGCGCAGCGCGCCGAACTGCCGCGTGGCGCACAGAGTCGCCGCATGCACGCTGAAAACGCCCTGGCTCGCGGCGCGATGCGTCTCGCAGGTGAAGCCGAGGTGCACAGCGCGGTGGCCCGCGAAGGCCCTGAGCGTGACGCGGCGAGCCTGAGTCAAGCAGCGCCAGGCACCAACCCCGGGCCCGCTGCAACTTCGATTCCAGTGCCGGTGCCAGCATCCATTGCGCAGGCCGCGGTGGTGGGCGAAGCGCCGCTCGACAGGTCTCGATCCGAATCCGACAGCACCGCGCTCGCATCGACGCCGCAGACGCCGCAGACGCCGCAGACGCCGGCCGCACAGTACCCGGCCTGGCCTGCAGCAGCCGCAGCCGCCGCCGCGCCAGCGCGAGGCCCCGCTCCTGCAGGTCGCACCGGGAACGAGGCACCGCCCTGGCGCGCCATGACGACGGCGCTGCCAGCCATCGCCACGCGCCCGGGCGCGGCACCCGTCGAGCCCGTTGCGCAGCGCGGCGCGACCGAACAAGGCACGCGCGCCCGCGCCGGCCAGCAGCTGATCCCGATTCGCCCCGAGATGGAGGCGATGCCGCAGGCCGCGGCCTTGGCTGCGCCGCTGGCGGGCAACCTGGAGCGGCCAGAAACGCACAGCACGGCAACGCAGCGCGCGCCGGATGGCGCCGCGCCGATCGCGACGCTGTCAACCCTCGGCGCTGCGCCAGCACTGCTCAGCGCCAGTTTCGCGCCGCTGCACCTCGAGTTGGCGGTGCCGGTCGCAGCGCCCCAGTTTCGTGAGGCGTTTGCGCTGCAGGTGAGCATGCTCGCGCGTGACGGCGTGCAGCACGCCGTGATGCAGCTCAACCCTGCCGAGATGGGGCCGATCTCGATTCAGATTTCGCTCGACGGGCAACAGGCGCAAATCCACTTCGGATCCGATTCGGCGCAAACCCGGCAACTCGTGGAGGCCGGC
>JAEMQF010000106.1 GCA_022758925.1 Burkholderiales bacterium | reverse complement strand
TCACCGAAAAACTCCACAATTGGGCGATGTTCGCCGAAGAGATCAAGCACATGCGGTCCGAACACGACGCCGCTGAGGATGAGGCCCACCTCGGGCGGGATCTTGAATCGCTTCGCAATCCGCGGCACAGCAAGCACCAGCACCACGGCTGCCGCGAATTTCGCCAACACTGGCAGAGCCGCAAGTGACGAGCGGACCTCTTCAAGTATCGCCATCGCTCATTTCATTCTTCGGACTTCCGTAAAGCGGTCACCGCTGGACCCGCATCGAAGCTCCCTCCCAGCGTTTGATGCAAGCGCACCCGGTTGACGCGTTGTGCACTCGACAGTTTGATGAGATCTGCTTGCGCCGCCAGCGCAACCGTCTGGAGTTGAGCCACCCACAAGAGATCTCTCCGACCAGCCTTGTACTGGACCGTCGCAATGCGCACCGCCTCGGTTCTGTCGGCCAATGCCCTTGCCTCCAGAGGCCACTGCAACACATAGAGCCGTTCGTTTGCGAGACTGTTCTCGACCTCGCGAAACGCCGTCAGCGCGACCAGTCCATAGCGCGCGACCGCCTGCGCCTGCTGCGCGGTCGCAATCTCCACCTTCGCGCGTAGCGCGCCGCCCTCGTAGATCGGGATCGAGACACCGATGCCGGCCGACGCGAGCCATGGATTGAGGCGGAGCAGCGTGAGCACCTGGTCCCCCAAGCGCCCGCCGACGAGCGAGAATGAGAACGTCGGCAACAGGGCAAGCTCCGCCGCCTCCTCGTTTCGAAAGGCAGCGAGCACTTCGCGCTCGGCCGCCACAATGTCCGGCCGGCGCTCGAGCAAGGCGGCTGGGATTCCGGCGCCGACGAGGGCGGGCAGCGCCGGATACGTCCCCGCCACCTCGATCTCGGCCGCGGGATAGCGCCCGAGCAACACCTCGAGACCTCGCCGCGCCTCGTCATACCGCGCGCGCGCCCGCTCGACCTCGCTTTGCGCCGACTCGAGCTTCGCGCGCACATCGACCACGTCGAGATCGGAATCCTTGCCGGCGGCCCGTCGTGCCTGCACCAGCGTGAGCAGTTGGCTGTAAATGGCGACCGACTGTTCCGCAAGCTCGAGCAGCTGACGCGTTTCGATGGTCAGGTACCAGAGTTTGGCCGTGGTCGCGGCGAGCGACTGGCGTGCGTACGCGTAGTCGAGCGCCGTTGCTTCGTAGACCGCCTCCGCGGCTGCCCGCTGTGCGCGCAGCCGTCCCCACACGTCGATTTCCCATGCAACGCCCACAAAGGCGATGGTGCTGTCGGACGTGCCGCTGCGGTCCTCGTCCTTCGTCGTTCTTGCGCCGATGACCGCGCCGACCTGCGGCATGAGCTGCGCGCCGACCACGATCACCGACTGCTGCGCGACGGCAACCTTGGCGGCGGCAATTCGCAGGTCGAGATTGTTGGCGATGGCCTCGGCGACGATTCCCTCGAGCCGTGGATCGTTGAACGACTTCAGCCAGCCATCGGCCACCGGACCATCAGTGGGCCCCACCTTGAAAGCCGGCGGAATGTGCGTTGTCGCGGGCAGCGCCTGGTCGACGACCTCGGTGTGCGTGAGCGGCGCCTTCAGCGCACAGCCAGCCAGCGCTGCGGCGGTGATTGCGACAACGGCGCGCCTCAACCCGAGAATGGGTAGATGAAGTTGAGCCACGTATAGCCTCGGATGCCGATCTTGCGCAGGACAACGAAGGCGCTGTTCGGGTTGGTGTAGATCGCAGACCGGCCCTGGGTGCCAATGGGAAACTTCGACTGATCCGCGCCGTCGAGGCGGATCGCCACGGCGAACTGCCCCTGCGGAAGTTCGGTCGGAACGTACTGGAAATTCGGCACCGTACCGCTCGGCAACATTTGTCCTGCGCCGCTCCCCTGCCAGATGGCCTCGACCTTGCCCTTGAAGATCTGGCCCGGGTAGAGATCCAGCGCGACCTCCGCTTCCTGGCCGGGTTTGACGTACTTCAGATTCTCCTGAAAGTAATTGGCAAGAAGGTAGCGGCCTTCGTCGACGATGAACGAAGCGATTGCACCGAGGCGGATCTCGCCGGCCACCATTCCCGGACGCACCTGCAGGTTGATGATGTAGCCGTCTTCCGGCGCCACCATCAGCGTGTTGTCGAGGTAATAGCGCGCGAGGTCGAGTTCGGCCTGGATCGCAGCCACCGTCGTGTTCACGCCGCCGATGTCCGAGGTGTAGCGCAGTCGCGCACGCGTCTCCTCCGCTTGGGCCTCCTTGATGCCGGCCTCGCGCGCGGCAACTTCCGCGGTCCACTTCTGGGCGTCCTCCTCGGGCCCAGCGCCTTGCTTCGCCAGACTGGTCGAAAGCTGCTGCTGATACTTCGCGTAGTCGAGATCCGCCTTGATCTTCGCGATCTTCTGCGTGTTGATCGCGGTGTCGGCCTTCAACACCAGCACATCCTGCCTGGCCTTTGCCAGCTGGGCCTCGAGCTGCCGGACCTTGAATTCGTAGGGTCGGCGGTCGAACTGAAACAACGACTGGCCCTTTTTCACCGGCACGTTGGGCTGCACCAGCACCGCGGTGACCAGCGTGGGCTCAGGGAGCCGGGGAATGAGTTGGATCGTGTGCTGGATAACCCGGGCCTCGGTCGCGAGCGGTGTGACGAACCGCAGGCCGATCAGGAAGATGAGCAGAAGATGTGCCGCAAAGAACGTCGAGAAGAAACCCCAAGCGATGCTGAACTTGAGCCACTTGAACTTGAAGAACACCAGCCATACGACGAGCGCGTAGCCGAACAGCAGGACAAATCCGAGCAGCATGGGCGACCTCGCTCAGCCTTTCGTTCCGCCGCCCGGCACTGGATTGCCGGCGCTCGTCACCGTTTCGCTCGATGGCACCTGCTCATTGGTCTTTGCGTGCTTGCCGTGCATGCGCGGATCGTCCGTCAGCCGCGCTATGTCTTCGTCGATGGCCTTCGCTTCCTCGCGCGGAAATCGCCGGATGTCGACGATGTCGGTGGGCTTGAACGCCCAGATGAATGCCTGAATCCACGGCAGCACCGTCGGCAACAGTCCAGCCCAACCCATGAGCTTGACTGCTTCCGCGTCCGGGTGCTTGCGGGCGAGTGCAATTCGCCCCGGCAGTCCGGCGATCCAGATGTAGATGAGGATCGCCGAGGCTCCGGCCGCGGCAGCCGTCGCGAAGGTCGCGTAATCCCAGAAATCAAGTTCGAAACCAAGCATGGGTCTGCTCCTATGCCTGCGAGGTGCCGATTTAGATTCTCATGAGCCGTTACGCAATGCTGCGAATCGCCGCGCGAAGTCGGCGGACCACTTGTCGAACGCTTTCTTGGCGTAGTCCCATTGGCTGAACGAATCGAGATAGCCGTTCACCCACGCCTCGGCGGCCTTCGTCGCGCCGGAGTTGAGATCGGCGGCGTACTTGAGTCCGATTTCCGTATCGGCGCATTCTGCGATCACCCTGCCGGACGCGCCATCGCGGAACTGCACTTCCATTCCGGTCTGCCCGAGATATGGGGTGGAACCTACGGGCTTGCCGGTCGCCGCGCCCGAGCCGATCTCCGCGACAAACCCGTACGGCATCGCCGTACCTGCGAGGCTCGCAATCTGGTTGGTCGGGACGAGATTGGTCAGCGCGATACGTACTTGCAGAACGCCCGGTCCGGTGGCGTTGACGATCTGCGCTTCAGGCTGCATAGCCCTGACCAGATCGCTGTGGAAATAATCGATCATCAGCTTGAGATCGGTCGGATCGACGGGCTGGAGTGTGCTGGGCTGCAGGTAAACCTGGATGCGCTCGAACAGCACCTTGTTGTACTGCTTCCAGTCCACACCCGCATCGCGCCAGCACAGCATTCCACCACCGCCCGGCATGGGCCGCAGACGGGCGTAGTCTGTGAGGAATCCGACTCGGCGCACGTTACCTGCGGTCGCTTCCGAGGCTACGATCCCGGAGGCACCGGTGCTTCCCGCACTCCCTCCGCCTGCGCCGGGCGTTGCGCACCCGCCCAACATCATGGTTACACCGAATACGCTTGCCACTGCGCGCGCCGCAAGCCAGCTTCCTTCAACCTTGGTTCTCACTTGATCCTTCCTCTCGGTTTTAGCAACGCTCCGGGAGGCGTTTCCCCGTGCGAATCGAACAACAATTCAATCCCCGCAAAACTTGATCACAGCGGCCGACGACTCAATACAGCACGTGCCGCCAGAGTCGGCTCGATCAGCGCCGGAAGCCACCACCGCGGAAACCGCCGCCACCGAATCCACCGCCGCCAAAGCGCCCACCAAATCCCCCCCCCGCCGCCGAACCCGCCGCCACCGAAGCGATCTCCGCCGAACCCGCCGCCAAAGCTGCGATTGAAGTTGTCGGAGAATCCGCCGAAGCGATCATCGCCAAAGCTGCGTGCCTGCGACTCGCGATCGGCCCACGACGTATCGCCCGAAGCGCCGCCCCAGCCGCCCGATGAATGCTGCTGCCAGCCGTTGCCCGTGTTCCGGTAGACGTTGCCGTTGACATCGGCGACGTGGTTGTTGCCGAGGCTCGCCGAGGCCCAGGAGTTCGTCTTGCCAGTCATCGCGGTGTAGGACGAGCCGCCGCCGACGTGTGCGGCGCCCTCAGGCCCTGCCGTCGTCGCGCCGGCACGGTTGTAGGTGCTGCCGCCGGCACCGGCCGCCGAAACGGCATTGCCGGTCGTGCGTTGTCCGGAGTAAACGTTGTAGTTGCTGCCGCGCGCGACGTTGCCCGAACCGCCGGCGGCCGTGTTGAACGTCCGGTCGTAACCACGGGAAGCATTGCCCGTCCACGCGTTGAACTGCCGGCCCGCGTTGATGTTGCCCGTCGTGCCGCGCGCGGTCGCGTAGGACCCGGAGAACGTCGATCCCGCCACGCCACCGCCCGCATACCAGCTGCGGGTACCGGAATACGCGGCATTGCCCCAGTGGCCGTACACGTTGGCACTCGCCGCGGCGCAGCACCCGAAACCGGCACCCCAGTAGCCGGGGGCGTACCATGCGCCGCCGCCCCAGCCCCAGTACGGGTCCAGCCATGCAGCCGTGGCCAGGCCCGCCGCGAAACCGAACGTATAGCCGACCCACGGGTTGTAGATCGGCGCCGCGAACACGCCGTAGGTGTACGGGGGCGCGTACCAGGCCGAGCCGATCCACGGGCTGTACGCATAGCCGGTACCGTAGACGACCGTGCCGTAGGGCGATACCACCGTGCCCAGGTAGCCCGGCGTGTAGCCCTCGTAGACGTATTCCGGCGTCGCATCGTAGATCTTCACGTAGGTGACGTAATAGATCGAGGACGATGGCGGGATCGTGTAGATGACCGTGGGCACCGAAGTCGCGATCGCCCAGGGCCCCGTGACCTGCGTCGCGGTGAACCACACCCCGGCAACCACGGCGTAGAACGCATTGGGCGCGACCTGGATCAGCGGCGTCGACGCGTTGACGACGTAAGAGAGCGAGGTGCCTTC
>JAEMQF010000290.1 GCA_022758925.1 Burkholderiales bacterium | reverse complement strand
CGTCTGTTCGTGCGCTGGTCGCGGCCACCGCGAATGGTGCCTGCGCCCGTACCCCAAGCCACCTGCCCCGGCACCCGGGTCGCATGCTACGGCGTGGCACGCCACCCACAGATGAATCAGGGCGGTGGTGGTGCCCCCGGGCGCAGGCCCGATTCGCGGTTGCCCCCCATGCTTGCAGGGCACGGCGCTGTTGATGCGGCTGCGCGGCGCAGGCCGCGACGGCCGCCCGCGAGCGTGGGCCGGAGAACGGGGGCACCGCCGCCGCCCTGGCGCCACGACGTCGGCATGCCCGCCGTGCGCGGACAGACGACGTTTGCGCCCACCAAATCTGATTCAAGTGAACGCGAGTTCGTATGACGCCGATCTGTGTGGATTCGAGTCAGAAAGGCGCTCGGCACATCGACATGAGGCTGCGGCCGCTGCTCGCGCGATAAGCGCCAGCGTTGCCGCACGAACCGGTTCGCTCTTCAAGCCTTGTCGTCATCTCGCGAAGCGATGGCGCGAAGGGCCGCATGCGATACGCAAGAAACCTGATCTGTCTCAAGGCATGACGGAGCCATCGGCGCAGAGTTGTCTGTCAAGTGACGGCAGTGATTCTTCATCAACAAGGCGTTCCACAACTGCAAGGTGGCGCGGGGTTTCCAACTGCCTTTGTGAACATGGGCCTGCCAGTCGATACCCTCAAACCGCGAGAAAGATCCGAATGAAAACCAGCTCACGCCTCAACCCTGTGCTTGCCTGCGTATTCGCCGCAACCACATTGTTCCTGGTCGGTCCGACCTTCGCTCAGGCAGTGGATGCCGATGCAGCGCAAGCGCTGATCAAGAAGAGCGACTGCAGCAAGTGCCATGCCGTCGACAAGAAGAAAGACGGCCCTTCCTTCAAGGAAACCGCCGCCAGGCTCAAGGGCAAGGCCGGCGCCGAAGACGAGGTCTACAAGCACCTGACAACCGCGCCGAAGGTGAAGATCGACGGCAAGGAAGAAGAGCACAAGGTCGTCAAGAGCAAGGACGAAGCCGAGATTCGCAACCTGGCGCGCTGGATTCTCTCGCGCTGAGGCACCGGCCCGGCTTCGTCTTCACGATTCAAAGGGGGCAGCATGGCCAACTACCAGGAAACCTTCGCCAAGTTGCGCCGCAACTGGAAGCTCGTTCTCGGCATCGGCGTCGTGAGTCTGTTCGCCGCGGTGCTGCTGGTCATCGGTGGCGCTGCCGGCCTGGCATGGACGAGCACCGAGAACTTCTGCATCGGCTGCCATGAAATGCGCAACAACGTCTATGCGGAGTACAAGGACACGATCCACGACCGCAATCGCACGGGTGTGCGCGCCATCTGCACCGATTGCCATGTGCCGCGCGAGCCCGGGCCTCTGATCATGCGCAAGATGCGCGCGACGTTCGAAGTCTGGGGCCATCTGACCGGCGTCATCGACACCAAGGAGAAGTTCGAGGAGCATCGTTCCGTGCTGGCGCAGCGCGTCTGGACGCGCATGAAGGAAACCGACTCGCACGAATGCCGCAACTGCCACATCGCCGAGAAGATGAACACCGAGTTGCAGACCGAAAAGGCCAGGGCACGCCACGAGAAGGGGCGCGCCGAAGGTCTGACCTGCATCGACTGCCACTTCGGCATCGCGCACAAGGAACCCGAGGGCCCCGGCCCGCGCGAAATGAAAGTCGGCGCCAGCAAGTGATCTTGATGTTCTGGCGCTTCGGACGTCGCGCTGCGGCTGCGCTGCGGATTCCCGCGGCCGATCAGAAGCGGTAGCGCAGCGCAACCTGCACCACGTTGACCGTGTAGTGCGGCGGCTGCTCGCCGAATGCCAGCAGGTTCGGGATCGTCGCGGGCAGCACGCCTTCGACCATCCAGTCCGCCGATGTGTAGCGTTCGTACCAGTACAGGCCGGTGAGCGACATGTTCTCGCTCAGGCGATACGTCGCGCGCAGCTTGAACATGTCGAGCGAGGTGTTTGCCTGCGGAAACCCGGGGTTCGCTGCCGCGGTCTCAACTGTGACATCGCTGCGCGAGCGCGAGAACACGAGATCGGCGCCGAGTTCGAGCCTGCCGTTGATCGCGGTGTGTTTGACTCCGACGCCGACCAGGTCGATGGCGTCCTCGTTCTTGCCCTTCCAATCGGGTTGCGCAAACGTCGCGCTGCCGGCCTGCCGCGAGCTGATGCGCTCCGCCTGGGCATAGAAATTCAACTGCGTCACATCGGACAGGGCAAACGACACATCGCCGCCGAAGCTGGCCGTGCGGCCGTCGAGCAGGCCGATGGTGGAATTGGTGTAGTCGTCATACGCCACGTCGGCACCGAGGCCGATGCTGACGTTCTCAGTCGCTGCGAAGTCGGCGCGCAGGCCGGCAGTGTCGCGCGTGCGGTCGGCCATGTTGTACTTGCGCAGCAGCGGATTCTCCGGCGGGACGATCGATGCGACGCTGAGGTAATCGGAAGCGGTGCGCTGCGCATGCGCCCCCTTCAGTGCCAGTGTCACCTTCTCGTCAGGTTGGAATCCGATCCGCCCCCAGAGCGTCGCTTCGCGCGTCGTCTCGGCCTCTTGCTGCGGGCGCTTGCGAGTGTCGTGGTCAGCGCCGACGCTGGTCTTCAGGCTGACCGGGCCGCGATAGTCGGCGCTCAGCCTGAATTTGTCCTGCGTGAAGCTGTACGCCTGGTTGCTGCGCGGGAGCCCGACGAACATGTCGGTGGACACCGAAGGATAGGAAGCGATCGGTGTCTGGTTGTCGCGCTCGTCGTGTGTGTAGGTCGCGTTCAGGCGCAGGCGGTCGTTGGGGGCGGCGCTGAGCCTCAGGCTGGCATTGAGCGTGTCGGCGCGCCCCTGCAGCGACTGCTGGGGAAGGGGTGGTACGACCAGGCCGGGGTTCGTGGTCGCGGCGAGGTAGGCCGCGTCCTGCGTCATGCGGCCGAACGCGATCTCGGCGCTGGCCCGCAGCGTGGGGCTGAACTCGTAGCCTGCCGACGCCACGATCTGGTGGAACTGGTTGCTGGGTGCCTGTGCCAACTGGCCGCTGGTGTTGCCGATGGGCGCAGACAGAAACGCATTCGTCCAGGTCAATGCCTCGGGGCCGCTGCGGTACAGCGAAGCGTGGTACGCCAGCGTCGCCTGCCAGACGCGGCTGGTGTACGAAGTCGAGAGCTCGAGCTGATCGGTCACCTGGTCCACCGGGTTCACGAGGTGCGTGCCGTTTGTGTAGAAGGAACCGGAGGTGCGCTGGGTGCCGTCGCGCACGTCGCGGCGCAGGTCGACGCGATAGCTCCAGTTCTCACCGTTGAGCACTGAAGCACCCAGGTCGTAGCGCGTTCTCTTGAAACCGATATCCACGTTCTGCAGCGTCGTCGCCAGCGGCATCGCCGCCGTGGTTGCGGCGGGATAACCGCCCGGCAGCGTCAACACGCTGCCGCCGTTGCCGAGGAACGGCGTCATCGCGCTGTCGGAAAGCCGATGCGGAATTTCAGCGTAGCCGAAGCGCAGTGCATACCGGCCTTCCTGCCCCACTTCAGCCGCGAGCGAGCGCACGTCGAGGCCGAGGTCTGCTGCCGTCACCGTGCCGTAGAGGCCGTCTTCGCCACGATAGCGCGCAGCGCCGCCCGCAACCAGGAACGGGCCCTTCTCTCCCAGCCCGGTGTAGTTGCCGAACTTGGCCGAATCGTCCGAGACATAACCGGCACCCACGTCCACGCTGCCGCTGCTACCCGTCTTCTCGAAGGGACAGGATTTGCACTTCCACTGCGAAGTGTCGACGCCAGCCACGGCGCTGCCGGCGACTGCCGAAAGCGCACCGAGCAGGAACAAGGGGCTGGAGGTTCTCATGTTCGTGTCCGTCCTGAATCAGTCATCGCGCGATGCGGATCGAGTCTGAGCGAGTTCATCGCATCAGCTTCGCGCCCGCCGGATGGTTCGATCCGTGCACCTGCGAATGGCAATTGGAGCAACTGCCGGCAAGCAGGAAGATGGAGGGGCCCGCAGCGCCACCGGGTAAAGATGCACCGGTGTACGCAAGCGCCGGGTGACCCGTGACCGTATGGCATTGCTGGCACAGCAGCGGTGGGCTCTTGTTCAGCAGGGCTGCGCGCACCGAGCCGTGGCTCGAGTGGCACAGCGTGCAGTCCTCGGCCACCGGCGCATGCTCCCAGAGGAACGGCCCGCGCTTCTCGGCATGGCAGCTGTAGCAGGTCTGGTTGAGCGTCGACTTGAGCAACAGCGCCGGGTTCGTCGAGCCATGCGCGTTGTGGCAATCGCTGCACGCCATCAGGCCGAAACGCACCGGGTGCGTGGAGGACTTGTGGAAGTCGGCGCGCTGTTGAATGTGGCAGGCGTAGCAAACTTCCGGCTGGCTGCTCTTGGCCAGCACCGGGTCGTGTTCCACATGGACCTCGTGGCAATCGCTGCAGGCGAGGTTGGCGCGTTCGTGCGCTCCCGCATGCCAGCCGCTGCGCGGACGGTCCTGGTGGCACCCCAGACAGGGCTGGTTGCGCTGCGCGACCGTGAGAAACGAGTCCGACTTGAAGTTGTTGATCGTCAGCGCCTTCTTGCTGCCCTTCGAGGAGTGGCGCGCGCCGGGGCCGTGGCAGGCCTCGCACTGCAGCCCACCGGGGCCGAACGGTGCTCGCGCGTCGCCCTGGCGCGCGTGCCGGGTCTTGAAGATGGCCTTGGCAGCGTAGGTGGCGCTGTCTTCGTCATGGCATCCGAGGCAGGTGTCGGCGCCTTCTTCGCTGTACTGCGTGCCGGCTCCGGCGACCACCGGCGCCGATGCCGCGGTTGCCGCGGTTGCCGCAGATGCCGCGGGTGCCGAAGCCGCGCCGGATGCGGCTCGCGTTTCAGTCTGGGCCGGCGCAGTGAAGGGCCCTGCCAAGCCCGCAAGCCCGAGCAGCGCGCAAAGAATCGGCCTGGAGATTTTCATCGGTGTCTGCCTGTTGGCCTATGGGGTCTTGGCTCCGTTCGCGGCAGGCGCTGCCTTCGCCGGCTCGGCCGTCTTGCCCGTGGCCGGCTTGATGGTCTGCATCGCGACAACCTGTTTCTTCAGCGAAAGGTACGGGCCGGTGGGCAGCACGCCCTTCGTCACGAGCTCGGTCTTGGTCAGATAGGGCCGGTTCGCGATGATCTTGGTGGCCTCGGCGGCGCCGATGCCGGGCAGCGTCATGAGTTCCTTGCGGCCGGCGCTGTTGATGTCGACGAGCTTCGCGGGTGCCGCCGGCGGCGTCTTCTTCTCCGCAAGTGGCATCTGCCCCGGCATGACGTGCGGCGACGCGGGTGCGCTGGCGGCGCGCTCGGGGGGCGCGGCAGCCGTCGCCATCACCGACACGCTGACCGCAGCCGTGAGGGCGATGGCCATGAGCGTGGGTCCGATCGACAAACCTTGCATTCCCGATGTGCTCCTGCTGTGCGAGCGATTCTCGCCCCAACGGTTGTCATCACCTTGCTCGTCCGCTTCGCAGGCGAGCTGTCGATGCTGAAAAAAGACAACCCGGCGGCAAGACCGACCGGGTTGTCTGGTTCGGCGGGGAGGACGGCACGCTGCAATCCTCACCGCCACCGGCCTGACAGTCGGCAAATCACCTGTTCTTCGAATGCATCACCTTGATGTCGGCAACCCGTCCGGTGCCGTGGCAGACGAGGCAGGTTTCGTTCGTGCCCGACAACGCCGTGCTGCGCGGCTGGTAGTACGCGGCACCGTTGATCTTGAAGTGCGAGATCGCGTCGGCCGAGTCATGACATGCGGAGCACACAGAGACTGTCGGCGAGTTCACCAGGCTCGCCGGGTCCGCCGGCAGCGTGCCACCTGCCGGGTTGCTGGTGGGCGTGCCGTCGGGCTTGCAGCTGCTGGCCGTCGTCAGCCCGGCGTTGTAGCTGAACCCGATGCCGTAGTTGGTGCCGCTGGTACCGCTCGCGTCGGCCGTGATCCATGGCGACAGCGAAAACGCTCCCGTCGCTGTCTGTGGTGTGCTCGTGCCGAGCGTCGCGCAGGTGCTGCCCGAGTAAGTCGTGTACGTGCCGCCCACCGTCTTCGTGAACTTGCCGGTTGCGACAGTGCGGTACGGGCGTCTGTCGATGCCGTCCACCTGGCCGGCCGCGCTTGCCGAGTCCGTGGCGCCGAAGTTGTAGGTGTTCGGGAGGTGGCAGGTTTCGCAGTCGTTCAGGATTCCCGGAAACGTGATGTCCCAGAACCCTTCGGTCTCCGAACTCGCGTGCCAGGTGAACTTGTTCTGGCGCTTGGCCGATGCGTGGATCGCGTGGACGAAGGCCGTGGAGTCCGCCAACCAGCCGCTGCTGGTGCGGTTCGGCGTATGGCACCACGCGCAGGTCGTGCCATCGTTGCGCTGGCCGGCATGGAACGCGTCTTCGGTAAAGGTGCCGAGTTCCTGGTGGCAGGCATTGCAGCGCGCGTCCTCGACGATCGCCCGCCGTCCTGTGTAGCCGGTGGCCACCATCTGCACGTTGGGCGCGATCACGATCAGCCCGCCCGTCTTGAAGGTCGGGGTCGGGATCGCGGTGCCTGTCGTCACCGGGTAGCCCGCCAGGTTGGTCTGCGTCAGCGGCAGCGCGCTGCTCACGCTGTACGTGTAGCCCAGGCCGCCGGTCAGCATGACCGCGTTGTCCGGAACCGTCACACCCGTGAGCGTGACGGTGTAGTACCCGGTGCTGTCCGGGCCGATCAAGGTGCCCGCAGCGGTTCCGGTGGCGGTGCCGTTCCAGATCTTCTTCAGCCAGCCGGAGACCGAGACGTTGAAGTCGGCCGGTGCGGCGATGCCGTCTTGCGGAACCGCGAACACGAAGTACGCGCTCGGCGATCCCATGAAGTTGTTCCAGATCTCCTTGTCGCCGGTGGCGGGGTTGGGCGTGGCCGTAGCAAAGTCGTTGAGCGCGACGGCGCTGCCGTTTTGCAGCATCTTGAACACGATCACCGGCTGCTTGCTCGCATTGCGCGAGACGCTCTTCACGTCGTACGTGACCTTGATTGCGCCGATGGGCAGGCGCCCGACGGAAGCGCCCGAGGCGATCCACGCTGCATTCGTGTTCGAGTTGGTGCCACCCAGCAGCAGTGAGTTGGCCGGACTTGGCGGCGTCACCGGGAAGTGGCTCAGGTCGATGTCGGCCTGCGGGAACGTGCCGTTGGACTTGTGGCACAGCGCGCAATTCGAATCGTCGGGTTGCGGGCCGGCGGGGTGCGCGATCCCGGTGCCGTTGATCGAGGTCGAGGTCAGGCCCTTGGCGGCGTCGCTGATGGTCACGCCGGTGCCTGTAGCGAAGTTGATGCCGTCGTGGCAAGCGCCGCAGGCGAGTGCGGTCGGCACCTTCTTCCAGTTGTCGCCGTCCTTCGTCTTCGTCGTGCGCGAGGCGGTTGTCGAGCCGTCGTGGCATGACGTGCAGTTGCGGATGTCCTGCGGATACGTCGCCTCGTTCAACTTCACACCGGCGAAGTCGTAGTTCTTGTGCGCGAGCAGCTTGCTGAGGTGGACCTTGTGGATCAGGTTCGGCAGGTTGCCGATCGCGCGCCCGTCCAGCTTGTAAACGTTGGTGGAGGCCGACGTGAAGGTCTTGACCGCACCATCGAGCGTGGCGGTCGCCTCGACCCGACCGTACTTGCGCTGTTCGGTGTGGCAGACGGCGCAGTACTGCACGTTGTTGCGGCTGCCGCCGTGGAACGCGGCGGCGTCCTCTGCGCCGCTCAGCCCGGGGATGCCACCCAGCTTGCGGTGACAGGCTTCGCAGTTGGCGTTGGCGACGACGTCGCGCGAGAAGTCGGTCGCGCTGACCTTGGCGCCCGTGGCCGGGATGAAATCGTAGATTGCATCGTATGGCTTCTTCAGCGGCACCGCCGCAACCGCCGATGTTGCCGCGGTGGGCGTGTTCGTCCCGGTGCCTGGCGCATTGCCCGAGAACTGGATCGTCAGGCGGTGTGTCAGGCTGGCGTCGTACGTCAGATCGCCCAGATCCGCCACGTTGTTGGCGGAACTCGCCGCGGCTGCCGATGCGGCCATGGCTGCGACTGCGGCCTTGGCTCCGGGAATGTCGCGGTAGAAGGTGTATTTGTAGCTGCCGTTGCCGTTGTCGACCAGTGTGCCGGTGTTGTCGGTGCCGGGGCGCTGCGGCGCGGGAACGGCCGAAGTGGTCTCGACCGAGGTCACGATGTAGCTGACCCACTTGCTCGGGTTGCCGTTGGTGCCGGGCACCAGCTTGGCGAGCCCGAACGCGAGGTTGGGGTAGCTCGCGAACTTGGCCGTGCTGGCCTTGCTCTTGTTGCCCAGGCCGACCACCGGCACACCGAAGGCATCGGTCACCGTGAAGTTGACCACCGGCGGGCTGGCGATCGACACGCTGTTGACGGTCACGGTCGGCTCGAGCGCTGCCCAGGCTGCTGCGTTGGCGTTGATGACGGTGGGGTTCGTCGCCGTGTTGCTGCCGACATCGACGACATTCACGCTGCTCGGGCCGGTTGGCCCGGCCGGCCCGGCAGGGCCGGCTGGCCCGGCTGGGCCCGTGTCACCGCTGCTGCCACCGCAACCCGACAATGCAGTTGCCAGAATGCCGGCGGCGACAACGCCGAACCAGGTGCCGCAGTTTTTCTTGTCCATGGAATCTCTCCTCGGTTTGGGTCACGCGATGCAGAACAACATGTGGCGGGCAATCAAAGAAAGCCGCGCTTTCGATACACCCGCCTACCACCTGCGCCGACGCTTCTGTCAGCCAATCTACAGGCGCACGCAAACCAAACGTTGATCCAGATCACAAAAACCTGCAACCAGGAACTCCCCCCCACCTGAGGGGTCGCTCAACGGTGTTGCCGCTGAATGAAGAAGGGGCATCCACTGACGCCCCGTTTCCTCATCAGGAACCGCCGCTACTTCGCGAATTGCAAGTGCGGTGGATCGCAGGATCGATGTGTACGGCGCGCCACATGGAGGTGGCTCGGCAACTCCGCACGCAGCGATAGGTGAAAACCCTGAAGCAACAGAAGGCCGCGACGCCTGACGAGGTGTACCTACATGCCTGCGCGTCGGCGAGTCACGCCAGGGCCGGCCAGGCGCGCTACCACGTCCCCAATATCTACTACGGTGTCGCGCACTGATCATCTTCAAGACAAGCACAGTAGACACGGCGAAAGAACCTATCCTCCTCGATTCCGCGATGCAAGGCGCGCCGATTCGCGTGAAGGTGTATCGCCTGCCGGGCTTGTGGCGCGCGCCAGCGTCGGCGCCGCGATGATCGCGTGCCACGCCGGCGCGACGTGGGTGTTGCCGATGAACCAAACGAAAGGTTGCGGGTCATGAAGGTCCCTCGTTCGCTTGCGGGTCTGCTCTGCGCTGCGTGCGTCGTCGTCTCGCCGGTGCACGCGCAGACCTACCCGGGCAAGCCGATCAAGGTGATCGTCGGCTACGCCGCCGGAGGTGCGGTGGACATCGTCGCGCG
This sequence comes from Burkholderiales bacterium, assembly GCA_022758925.1. Classification (GTDB taxonomy): domain Bacteria; phylum Pseudomonadota; class Gammaproteobacteria; order Burkholderiales; family Burkholderiaceae_C; genus JAEMQF01. Next base: position 1,046 of record JAEMQF010000290.1, on the reverse strand, counting down.
CACGGTCGGGCAGCAACTCGCGATCAGCCTCGGTCAACCCGTGATCGTCGACAACCGGCCCGGTGCCGCGACCAACATCGCGGTCAAGGCACTGATCGAGAGCCCGGCCGATGGCTACACGCTGCTGCTCGCGGCGAACGCGCTCGCGGCGAATCCGTCGCTGTTCCAGCCGCCGCCTTTCGACCTTGCTCGCGACATCGCTCCCGTGTCGCTGGTCGGCAGTGTCCCGGTCGTCATCGCCGTCAGCGCCGCATCCGGCCTGACCACGATCGCGCAGCTCGTCGAGTCGGCGAAGGCGCGCCCACAGTCGATCACCTACGCGTCGCCGGGCAACGGCTCGACGCCGCATCTGGCGTTCGAACTCTTCGAGCGCGCCGCGGCGGTGTCGCTGACGCACGTTCCGTACAAGGGCGGTGCGCCGGCGATCACCGACGTGATCGGCGGCCATGTCCAGGTCATCGCGGTCAATGCGCTCGAGGTGCAGCCGCAGGTGAAAGGTGGCAAGTTGCGGGTGCTCGCGGTGTTGAGCCGGAATCGCTCGCCGATCTGGCCCGAGGTGCCGACCATCGCCGAGTCGGGCTACCCAGGCTTCGAGGCTTCGGTGTGGTACGGGTTCGTGGCACCGGCCGCGACGCCCAAGCCTGTGATCGCCAGGCTCCATGCCGAGGTGCAGAAGGCGCTGGCGTCGACCGACGTGCGCGAGCGCCTGGCCGCCGCAGGCGGAGAGGTGATTCCTGCGAGCACGGAACAGTTCGCGGCGATGCTCGAGTCGGAGCGGCTGCGCTACGCGAAGCTGATTCGCGAGGCCAACATCAAGCCCGATTGAACGATGAATCAGGCGCACAACATGTCACTCGAAAGTGCCGACTCGGGCAGCGGGCGTGGCTCGCCGCTCTCGCGCCGTCGAGATGCACTGCTGCCCATCGCGCTCGGGGTGCTGGCGCCGGCGCCGCTGCTGCGCGCCCAGGGCACGGCCGGCAAGACGATCCGGCTCGTCGTACCGTTCACGCCGGGCGGCACGACCGACATCCTGGCGCGCGTGCTCG
>JAEMQF010000414.1 GCA_022758925.1 Burkholderiales bacterium | reverse complement strand
TCGCGCTCGAGCGCCTGGTCGAAGCGTTTGCGCCGGGCGAAGTCACGCGCCAGGAGTTGCAGCGTGCCGGCGCGCACCCGGATTTGCTGCGGGCATGAAGCTGCTCATCATCGGTGGGTCGCGTTTTGTCGGGCGGCACATGGTCGCTGCGGCGCACGCACGCGGCGACAGCGTGACGCTGTTCAATCGCGGTCAATCCGCGCCGGCGCCGCAAGCGGTCGAGTTTCGCCAGGGCGATCGCCGCGGCGATCTCAGCCCATTGGCGCATGGCGAATGGGACGCAGCCATCGACACCTGCGGCTACCTGCCAGGCGAAGTGGCGCGCATGGCGCAAATGCTCAAAGGGCGGGTCGGCTGCTATCTGTTCATTTCGAGCCTGTCGGTCTACGCGTCGAATGCGACGCCGAACGACGAAGACAGTGCGCTCGGTGCGATCGACGACCCCGACACCACGACCGTTGACGCCCGGACCTATGGCCCGCTGAAGGCGCTGTGCGAGGCCGAGGTGCAACGCGCGTTCGGCGGCGCAGCGCTGCTGTTGCGGCCGGGGCTGGTCGTCGGCCCGCACGACCCGACGCAGCGCTTCACCTACTGGCCGGCGCGCCTGGCGCGCGCCGCCGAGGGCGAAACCGTGCTCGCTCCGGGTACGCCCGATGCGCCGCTGCAGTTCATCGACGCGCGCGACCTCGCGGCGTTTGCGCTGCACGGTCTGGAGGCCGGCCTGCTTGGCGTGTTCAATGTCGTCAGCGAATCGGGTCGCTGGACATTCGGCGACGTGCTCCGCGCCTGCGCGGCTGCCGCCGGTGTCGTGGTGCGGTTTGCGTGGCGCGACATTGCAGACCTGCAGGCCCAGGGCATCGAGCCCTGGAGTGATATGCCACTGGCCGTTCCCGCCACGCCCGACTATCAGGCCTTCATGCGCACCGACGCGCGCCGCGCCGCCGCCGCAGGCCTGAAGACACGGCCGCTCGCACACACCGTGGCCGATACTTTGGCCTGGTACCGCAGCCTGGCTCCCGAACAACAAGTGTTCGACAAGGCGGGCCTGTCGAGCGAGCGTGAAGCCGCGGCGCTGGCGGCCTTGGGCATGGCGTGAGGCAGGGTCGGCACGGATGCGCGCACAGGCGCAGCCGGCTCCTCGTTTTCGTCCCGGCCAACTTGCGCAAACTGTGGCTCCGACCTCGAATCCCAGTTGCGCCAGCAGGTGGATATCCATACAGTATTGACCTCATAGTGGAGGCTACGATGAGCAGGACAGATCTGTTGGCGGCGACGCAATCGTTCGAGTCGCTCAAGCAAAACAACGAACACGGCGCCGAATTCTGGAGCGCTCGAGACTTACAGCCATTGCTGGGATACAGCCAGTGGCGGCGCTTTGAGCAAGCCGTTGACCGGGCCAAGACGTCGTGTGCAACCTCGGGAAACAACCCTGAGCATCACTTTGCCGGCGCCGGCAAACCGATCGTCGGCCGCATCGGATCGCCGCGGTGCGTCGCATGAAGGCGATCCTGCTGTGCGCCGGCCGCGGCGAACGCATGCGGCCACTCACCGACCGCACGCCCAAGCCCTTGCTGCAAGTGCATGGCAAGGCGCTGATCGAGTGGCACCTCGAAGCCCTGGCGCGCGCCGGGGTGCGCGAGGTGGTCGTGAACACGGCCTGGCTCGAAGAGCAGATCGTGCAGCGGCTTGGCGACGGCTCGCGCTACGGCTTGCGCATCGCCTACTCGCTCGAAGGGCGCGACCACGGTGGTGCGCTGGAGACCGGTGGCGGCCTGAAGAAGGCCTTTCCACTGTTCACCGAAGCCGCAGCGCGCGGCGCCTTCTGGTACGTCGCGGCCGACGTGTTCGCGCCGCAGTTCGACTTCAATGCCCAACATGTCGAGGATTTCGAACGCAGCGCCTTGCTCGGGCAGTTGTGGATGGTGCCGAATCCGGCGGAACACCCGTTGGGCGACTTCGGCATCGCGCACGGCCTGGTTGTGGCCGGCGCGGGCGAGGCGGGCAATCAGAACTTCACCTGGTCCGGCCTGGCACTGTTCAAACCCGAATTCGTGACGACGCTGATGGCCGAACTCGCCCCCGCCCGGAAGGCGAAGTTGCGCCCTTATCTCGACGCGGCGATCGCGCAGCGCTGCCTGGGCGCACAAATGCTGGGTGTGCGCTGGGCCGACGTCGGCACGCCGCAGCGGCTTGCCGCGCTGAATCGCGAACCCGTCTGACAGCTGGCGCGGCGCGTGTGCGCGGCGCGGCCGGCATCGCGCCACCGGGGCATGACCGCGGCCGCCGGCACTGTGCGTGCGCGCGGCGCGCTGTTCAAGCCACGGGCGAGGCGGCTTGCTGGCAGCGATTCACTTCCACCGACACATGCACGAGCTCGGGGTGGGTGCTGAGTCGCGCGCGGTAGACGCCAGGCGCGAGCGGCGCGTCGGCGACGATGCAGACGATGGCCGCGAACTGGTCGCGCCCGACCCGCCACAGGTGCAGGTCGGCGACCTTGGCGTCGCCGTCGGATTCGACTTCGCCGCGAAGCTGCCTGACGAGCGGGTGGTCCATCTCGCGGTCAAGCAGCACGTTCGCCGATTCGCGCAACAGGCCCTTCGCCCAGATCGCGATCACGGCGGCACCGAGCACACCCACCAACGGATCCAGCCACCACCAGCCCAGCCACAGCGCCGCGCTCAATGCGATGATGGCGAGCACCGAAGTCAGTGCATCGGCCAGGACGTGCAGGTACGCGCCTTGCAGGTTCAGGTCTGCCGCGCTGGCGGAGGTCGGCACTGGCGGCGCCGCTTCGGAGTGGTGCTGCAGATCGGGATGCGCGTCGTGATCGTGTCCGTGGGCGTGGCCGTGTGCGTGCCCATGGCCGTGCCCATGTGCGTGGCCATGTGCGTGATCGGGGCCCGGCCCATGCGGGCCTGTGTGGCCGTGGCCGTGTGGCTCGCGATGCGAATGCGCTCCGGCGCTGTTCAACAGCCAGGCCGAGGCCAGGTTCACGCCCAGGCCGATCACCGCCACGATGAGTGCTGTCTCGGCCGCGATCGGCTCAGCGCGCCACAGCCGCAGCGCGGATTCGGCGGCGATCGCGACTGCCACCAGCGCCAGCACGAGCGCGCTGGCAAAGCCACCCAGGACCTCGATCTTCCAGGTACCGAAGGCGTAACGCGAGTCGTCACGCTGACCCCGTGCCACGGCGTAGGCGAGCGCGGCAACCCCCAGCGCCAGCGCGTGCGTTCCCATGTGCCAGCCGTCTGCAAGCAGCGCCATCGAGCCGGTCCACCAGCCGGCGCCGACTTCAACCGCCATCGTCACCAGCGTCAGCAGGAGCACCCAGCGCGTGCGCGTTTCGCCGTCGCGGTTGCCGGCGTCGAAGCGGTGGTGGTGGAGCCATGGGCCGAGGTCGTGGGCATGGCCGAGGGTGTGCATGTGCGTGTGGGTGGTCATCGTGAGGCCGCGCCGATTCGAGCGTGCGTATGCGGGTGCGTGTACGTATGCGGGTGCGTGTGGGTCGTCAGCGTGGGGCCGCGCCGATCCGAGTCGGCCTGGGCACCGTGATGCAGCATCTTAGCCACACGCAAGGTTCGAAGGCGATGCCGATCGAGCCGAATCGGGAAGTGTGTGAAGCTGTCGACGTTGCGCTGCCAAGCCCCCTTCCGGCCTTGCCAAGTTCTTGCTACCGTGGCGCAGTGATGAAACGCCAGCACCGGTTGCTTCAAGCGCTTGCATGTCTCGCCGCTGCCGGCATTCCCACCTGTGCGCTGGCCGCGGGCAGCAGTGTCGCGCCGGGAGCCGCGCTCATGAAGCTGCCGCTGCTGCTGGCGGCAGCATTCGCTGCGCACGTGGTGCTCGGCCGCGCCGCGAAATGGCTGGCGAGCGCGGTTGCGCCGCTGGCCAGCGGTGAAGTGGAAGCGGTGTGCTACGAGCGCGACGTCTATGGCACGGCGCAACGCGAGACGCAGGACATTGCGCTCGTGGTGATGAGTGCCGGCGCACTGATGTGGCTCGGTGCCACGTTCGCGCCGAACTGGGTCGGCGCGCTCGGCGCCGGGCTCGGCGTCGGCGCCGTGGTGCTCGACATGCAGCGCTGGGAGCGCGCCACGGCAAGCGCGAACTTCGTCTGGTTTCAGCGCGGCCTGACGCGCAAGGTGCGCCGGATCGCAATCGAAAACATCCGCGACGTGGCGGTGCACGAAGAGGAAGTGCGCGGCTTCACGCTGCTGCATGGCAGGCGCAACCGGGTCTGCGCGGTGCACCTGAAGTTGCACGACAAGCAGGCCGTGTCTTTGCCGTGCACCGACTCGGCGCGTGGCCTGGACGACGTGGAGGCACTCGCGAACCACGTGCGCGCGCGGCTCCAGTTGCTCGGCGAGCGCGCGGGCATCGAACGCGCCGCGCGCACTGAGCGCGACCGCGGCCTGGCGCCGCTCGCGGCGAGCCCCGCTCTCTCACCCGAGGAGCGCGCGCTGCGTGACGAACTGAAGCGCTTGCGGCGCGAGGCGGCTGCACCGCAGGCCCCAGATACCCAGAGGCGGCACGCGCCTCAGGCCGGGCGCGAGCCGAAGCGTTGACCGAGGCGTGGCTCGCGCGCAGCGTGTGCGCTGCCACTACGCACGGCGCGATTCCTGCGCGATGGACCGGCCGACCCGATGCCCGTGAAAGAAGGCTTCTTCGAACACGGAGTAGCCCGACAAGTCGCTGTGCGCAAAACGCACCCGGCCGCGCAGGTCGATCAGGGCGCGCAGCGCCGCATGACCCTGCACCCCCGGCGCCGGGATCGCCATCGCGTGGCCGTAGCGCATCAGGTCGACACGCGCCAGGCGCGTGCCGATCTCGGGGTGCGCTCGTTCCAGCTCCTGGACCACGGCGCTCGCCCACGCCGACCACGGCGCCTCGAGCAGGCGCGTGCGCTGCGCACGAAGCTCCTGCAGCGATGCGCCGCCGAGCGCCCAGTACGCCGTCAGCACAGTCGGCCCCGGGTGCGGCCGCGTGCTCTGGTGCATGGCGTCGACATAGCCCAGCGTCGGGCTGTCGAACAAGACGTTGTCCCAGGCCGGCGCAGCGCCGCCGCGGTCGACCAGGGGCTCGCGCAGGTGCAGGTTCGCCACCAGCCATGGCGCATGGTGCAGCAGCGCAGCAGCTTGCTGCAGCGCGCTGGGCGCGGCGTCAAACAGGCGCGCCGCGATGAACAGCGGCAATCCGAGCACGATGTGCCCGGCGCTCCACGTTTCGACCCGCTGCCCCGCCACATTCCACACCTCGAGACTCGCCTGATGCCGAGCTTCGCGCACGCGCAGCGCCAGATGGCCGGTGTGCAGGCGTTCGCCCAGCGGCGCGGCGAGGCGCTGCGTGAGCCAGGCGTTGCCCTGGGCCCAGGTCAGCACGGGGTCGTGCGCATCCGGGTCGGCAGCGTCATCGCCCGGCGCATGAAAACCATGCCGGCTGGCGAAGTAGTGCACGCCGGCCCAGGCCGAGACGAAGCTGGCGCCGGCGCCGAAATCGTCGCGGCAGCAGTAGTCGAGGTACCAGCGCAGCGCCGGCGCGTTGAAGCCTTCCCGGTCGAGCCACGCGGCGAAGCTGAGCTTGCCCAGTTCAGCAGCAATCGCCGACGGCTTCGCGCGCAGCGTGGGCAGGCAAAACGCCTGGTCGCGGCCCGCGGCCTCGACCGCCGCGTGGAAGCGTTGATACTGCTGCAGGGTCGCGACGCGCTGCGCCGAAGGCAGTGCTTCGAGAGGCGGCAGCAGGCCCTCGACCCATTCACCACCGATGAACAGCCGCTCCTGTGGGCTGTGGCACAGGTGGCGTTCGTCATACACCGTCTTGCCGGCTTCGATGCGGCTCAGGCCGAGTTCGGCCAGCAACTGCGCCAGTTCCGGCGCCTGTGCGCCGGGCAAGGGCAGGTAGTGGGCACCCAGCGGGCAGGGCATGCCGCCGAGCAGGTGGCCGCGGCTGTTGCCGCCCGCGCTGTCTTCGAGTTCGAACACATGCACGTCGTCGATGCCGGCGTGCAACAACGCGCGCGCCGCAGCCAGGCCGGCGACGCCGGCGCCGACAACGATCACCTGGGCGTGGCGGTGAACATCGGCGGCTCGCATGCCGCTCGCATCAAGCAGCCGGTGACCGCGCTCGTGCGCCGCGCCGAGCCAGCTGCCGTCGTAAGCCACGGCTGCGCCGCGAGTGCACCCGGCCCAGGGCAGCGCGGCGGCGCCTGCCAGCAGGGCGCGCCGGCGCGGATTCGCTGCAGCGCTCATTCGTTTGTCATTCGTGTGTCATTCGGATGTCATTCGGATGTCATTCGTGGACCCGGCCCCATTCCTCCTCGAACGTGTACACCAGCAGCTGGTTCGACAGGCGGTTCACGCCGGTGGGCAGGCGCGCCATGTCGGGCGGAAACTGGAACAGCGCGGGCAAGCCTTCGAGGCCAAGGAAGCGCAGACCCGCGGGCAGGGCGGCGGGCCAGGCCCAGGGTCGGTGGCTGGCGATGACGAAGCCCCATTCGCCGAAGCTCGGCACATGGGCGTGGTACGGCGTCGCGGTCAGACCCGCCGCTTCGATGCTGCTGACGACTGTCCAGAAACTCTTGCGCGCGATCAGCGGCGAGGTGGTCTGGACCACGGCATAACCGCTCGCGCGCAGATGCTGGTCGAGCAGCGTGTAGAAGCTCGTCGTGTAGAGCTTGCCGAGCGAAAAATTGCTCGGGTCCGGGAAGTCGACGACGATGGCGTCGAACTGCTCGGTGCTCTGCTCCAACCAACTGAACGCGTCGGCGGTGACGATGCGCAGCTTCGGCGAATGCAGCGCGTCCCCGTTCAGGCGCCGCAGCAGCGGCTGCTCAGTGAACAGGCGCGTGATGTGCGGGTCGAGCTCGACGAGCGTGATGCGCTCCACGCTCGCGTGGCGCAGCACCTCGCGCACCGCCATGCCGTCGCCGCCGCCGAGCACGAGCACGTCGCGCGGCGCTCCATGCGCGGCCAGGGCCGGGTGTACCAGGGCTTCGTGGTAACGGTACTCGTCGCGCGAATGGAACTGCAGATTGCCGTTCAGAAACAGGCGCACGCCGGCCTTGCTCGACGTGACGACGATGCGCTGGTAGGCGCTGTTTGCGCTGAACACCACGTTGTCGGCGTAAAAGCGTTCTTCGGTCCAGCGCGTGAGCGTTTCCGCCGCCGCGAGCGCACCCAGCAGCAGCGCCACGACCAGCGCACAAGCCAGCGCATGCGCGCCCAGGCGCCGCAACTCAGCACGAAACAGCCACAGCGCCCAGACCGCAACCAGCGCGTTCAGCAGGCCGAACAAGACACCCGTGCGGACCAGTCCCAGTTGTGGCACCAGCAGCAGCGGGAACGCGAGCGCGACGGCGAGTGCGCCCAGGTAGTCGAACGTCAACACCTGCGACACCAGGTCGCGCAGCGCGTAACGTGCGCTGAACCTGTGCTTGAGGATGCGCATC
>JAEMQF010000415.1 GCA_022758925.1 Burkholderiales bacterium | reverse complement strand
GGCGCAGCTATGACGCGATTGTGTGCCCGACCCTGCTGCTGCGTGGCGCGCAATCCGATCTGCTGAGCCCAGAGACTGCGCTGGCGATGACCCAGCGCGGGCCGAGGGCGACGTTGCGTGAATTCGGCGGCGTGGGTCACGCCCCCACGCTCGTTGCGGCCGATCAAATCGATGCCGTCACAGGGTTCTTGTTGTCGCCATGAAGACGGGTCTGCGCGTGGCTCTGCAGGCGAACGTGGAGGATCCTCCCGAGCCGGTTGCCACCATCGTCAGTCTCAGCGAAGCGGGTCATGGCGCGGTCGAAGACCCCGGGATCGTCAGCCGCGCGCGCGGATTTGCCGAACCCCTGCTGCTCGGCCATCTGCTGGAGAGCGGCGAAGACACGCTCGCGCACGCTGATTCAGTGGCTGACATTCTGGCGGGAATCGGCGCGTCGCCGGCGCTGCGTGCAACCGCGTACTTGAGCTATGCCGCCGACTACTTGAGCAAGCCGGAAGAAGCGATTGCCCGGGCCTTTGGCGAGACCTTCGGTTCGCTCGTCGGGCATACGAGACAGCTCGTGCGAATCTTGCGCTCGGCGCGTGACGCGAGGGTCGAGGCCGAGCGCAGGGGGCTGCAAACGGAACGCGTCCGCAAGATGCTGCTCGCCTTTTCGCGCGACTTGCGCGTTGTGTTGCTGCGCCTGGCGTCGCGGCTGCAGACGCTGCGCTATTTTGCGGCCAACAAACTCCAGTGCCCTCCAGCTTTGGCCGCCGAATCACTGCAGGTCTTCGCGCCGCTGGCCAACCGTTTGGGCATCTGGCAATTCAAGTGGGAGATCGAAGACCTGGCGTTTCGGTTTCTCGAACCCGACGCCTACCACGCGGTGTCGCGGATGCTCGACGAAAAACGCATCGAGCGCGAACATGGTGTCGAGGAATTTCGCCGCGAGATGCGTGCCGATCTCGCAAGCCATGGCATCCGCGCCGAGGTGGCGGGCCGGCCCAAGCACCTGTACAGCATCTGGAAGAAGATGCAGGGCAAGGGACTCGCATTCGCTGAAGTATTCGACGTTCGCGCCGTGCGCGTGATCGTGGGCAGCGTCGCCGACTGTTATGCCGCGCTGGCGCGAGTTCAGGAACGCTACGCCACGGTTGCCGGTGAGTTTGATGACTACATCGCCAGGCCCAAGGCGAACGGCTACCAGTCGTTGCACACCGTTGTGCGCGAGTCGTTGGGGCGAAGCGTGGAGATTCAAATTCGCACGCGCGAGATGCATGAGCGCGCGGAGCATGGTGGCGCGGCGCACTGGGCCTACAAGGAGGCAGGCACCAAGGGTTCTACGGGCGCCAGCGGGGATGCGGATCTGAAGGCCAAAGTGGCAACGGCGCGCAAGGCGCTATTGCGCCAGCTGCTCGCCTGGGAGCGCGACTTCGTCGAACACGGCAATCTCGGTGGCACTGATGCGGACGACCGGATCTACGTTTTCACACCCGCGGCGAACGTTGTCGAGTTGCCCGTGGGTGCGACGCCGATCGATTTCGCCTACGCCGTGCACACTGATCTGGGTCACCGCTGTCGCGGCGCCAAGCTCGACGGCGCGATGGTGCCGCTGAACACCGCCTTGGTCAACGGACAAACAGTGGAGATCATCGTCGCGAAGGACGGCGGCCCGTCGCTGGATTGGTTGAACGGCGAACTGGGATATTTGAAGGCGACGCGTTCCAAGGCCAAAGCGCGTGCATGGTTCAATGCCTTGGCCCAGCATCAGACCATCGCGCGCGGGCGGGAACAGGTTGAGAAACTGCTCCAACGCGAAGGCAAGACCTCGACCAAGCTCGACGATTTGGCGGCACGCCTGGGTTTTCGCAGCGCCGACGCGCTGTTCGAAGTGGTCGGTAAAGACGAGTTTTCGATTCGCAACATCGAGACCCTGCTGCGGCCGGTCGAAGCCGCCCCATCATACGATGACACAGTGGCGTTGAAGCGGCCACAGGTCGAGGGTCGGGCCGCCAAGGGTGGGGTGCTCGTTGTCGGCGTGGAATCGCTGTTGACGAGTTTGGCGCGCTGCTGCCGTCCGGCACCGCCCGACCCGATTGGTGGCTACGTGACGCGCGGAAATGGAGTCGCGATTCACCGCATGCGCTGCAGCAACTATCGGCAGATGCTGGCGCGCAGTCCGCAGCGCACGATTCCGGTTGCGTGGGGTGCGGGACGCGCCGACGCGACAAGCGCCTATCCCATCGATGTCATGGTGGAAGCCACCGACCGGCACGGCTTGTTGCGCGACATTTCGGAGGTTTTCGCGAAAGAAAAGATGAACGTGGTCAGTGTTCACAGTGAGACGGCCAAGAGCAGCGGCACCGCTTGGATGACATTCACCGTCGAGGTCCCGAGCGCGTCGGGCCTGCCATTGGTGCTCGCACAGGTTGCCAAAGTCGTCGGCGTGCGCATCGTGCGTCGCAAGTAGCCGGGCCGCCGCTGCTACACTCCGTACCTCGGAAAACAGGCGCGTAGCTCAGCTGGTTAGAGCACCACCTTGACATGGTGGGGGTCGTTGGTTCGAGTCCAATCGCGCCTACCACGGCCTTGGCTGCCGTGGCACAACAGTGTGGTGCTGCGAAACGGGTAAACCCGTCGCAGAGTAGCGAACCACCCTCCTAAAATGTTTTTCTTGGGCCGCCATATGGCGCGCCGGAGGTTGTTGCATGGTTCAGTCTCGCCGCAGCGCGAAGCCCACGGCGCAAACTGGCAGCGGCTCTGCCGCTGACAGGCTCGATGCCGGCATGCGTGTGCTCAAGAAGTACCCGAACCGGCGCCTCTACGACACCCAGGGCAGCAGCTACATCACCCTGGCCGACGTAAAGCAAATGGTCCTGGCGGTCCAGCCCTTTGTGGTTCGCGACGCGAAGACCGGCGAGGACCTGACACGCAGCATCTTGCTCCAAATCATCCTCGAAGAAGAGACCGGTGGTGCGCCGATCTTTTCGGCCCAGATGTTGTCGCAGATCATTCGTTTCTACGGGAACGCGATGCAGGCAATGATGGGTTCATACCTCGAGCAGAACCTGCAAACATTCACCGACATCCAAAGCCGGCTGGCCGAACAGGCCAAGGGCGTTTACGACCCGACGAAGTTGAGCCCGGACTTGTGGGCGAACTTCCTCAGCAGCCAGGCGCCCGGCATACAGGGCTTGATGGGGAACTATCTCGAACAATCACGCCAGATGTTCTTGCAGATGCAAGAACAGTTGAGCAAGCATGCCGATTCGATGTTCCCCGGCTTGTCCGGCATCGTCCCGCCTGCGCGCTGAAGTGCACGCATGGACCAGATGCCGACCTCGAAGACGAGTCCTCCTTCGCCGAAGATTGGGTTTGTCTCACTCGGCTGTCCCAAGGCGCTGACCGATTCGGAACTGATCCTGACGCAGTTGCAGGCTGAAGGGTACAGAACCTCGAAAAGCTACGCCGATGCTGACCTGGTGATCGTCAACACCTGTGGCTTCATCGACGACGCAGTCAAGGAAAGTCTGGACGCGATCGGCGATGCCCTGACCGCCAACGGCAGGGTGATTGTCACCGGCTGCCTGGGTGCCAGGAGCGGGCAGAGCGGTGGCAATCTGGTGCGCGAAATGCACCCGAGTGTGCTGGCGGTCACCGGACCCCATGCGACACAGGAAGTGATGGACGCCGTGCACCGTCACGTTCCCAAGCCGCACGATCCCTTTGTCGATCTCGTACCGGCGCAGGGTATCAAGCTCACGCCGAAGCACTACGCTTATCTCAAGATCAGCGAAGGCTGCAACCATCGATGCACGTTCTGCATCATTCCCAGCATGCGCGGCGACTTGGTGTCCAGACCCATCGGCGACGTGCTGGTCGAGGCCCGCCGCTTGTTCGAATCTGGAGTCAAGGAGTTGCTCGTGATCAGTCAGGACACGAGCGCCTACGGCGTCGACGTCAAGTATCGGACCGGCTTCTGGGACGGCAAGCCGATCAAGACGCGGTTGTTTGAACTGTGCGAGCAGCTTGCGGCGCTCGCTGCTTCGCATTCAGCGTGGGTTCGATTGCACTATGTCTACCCATACCCGCATGTCGACGAAATCTTGCCGCTGATGGCCACTGGCGCGATCCTGCCGTATCTCGACGTGCCGTTCCAGCATTCGCATCCCGACGTGCTGCGCCGCATGAAGCGGCCAGCCAGTGGCGAAAGAAATCTGGAGCGCTTGCGACGTTGGCGCGAGATCTGCCCGCAAATCGTCGTCCGCAGCACCTTCATCGCCGGTTTTCCGGGCGAGTCTGACCTTGAATTCGAGCACCTGCTCGATTTCGTCCGTGAAGCTCGGATCGACCGCGCTGGCTGCTTCGCCTATTCGGCTATTCCCGGCGCGGCGGCGAATAGTCTGCCGGGCATGCTGGCGTTCGAGGTGCGCGAGAAGCGCCGCGCACAATTCATGGCGGTCGCCGAAGAGGTGTCGACCACCAAGTTGCGCGAGCGAGTCGGCTCGACGATGCAGATCTTGCTCGACTCCGCACCCGCGTTGGGCCGCAAAGGTGGCCAGGGTAGGAGCTATGCCGAGGCCCCGGAGATCGACGGCGTCGTCAAGCTGCTGCCTCCGGAAAAGGCGTCACTGACCCTTAAATCCGGCACGTTTTGTCGAGCGCAGATCGTTGCGGCGCAGGGCCACGACTTGATTGGCAGGCCAATCTGACGCAGGCCTCTTGGTAAATCGGTCAACGCACGTACTTGCATCGAAGACAAAGGGGACACGATGGCCGAGCCGAAGCGAATCAGTACGACGCTGATTCACCATCCCTATCGTGCGCCCGATGGATTTGCGTCGGTGCAGAGCGCCGTGCACAAAGCCTCGACCGTGTTGTTCCCGAACGCCGCCGCGCTTCGCCACCGCAACTGGAAGGACAAGACAGGCTACACCTACGGCCTGCACGGGACGCCTACGACATTCACTCTCGAAGCACGGATCGCGACGCTGGAGGGCGGATTGCAGACCCTGTTGCTGCCCAGTGGTTTGGCGGCAATCGCGCTGGTCGACATGGCAATTCTGCGCAGCGGAGACGAAGTCCTGATCCCCGAGAACGCATACGGCCCTGGCAAAGAGTTCGCCCGCAATGAACTCGCCGGATGGGGCGTCTCGCACCGCTTCTACGACCCGTCCGACCCGCAGCGGCTGGCTGACATGATCGGCACGGCGACTCGCCTGGTCTGGATCGAGGCACCGGGCTCGGTGACGATGGAGTTTCCTGATCTCGGCGGATTGCTGAGAGCCGCAAAATCGCGCAGCGTCGTCTGCGCCATCGACAACACCTGGGGCGCTGGCCTTGCCTTCAATGCGTTCGCGGTTGAAGATGGAGCGCCGGCGCCGATTGGGGCAGACGTTGTCGTGCAGGCGTTGACGAAGTTCCCGTCCGGGGGCGGCGACGTCCTGATGGGTTCGGTGACGACGCGCGACTCCGAATTGCACCTCAGGTTGAAGTCGACCCACATGCGCATGGGGTGGGGAGTTGGCGCGAACGACGCCGAAACAGTGTTGCGTTCGTTGCCGTCGTTGGACTTGCGCTACGCGGCGCAGGACGCGACTGCCCGACGTGTTGCCAATTGGATGGCTGGACGACCGGAACTCGCCCAGATCCTGCACCCGGCAATTGAGGGCTCGCCGGGCCACGAGCACTGGAAACGCATCTGCAGCAGAGCGGCAGGCTTGTTTTCAGTGATATTCGATGCACGCTTCAGCGACGCGCAAATTGACGCGTTTGTCGATAGCCTTCGGTTGTTCAAACTGGGTTACTCATGGGCGGGCCCGATGAGCCTCGTCGTTCCATACAGCTTGGGCAGTCTGGGCAGGCGACTGAACTCGAATCGGACGCTGGTGCGGTTTTCGATCGGGCTCGAGGCAGCAGAGGATCTCATTGCCGACATTGAATCTTCCCTGGGGCAAGCCTTTGGCCCAGGGGAGGGCGAACGAGACTCGCCGACCTAGCTTTGTGATTCGTTCAGCGCGCTACAGGAAGGAGAGCAAACCACCTGATTCTTTCCAAGCAATTTACGCGACTTCAGCATTGAGCGCGCGCGGTGCTTGCCGCACAGAAAGCAGGACATGGTGGCAGCACCAAAGGAGCTTGCAGCGGCAAACGGCGAGCCCGGTGTCTTTGTTCGGTAGCGCAGCCCGCCATCGACGATTGCGGTCTTGATCTCGCTTTTAGCCATTGGACGGACCTCGTTACTTGTTCCCGCAAGCCCCCTCTGGCTTCGATCCTTGCGGTCGCGTCGGGCAGGGGAGCTTTTCGTGGTTTCGTGAGGCCGTATTGTCGACGAAGTCGGGCTTCCTGGTCAGGCGCCACAAATAAGCCCCCGCAGACGCTGAGTCAAGTTGTTGATTCGCTATAAGGTCAACAGAAATCCAAGGGGCAGTTCCGGGGTCAAGGGTTGACCTGCAAAATCACACCACAACCTGCACGACACGGCTGTCCGGCCCCGCAAGCGCCGCGCCGGCTGCTGGAAGACCAGCACTGGCGTTGTATCGAAGAGGTGGCTGCCTCCATGCCCGCAGGCGGTGCCCGACATGGGCCTGCTGCTGCCGCGTGGCGTGAGCGTGCGTGCAGGAGCGCCGGATCATCTGGCGATCGGCTTCATGGACCCGCAGACAACGAATTGCGAAGTCTTCGCCAACGGCATCGCGCGCGATGCAGTTGACGGTTGTCAATGCGACGCTTGGGGTCGCTTTCCGGTTCGGCGCAGGATCGAACATACTTGTTCAGAGGTGCTGCAGCCAGGCCTATCAGGATAGCGCGCGCCAGGCGGATTGTGCATGTTTGAAACGTCACTCGTAAGCCGTTACCGTTGGCCTCTGTTGCTGGCGCTGCTTGTCGCGGTTGCGGCCGGTTGGCTGATGCTGCGCTGGTGGCTCGGGCCTGAAGTCGCGGTCGAGACGGCCAAAAGGCGCGACTTCGTCCAGAGCGTCGTCGCCAGTGGCCATGTGGAGGCGCCGAATCGCGTCGACCTGGGTTCACAGATCACCGGTACCGTGGCGCGCATACCGGTGGCCGAAGGCCAGGCCGTGAAGGCAGGCGAACTGCTGGTCGAACTCGAGTCGGCCGAATTGCGCGCGGCAACACGTCAGGCCGAGGTCGCCGTGACACAGGCGCAGGCGCGTTTGCGGCAGTTGCGCGAGGTGCAGACCCCGGTCGCCGAGCAGACCTTGCGTCAGGCGCAGACCAACCTCGACAACGCACGCTCGCAACAGCGCCGCAACGAGGACTTGTTCCAGAAGGGCTTCGTCGGCGAGGCGGCATTGGACGAAGCGCGCAGGGCTGTCGAGCTAGCCGACGCACAGATGCGCACGGCGCAAAAACAGCTCGAGACCCTGCGCTCCGGCGGCAGCGATTACGCCCTGGCCGAGGCCGCCGTGGCGCAGGCACTGGCCAATACCGAAGTGGCGCGCGCCCGTGCCCGCTATGCCACCATCGCCGCGCCGGCAGGGGGCACGCTAATCGCCCGCAAAGTCGAGGTCGGTGACGTCGTGCAGCCGGGCAAGGTGCTGATGACGCTCTCGCCGGCCGGGCGCACCCAGTTGGTGGTCGACATCGACGAGAAGAACCTGCGCCTGCTGGCGCTCGGCCAGAAGGCCGTTGCCAGCGCCGATGCCTACCCGAAGCAGTTCTTCGCCGCAGAAGTGGTGTATATCAACCCCGGCGTGAATGTGCAGACAGGCGCAGTCGAGGTCAAGCTCGACGTACCGTCGCCGCCGCCGATCCTGAAGCAGGACATGACCGTGTCGGTGGACATCGAGGTGGCGCGGCGCGCGCAGGCGCTGCTCGTTCCCAGCGGCAGCGTGCGCGACGCCGACGGCCCCGCGCCCTGGGTGCTCAAGGTGCAGGCCGGGCGCACCGTGCGCACGGGCCTGCGGCTCGGCCTGCGCTCGGGCGGCTTTGCCGAGGTTCTCGACGGCTTGCATGCCGGCGACCAGATCATTGCCGCTGGCTCGGCGGTCACCGACGGTGCACGTGTTCGCGTCGCCGCCGCGGCGACCGCGCGCTGAGGCGCGCCTCCTCGTGTCCACGACCTGGCTGCCCTTCGAGTGGATCGTCGCGATCCGCTTCCTGCGCGAGGGCCGGCTGCAGACGGTGTTCATCGTCAGCGGCGTGGCGATTGGGGTCGGCGTCATCGTCTTCATGTCGGCGCTGCTGGCCGGGTTGCAGGCAAATTTCATTCGCCGTGTGCTTTCGGCGCAGGCGCACATCCAGTTGCTGCCAACGAAGGAGGTGACGCGCGCGCTGCGCGGCAACGCCGACCCCACACGCGGCGAGGTTCAGGGCGCAATCGTGCAGCCGCCACTGCAGCGCCTGAAATCGATCGACCAGTGGCAGGCTGTGGCCGCGCAGATCCGCGCCATGCCAGAGGTGACGACGGTGGCGCCGGTGGCCGGCGGCTCGGCCCTGGCGGTGCGCGGCAGCGCCAGACGCGCAATCACGGTGGCCGGCATTGAACCTGATCTGTACTACCGCATCGTCGACCTGCACAACAAGCTGGCGCGCGGAGTCTCACGCCTGACCGGCACCGACATCCTGATCGGCACCGAACTGGCGAGCGACCTCGGCGTCGATGTCGGCGACAAGCTGCGCGTAACCGCCGCCAACGACGCAGTCGACACGTTGACCATCGTCGGCATCTTCGACCTCGGCAACAGGGGCGCCAATCAGCGCAACACCTTCGTCGCGCTGCATACGGCGCAGAGCCTGCTCGGTCTGCCCGGTGGCGTGACCAGCCTCGAGGTGGCGGTGCGCGACGTCTATGCCGCCCAGGTCATCGCCGAGCGCATCACCGCTGCCACCGGCGTCGAGGCCGACAGCTGGATCAAGACCAGCGCGCAGTTCTTCGCCGCGGTGAGTGCGCAGGTCACTGCCAACACATCGATTCGATTCTTTGTCGGCCTGTCAGTGGCGTTCGGCATCGCCAGCGTGTTGGTGGTGTCAGTGGTGCAGAAATCGCGCGAGATCGGCATCCTGCGCGCCATGGGGATCGCGCAAGGGCAGATCCTGCGCGTGTTCCTGTTGCAGGGCGGGCTGCTGGGGCTCGGCGGCTCGGTTGTCGGCTGCGCGATCGGGGCCGTGGCCCTGCTGCTTTGGCAGCGCTATGCGCGCAACGCCGACGGCACACCCCTTTTTCCGCTGGTGTTCGACCCCGCGCTGTTCACCTCCGCGCTGCTGCTTGCGACGGTGACTGGGCTCGCAGCGGCCTTTGCCCCCGCGATGCGTGCGGCGCGGCTGGATCCGGTGGTGGCCATCCGTGGCTGAAGTCACCATTGCGCTGCGGGTCGCCGAGACCGCAGGCGGTACGGTGGATAGTGTCGTGGCGCTGCGCGGCGTGCGCAAGTCGTTCAATGTCGGCACGCCAATCGAGACCGAGGTGCTGCGCGGAATCGACCTCACGTTGCGCAAGGGCGAGTTCTGCGCGGTGATGGGCCCGTCCGGTTCGGGCAAGAGTACGTTGCTGAACATCGTGGGCCTGCTCGACCGGCCGACTGCGGGCAGACTCTCGGTGTGCGGCGAGGAGACCACTGCGCTCGATGAGCGCGCATTGACGCGGCTGCGCGGCCACAACATCGGCTTCGTGTTCCAGTACCACCATCTGCTCACCGCGTTCACGGCGCTCGAGAACGTGATGATGCCGATGCTCGGCGCTGCCGGGTTCCCGAACGACGCGATGCGCCAGCGTGCAGCCGGATTGATTGACAGCGTTGGCCTGGCGCCCTGGCGGGACAACCTCGCCGGCAACATGAGCGGTGGCCAGCAGCAGCGAGTGGCGGTGGCGCGTGCGCTGGCGATGAATCCGGCGCTGCTTCTGGCCGACGAACCGACCGGCAATCTCGACACCAAGAGCGCCGACGGCGTGTTCGAGTTGCTGCGCCGCTTCAACCGCGAGCACGGCACATCGGTGCTTTTCGTGACCCACAACGCCGCATTGGCCGAGCGTTGCGACAAGACCATCCGGGTCGTCGACGGCGAGCTTACTGGCTAACGAAGCGCGCCGACAGTCGGCTGACTTCGAAGGCGGCAACTGGGGTTCCTATGGTGATCCCAGTGCCAGCATGAGAGACGCATTGGACGCACTACATTCGGCCGACGCCGACGGCGTGGAGTTCCGCTAGCGCGTCGGCGATTGGCGCCCGCTCGGTCGCTGTGCCAACTCCCGAGGCTCCACAGTTTGTAGTTGACATAATATACATTGTAGTCTGCACTATGGAAGCACGAGGCGCGGAAGACCGGGACCAGTCTGTCACCGGCCTGTTGCGGCACCTGCTGCGCTACTCGACGCTGAGCGCTGTCTGATCACTCTGTGCCGCATGATCTTCGACGTCTTCCCCGCCTGATCGTTCTTCCGCGACCAGTGGGCCGGAGGAGCGATCCAGGGGGCGCCACACCCTGCTTCTGAGCCGATTCAACGCTGTCGACTGTTGGAGGGCAGCATGCACCGCCTCTGGATTCAACAAGAGCGCAAACGGATTCGCAATCAGGTGCTGTTGTTCCATGAACCTGTTCCCTTCTGGTTGCAACGCGATGTCGTTGACTGTAGGCGTGCGCTCTGGTGCGCATCAGTCGGCACGCCGCCATCGGTACCGTAGGAATTTCCCCGACAGGAGGACGTTAAAAGCAGCACGAAATCACCGCCTACAAGGTGAGCATTGACTGAATCAACCGTCGATGTTATTCAACGATATCAACATGTTGAACAGCTTATGTATCGCGTCACATTAATTTATACTTCCCCTCGCCGAGAGCGGTGCATTGATGCGCGAAAACAACCGATCGAAGTTCTCACTCGTCGCCTGCGCGATTCGTTCCAGGGACACTTGCTTCAGTGCCGCAAGTTGCTGGGCGACGTGCACGACGTAAGAGGGATTGTTGACTTTCCCGCGGTACGGAGCCGGTGCCAGGTAGGGGCTGTCGGTCTCGATCAGGCAGCGGTCCAGCGGAACAAATCGTGCCACTTCGCGAAGTTCGGTGGCGTTCTTGAAGGTGAGAATCCCAGAGAACGATACGTAGAAGCCTAAATCCAAGGCGCTGCGCGCAACTTCCACGCCTTCAGTGAAGCAGTGAAAGACACCCTTGGCGCGCCGCCCACCTTCTTCACGCAGGATCTCGAGGGTGTCGATGGATGCTTCACGCGTGTGAACAACGAGCGGCAAGTCGCACGCGAGGGCCGCACGAACATGAGTTCGAAAGCGCTGGCGCTGCCACTCCATCTGCGCAAGGGTGCGACCATTGAGTCGAAAGTAGTCGAGCCCGGTTTCGCCGATTGCGACCACGCGTGTCTTCGCACCCAGCTCAACGAGGTCTTCAAGAAACGGTTCGCGAACCCCTTCGTTGTCGGGGTGGACTCCGGCCGTGCACCAAAAATTGGCGTATGCCAGCGCCAGCGCGTGCACATCGCTGAATTCTTCGAGCGTGGTGCAAATGCACAGCGCTCGGTCAACCCGCGCCTCCAGCATCGCGGCTCGGATCTCGGAAATGTTGTCTCTGAGTTGCGGAAAGCTGAGATGGCAGTGCGAGTCGACGAACATGGACCCCGCCCGTGTCGGGAAAACCGGAAGCAGCCAGATCAGATCGTCTGTGTCGGCTTGGCGGAGGCTATTGACGTGCCGAGGATTTCTTCAATCTTGGCGCGGAGCATGCGGGTCTTCTCATCGGTTGGAAAGCGCACGCCAACCCCTTGAGTGCGCCCACCGGAGGCATTGGCAGGTGTGACCCAGCCAACTTTGCCGGCCACGGGATAGCGCTGCGGGTCGCCCGGGAGCGAAAAGAGCAAGTAGATTTCCTCGCCGAGCCGGTACTCCCGAGTCGTTGGAACGAACAAGCCGCCGTCAGAAAACAGCGGCATGTACGCCGCATAGAGGGCGGCCTTCTCCCTGAATACCAACTGAATCACGCTCGGGCGTGCCGCCGTCGGTCCCGCGGCGAGCCCGGAAGAAACGGCGCTTCGGCCGGTGCTGCTACTCATGCGGTGAAGTGTAGCGAAGCAGGGCCTGACAAGCCACGCACTTGCGCTGCTTCGTTCGCGATTGGGGCGACAAATGCACTGTGGCCTTGCTGTATCAGGGCGTCGATTTTCAGCGAGACCTGCCAGGGATGCTCCGCGTGCCTCGCATGATTGCGCAATTGTGCCGACCATGCGAGGAGTCGCGAAACGTCGCAAGGATCGCCGAGACATTGTCTCGGGAAGTAGCGAGGCGGCGCATCGATCGACGCGCAAATCCAGTCATGGCAAAGCTTCTGCAGCGTCTCGATCAGGCGGCCCAGCGGCCAGTCGACAAATGGTTCAACCCTGCCCTGCGCAACCTGGTTCGGAATGCCGAGCCAAGCGTCCGCATCGATGTCCGAAGCTGCCCATTGCAACGTCTCGATCGGCCGCCCGCCGGTGGCAGCAAGCATGATCCGCGGCTGATCCACACCTCTGGCCTCGAGCCAGGCAACTGCCTGGTCCGGTGTCGGCAAGCCCACCGACACCTTCACGCATCGGCTTCGCACCGTCGGCAACAAGGCATCGACGGCGTTGCAGCTCAAGATGTAGCGGGTTCGACCTGCAGGCTCTTCGAGGCTTTTGAGTAACGCATTCGCTGCGATGGAATTGACGCTCTCGGCAGGGTGCAAGACCACAGTCTTGCCGAAGCCACGCGCGCTGGTTGATTGCGCAAATGAGATGGCTGCTCGCACGCCGTCGACCCGAATTTCCTTGCTCGGCTTTGCTTTTCCCGCGGCCACCACGGATCCAATGTCATCGCCCATGGGCGCTTCCGGTATGCCGAGTGTTTCGCGCAGGGCATCGGGCACGAGAATGAATACGTCAGGGTGGGTTCGAGCCGCGAAGAGTCGGCAGCCCGCACAAGCTCCGCATGAGGGTTCAACGCGCAGGCCGGCTCGCCGGGCCTCGCAAACGAAGGACTGGGCGATCGCGAGCGCCAACTGGAACTGACCGTTTCCGTCCGGACCGTGGAGCAGCAACGCGTGCGCAGCCTGCAGCGCCAGCGCCTCGTGCAAGGGCCTGTGCAACCAGGGGAACAGCGGCTCGCTGCCGTGCTTTACCACAGGTGTGTGTCCAGGGCGGCAATCATGACCTGAGCGACGGTCTGGATGTCTTCTTCCGCGTCGATCCGAACAAAGCGCGCTGGATAGGATTCGGCCCGAATTCGATAGCCACTTCGGACCCGCGCGAAGAAGGCATCGTCCATTCGCTCCATGCGATCGGCATTTCGGGCCAAAGCGCGGCGCCTGGCAGCGACTTCGGGTGCGACGTCGAACCAAAACGTCAAATCCGGTTGCAGCCCTTCCTGCACCCACTCCTCGAGTTGTTTGAGTGTCTGGACGCTGAAACCGCGCCCTGCCCCTTGGTAGGCGAATGTGGCGTCGCTGAAACGATCGCAGAGCACGGTACTGCCTCGCGCAAGGGCGGGCAGGATCATCTGTCGCAAGTGGTCGCGCCTGGCGGCGAACACCAGCAACGCTTCGGTCAGTGGGTCCATGGGCTCGCTCAAGAACAGTGCCCGCAATTGCTCGGCCAGCGAGGTACCTCCGGGTTCTCGTGTGCACAAGACGTCGGCGCCTTTGCCGCGCAGCCACGTCGCCAGGGCTTCGAGGTGGGTGGATTTGCCGGCCCCGTCAATGCCTTCGAATGTTATGAAGCGCCCCTTCATACGTTCTATCGGCGCCGTTGGTACTTGTCCACGGCGCGATTGTGAGCTGCAAGGGTCTCGCTGAAGTGGCTGGACCCGTCGCCTCGGGAGACGAAATACAGCGCCTTCGTCTGCCCAGGCCGGACTGCTGCCAACAAGGAGTCGTTGCCCGGCATCGCAATCGGCGTCGGTGGCAAGCCGCCTCTGGTATAGGTGTTGAAGGGCGTATCGCTGAGCAGGTCGCGCTTGCGCAGGTTGCCATCGAATCGATTGCCCAAGCCGTAGATCACCGTCGGATCGGTTTGCAGCGGCATTCCGGCGCGCAGGCGATTGACAAATACGGCGGCAATCAAGCTTCTCTCGGCGGCCGCCCCCGTTTCCTTCTCGACGATGGAGGCCAGGATCAAGGCCTCGTCGGCATTGCGCAAGGGCGTGTCGGAAGCTCGCTCGGCCCAGGCTGATTCCAGGCGTGATCGCATGGCGCGATAGGCCTGCTCCAGAATCGCAAAGTCCTTGGTGCCAGGGCTGTAGGAATAGGTGTCCGGGAAAAAGCGGCCCTCCGGCGCGACACCGGGCGCGCCCAGACGCTCCATGATTTCCTCGTCGCGCATCATGGCCGTGCTTGGGGTCAGTCCCTCCGCCAATGCCAATTCGGCTCGAAAACGGTGGAAGGTCCAGCCTTCGATCAGTGTCACAGTGGCCAATGACTGCTCTCCGAGAACCAAGGCCTCCAGCAGCATGACAGGCGTGAATGATCGATCTATCTGGTACGTTCCCGGTCGAATCTTGCGCGCCTGGCCTGACCAGCGAAACCATTGCGACATGAACAGTGGCGACGAATCAACCCCCGCCGCAGCCACGGCGCGTGCAACCTCGCGGGCGCTGGAGCCGGAGGGGATCACGATCTGAACCTCGTCGGCGTTCAGCCTGAGGGGGGTGTGAAGCCACCAAGCGGCGCCTGCGGCCGCACCCAGGACCGCAAGCAACAGCAGCAGGCCAATGCGGTGCAACTTCATGCCTGCGGTTCAGGCGCGCCAAGGTGTCGCTCGGCAAGGTCGTGCGCAGCGTCGCTCATCGGGCGCAATGATAATCGCCGCATGAATACAGAAGTGGCCTTAAAAGGTCTCGTAAAAATCGGATACCTTGCTTGCATTCGGGTTTCAGGTGTGCAGGCGGGCGCGTTCTTGCAGTCTCAACTGACCAGCAGCTTCATTGACTTGTCACCTGGTCGGGCGCAACTCGCGGGTTTTTGTTCGGCGAAGGGGCGCCTGCAAGCCAGCTTCATCGGCTGGAAACAGGGTGAAGCCGACTTCATTCTCATTTGTGCAGCCGACCTGCTTGCGGCGGCGCTCAAGCGCTTGTCGATGTTCGTTCTGCGAATGCAATGCCGGTTGAGCGACGCGTCAGCGGAGTTGGGGGTGTTCGGCTGGGCCGGGACCGAAGCCACTCCGCCGAACCAGGGCTTGGCCGTGTGGGCGCTGCGAGAAAGCGACGGTGGCACGGCAATCCGGCTCCCGGACGCGGGACAAACGCGACTCGGCCTGTGGATTCCCCGGTTTGAAGCTGCGGTACGAATGGATGGCAACCTCACCCTCACCCAGGACGAGTGGCGATGGCTTCAGGTCTCGAGCGGCTTGCCGATCATCGAAGCGAAAACGGTCGACATGTTCGTGCCGCAGATGATCAATTTCGAACTGCTTGGCGGTGTCGACTTCGGCAAGGGCTGCTATCCGGGCCAGGAGGTGGTGGCCCGCAGTCAGTACCGTGGGACGCTGAAGCGCCGCATGTTTCTTTTCGACTGCGCGGCGCAGGCGAGTGCGGGTCAGGAAGTCTTCGGCAGCGTCGATCCGGCTCAGCCCGCGGGTGTGGTTGTCAATGCTGCGCCCCACCCGCAGCACCCTGGAAGCAGCGCGCTGATCGAATTGAAGTTGAGCGAACTGCAGCGCGGCACGCTGCATCTGGGCGATGCAGGCGGGCCCATCTTGCTGCGCCGAAGTCTTCCCTACGACATTGCACTTCCCGCCAGCGAGCGCCTCTGAGGAACCGTGTGCTTTCTCCGTGCGCGTGATTCGGGTGTTTCGCAGGACATCCGAGCCGGGAACAGTTCACGCCTGATTCGCTGTTCGCGTGCCGCGCTTTTGTCGGAGATCGCGTCACTCAACTACTATCCCTTGCAGACGTTGCGCGTCGTCTGCGATCTCGAAATCCACCGCGCGTGGAGCAGCTGCAAGGTGACTCCTGGATGTGCCTGGTAGCCATTGCTCTTGACAGGAATCGCAGGTTTCCGCTGGTTGTGGCGGCAAATCGCGACGAACACTTTGAGCGCCCGACTGCAAGCCTGTCATGGTGGGCACCGCATGGCGGTGGGCCATCGATCCTTGGTGGGCGCGACCGGCAAAGCGGCGGCACCTGGTTGGGATTGACTGCCGAAGGCCGCTTGGGCCTGGTCACGAACCTGCGCGATTCGCGACCCAGTTTCGTCGATGCACCTTCGCGCGGACAAATCGTGCCGAACTGGCTGTCGGGGCGCGACGCAATCGACAAGTTCTGGATGCGAAGCGGTGTCACGGGGTACAACGGCTTCAACCTCATCGCCGCGGATTTCCGGATCGGCGAGTGTTTCTGGTTGAGCAACAGTCGCGCCTACCCACGCCGGCTCGAGCGGGGTATCTACGGCCTGTCGAACGGCGAACTCGACGCTCCCTGGCCAAAAGTTGTTTCGCTGAAGGACAAAGTGCTGCACAGCGTCGAGCACGCCTGCGACATGGAACAGCTTGCTTTGCAGCTGTTCCAGGCACTTGCGGACCGGACGATCGCGCAAGACGACAAACTTCCGCGCACCGGCATCCCGCAAGATTGCGAGCGGCAGCTCTCTGCTGCTTTCATACGCATTCCAGATCGGCCTTACGGAACGCGCTGCTCCACGTTGATCATCACCGAGCGCGTCAATCGCTACCTGGTGACCCACGTGCTGGAACGCACCTTCGGACTCGCCGAAGGAGATGCGCACACACGTCGCTCCACCATTCGCCGTTGGCCGCCGCGCCACACGAGCCACTCACCGACACCGGCCATCGAGCCGGCTGCGGTGACCGAAGCTGCCGAAGTACCGGTTTAGCGACGCGTGCTGGCGATCACGTGATCGCTCGCGTCATTTCAATGTGTGGAATTGAGGCGTCTTCATAGACTTCGCCCTGTTCCGAAAAACCGGCTCGCCGATAGAACGAAAGCGCACTCGTCTGGGCGCTGAGTCCGACGCGAGCGGCGCCACGCGTTTTGCCGTTTTCGATCAGAGCGTCCAGGATCATGCGCCCGACTCCACTGCCACGCATCGATGCGATCACCGCCATCCTTCCAATGCGATAGGCGCCACTCGCGTCGAAGAACCCGCGCCCCGTACCGAGCGGCATTCCCATGGCGTTGTAAGCCACGGCATGGACGGCATCAGCGTCGACAGCATCCCATTCCATGTCCTGCGCAACGCTCTGCTCTTCGATGAACACCTGTGTGCGGACGCGTCGTGCGTCGGCCTCAAGCGCCGGCCAGCGATCGAGTCTGAGTGTCAGCATCGAGCAGCCAGTTTCAAACCCGGTCAACCAGTCGCGCAGAGCGCTCGGCACGCGGCTCGATGTTTGCGACACCGGATCGGCAAACACGTAGATCAGCGTTCCCGACACGAGCAAAGTGGCCTGCTTGAATACGGCGCACTCGAACTGAATCGAAGAATGTCCAACCCGTTCGCAGCGCACGCCGACATCGATGACGTCGTCGTATCGTGCCGAGCTGAAGTACTCGAGCGTTGCCTTTCGTACGTACAGGTCGCCTTCCAATGCGCGCATCGTCTCGTGGTAAGGCAGGGCCAAGCGGCGCCAGTAGCCGGCGAGGGCGGTATCGAAATACATCAGGTAGTGCCCGTTGAAGACGATCTGTTGTGCATCGATCTCCGCCCAACGGACACGCAGCCTCTCGAGAAACCGAAACTGATCGCGCGTCATCGGGCCAGCCTCGCAGCGGGGCTCCCATGGTGGAACGGGTGCCTCGAAGTGGCCTTGGCTGGAGGTTCAAGATATCGGGTCATCGGTCGATTCCGTGTCGAAGCATGCGTCGGTTCCGTGCCCTGCGTTCTTTGCTGAATCTGCGGTATCCGATCAAGTGTCAGGCCCTGGCATTGCGCGAGAAAGTGGCCACGGCAAGCCATTCGGATTTTGCCCTTGCTGAGTCCGCAAGCGCTTTCCAAAGTGCCGGCGATCCGGCGCCGGTGTCCCCCAGGAGCCTGGGCCCGATGCCTGTGTCCTGCCCATGGTCGCATGGATGCCGCTGGTACTTCAGCGTGGGGGCAGAAGACGGGCAGGGTCAACCGGTTTGCCCAGCTTTCGAATCTCGAAAAGAAGCTGAACTCGGTCGGCGTCGGTCGAGCCCATCTCGGCGATCTTCTGGCCACGCCGCACGTTCTGATCTTCCTTCACGACCAACCGCTGGTTGTGCGCGTATGCCGTCAGATAGGTATTGTTGTGTTTGAGAATCACCAGGTTGCCGTAGCCGCGCAGTCCAGAACCGGCATAAACGACTCGGCCTTCTGCTGCCGCCAGCACTGGGTCACCGGCCTTGCCGCCGATCGTCAACCCTTTCGCTTTGCCCTCCTCGAAAGACGACAACAACGATCCGGTGGCTGGCCATTGCCAGTTGACGTCGTCGTTGTCGCCCGACGCGGTAGCGCCGGCGGGCGCGAGCGCTACTGCACCGGGCAATGAAGCGGCTGGTGCCGAGGCGGCGATGCCGGCCGCGCCGGCTGCGCGCGCATCCAGCGGGCGGGTTTCGATCTTTGCCGGAACGATCGGCCGCGTCGAGACGCCGGCATCGGCAGCGGGGGGCGCGACGCGAAGAACCTGGCCGACCTCAATGAGGTTCGGTTTGTCCAGGTTGTTCCACTTCACAAGGTCTTTCCAGTTCTGGCCCGTTTCCAACCCGATGCGAATCATCGTGTCGCCCGGCTTGACGGTATAGAAGCCCGGCTTGCCAGAGTTCTCGCCGCCCGGCGTTTTCACGGGGTCAGGCGGAACCGACGGTGCAGGCGGCATCGCAGGCACCTGGCGATTCGAGACATTGCGCTCCTCGACCGGAGCAGGGATCCGTGGCTTCGCACAACTCGCGATCAAGACTGCCAGAACAAGCGGCAAGAACCGATTCAGCGCTTCGCGGGGCCGGCTCAACCTGACTTGAGCGCAGTGCATCAAACAACCACACCGGGTATTAGAGGGACGAAATTGACGGCCTCGTGCAGGCTTTGTCGGACGCCCTGTTCATTTCGGTCGACGACGACGAGCACTTGCCTGTCGCTGCCGGGCTGGCGCGAAGGAACTACCAGGCGCCCGAATGGCGCGAGCTGTTCGAGCCAGGCAGCCGGCAGGTGTTCACCACCGGCTGCGGCGATGATGCTGTCGTACGGTGCATTCGGGGGATGGCCGAACATGCCGTCGCCGAACACGAGACGAATGTTGTCGCGCCGAATACCCGCGAGCCGCACCGCGGCCCTGTCGTGCAGCG
Organism: Burkholderiales bacterium; assembly: GCA_022758925.1. Classification (GTDB taxonomy): domain Bacteria; phylum Pseudomonadota; class Gammaproteobacteria; order Burkholderiales; family Burkholderiaceae_C; genus JAEMQF01. Next base: position 16,401 of record JAEMQF010000415.1, on the reverse strand, counting down.
CTTTGATGCGCTCGATCGAGACCAGATTGATGCTCAGGAGCGAAATGACCGCGGCCTGATAGCCACAGCCGGTGCCGATTTCGAGGACGCGACCCAGGCTTGCACTCTTTCGCGCGCCCTCCCCTTCGAACAGCAACTCGATCATTCGCGCAATCACGGAGGGCTTGGAGATCGTCTGTCCATGCCCGATCGGCAGACTCGTGTCTTCGTAGGCTTGGGCGGCCAGGGCGGAGTCCAGAAAATCGTGGCGACAAACGGCCGACATCGCGTCCAGCACACCGCAATGCGACACCCCGCCCTTGCGTAGACGTTGCACCAGCTGCAGACGAACGCCTTGCGAGTCCAGGCCCAAGCCAACCGGGGTCACGCTTTGTCCCGAGCGATGCAATGCCTTGTCACCGCCACTCTGGGGCAAACGCGAAACCTGCGCAAGACGCAGCGGAAATCTGTTCGAACGCGGCGTGGCGACGCTCATCGGCCCAGCCATTCGCGCCATTGAGGCAACGACGCGTGTTCGGTCAGATCCACCTGCAGTGGCGTGATTGAAATCTTGCCATTCGCCGTGGCGTGAAAATCGGTTCCTGGCCCGGCCTCGCGCACGTCGCCGGCGGGCCCGATCCAGTACAAAGGTTCGCCGCGCGGGCTGTCCTGGCGCACCAGGGGTTCGCTCGCGTGGCGTCGGCCCAGCCGCGTCACGACCCGCTCAAGGCGCCCTGCGTCGCTGCGATTCGGAATGTTGACGTTGAGCAGCCACGGGCCGGACTGCGGTGGATCATTCAGCACTTGAACGATCAGCTGCCGGACTGCACCGATCGTCGCGTCGAGTTCGCCCCAGCCCTTTTCCACCAATGAAAACGCGATCGACGGAATACCGAAGAGATAACCCTCCATGGCAGCGGCCACGGTGCCCGAGTAGACGGTGTCGTCGCCCATGTTCGCGCCGTTGTTGATGCCCGAAACGACGAGATCGGGCCGGTGCGGAAGAATGCCGGTGAGTGCCAGATGCACACAGTCTGATGGCGTGCCGTTCACATAGCGATAGCCATTGCCCGCGGTGAAAACTGACAGCGGGCGGTTCAGCGTCAGCGAATTCGACGTGCCGCTCGCGTTCTGTTCCGGTGCCACGACATCGAGCTCGCCCAATCCTTCGCAGGCCCGCACCAACGCATGCAATCCAGGGGCCAGATAGCCGTCGTCGTTCGCAATCAGAATGCGCATGGATCGATTGTAGGGACACATTGCGTGCGGCACGCACGTGCGCTCGGCGTTCACGGCGCCGCGCTGGGTATCATGCGGGCCAATTCAGGAGACAGCGGCATGCATGCGTGGATCTGCGAAAACCCGACCGGGGTCGAAGCGTTGAAATGGACTTCGTTGCCCGAGCCCGAGCCGAAGCCGGATGAAGTGCGGATCAAGATTGCCGCGGCAAGCCTGAATTTCCCCGACTTGTTGATCGTGCAGAACAAGTACCAGATGAAGCCCGCGCTGCCGTTCGTTCCAGGGTCGGAATACGCCGGCTGGATTGACGCCGTGGGCGCGGGAGTCACCGGGCTCAAAGTGGGCGACAAGGTGGTGGCGTGCGGTGGCACGGGCGGGTTTGCGACGCACGTCTGCGTGAATGCGAAGTTGGCCATGCCCTTGCCTGAGGGCTTCGCGCTGGACCACGCGGCAGCTTTTATATTGACCTACGGAACGACGCACCACGCGCTCCTAGACCGCGCGGCGCTCAAGGCCGGAGAGACGGTGCTGATCCTCGGCGCGGCCGGGGGCGTGGGCAGTGCGGCGATACAGATCGCCAAAGCAGTCGGCGCGAAGGTGATTGCAGCCGCGTCGACAGATGCGAAATGCGAGTTTTGCGCGAGCCTCGGTGCCGATTCGACCATCAACTACAGCACCCAAAACCTGCGCGAGCAAATCAAATCGATGACTGCGGGGCTGGGGCCCGACGTTGTCTACGACCCGGTCGGCGGAGATCTGGTCGAGCCGGTGTTTCGCTCGATCGCCTGGCGCGGACGATACCTCGTCATCGGGTTTGCACAAGGCGCGGTTCCCTGCTTGCCCATCAATCTTGCGTTGCTCAAGGGGGCCTCACTGGTGGGAGTGTTCTGGGGCGAGTTCGCCAGGCGCGAACCCAAGGCGAACGCAAAGATGCTGACAGAGCTGGTGCATTGGTACGCCGCTGGAAAAGTCAAACCAGCCATCGATCGCAAGCTGCCGATGAAGGATCTCTTGCAGGCGTTCGCGCTCATGAGCAGCCGAACCGTGCGTGGCAAACTCGTGTTGACGAACGACTGAACCCGTGGCTCGGGTGAATTCTGGCGTTGGGGCGCAAGAGCCAACTTTGTCTTCCGCTGCGATGTTTCGGCATGCGCTGCTGTAGTCTGCCCACCGTGCCGATGAATTTGATTTCTTCTTGCCTGCACTGCATGGCTGCACCGTGCAAAGCAATGTACTGACGGGTACGGGGCAGCTACACGGGCATCAAATGAAAAAGGCCCGCTAACGTCTAAATAGCAGACTTTCCCAAATAGACACTGGGGTGGCTGATGGGACTCGAACCCACGACAACAGGAATCACAATCCTGGACTCTACCAACTGAGCTACAGCCACCGCAGGCAGAAAATTATAGCGGACGCGTCTCTTCAGACCGCGTTGCGTGCTCAAGCTTACGGCGCATTTGCGCTCGCGGCGGCTGATGCGGGCACGCTGAGTTCGACTTTGAAGCGATGCTTGAGCGCGGCGTAGTAGGCCTGCGACTCAGCGTCTGCCCAGGCCTGTGTGAACTGCTGCTGGCCTTGTGCCGGCGCGCCGGCTGCCGGGTCGCGACCCAATACCTTGATCAGCCGTGCCACGGTATAACCTTCGTCTTTGAGATCGATGCCCAGCACGCTGGGCAGAGCAGTCACCGGCGCCTTCAATACCGCGTCGAGTACGGGACGAGGCAGGTTGCGTGCCTGCGCTCGAGACACGGCCTGCACCGGTTCACTCAATGCCGTGTGTGGCGCCGCCTGCAGCGCAGCGAGGCGTGCCGCGCCTTCCTTGCGTGCCATTTCGGCGGCCTGGGTACCCTTGACTTGCGCACGCACCGCGGCCAAGACTTCGGCAAACGGCAATTGCCGCGCAGGTGTGTGTTCGACGATCCGGGCCGACACCAGCTGGTTCGCGCCGATGTCGATGGCCAAGGTGTTGCGCTTGCTCTTCACGGAGTCGGTCGCGAACAACGCCTCGAGCACCTTGGCCTGCGCCAGAGGCCCCTTCGCATCGGGGGTGAGGCTGCGCGTCACGTCTTTCGCCTTGTGCACCTCGAGCTTGAACTTCTGGGCTGCCGGCGCCAAGCTGTCGGACTGGTCTTCGACCATGTTGGAAAACGCTACCGCCTTCTCGGCAAATTCCTTCTGGGCGAGCTGTTTCTTGCGTTCGTCTTCGATTTCCGCGCGCACCGCCTCGAAGCTCTTCTTTTCACCGCCACGCACTGCTGTGACGCGAATGATGTGGTAGCCGAAGTCGCTTTCGACAACGCCGCTTGTTTCGCCGGCCTTAAGAGCGAAGGCCGCGTCTTCGAACGGTTTGACCATGTTGCCGCGGGCGAAGAAGTCCAGATCTCCGCCACGCTCCGCCGAACCCGGGTCGTCCGAATTCTTGCGCGCCAGTTCGGCAAACGAGGCGCCTTTCTTCGTGGCTTCTTCCAGCAGCGACTCGGCCTTCGCCTTGGCCTTGGCGCGAATCTCGGCTGAGGCGCTCTTTTCCGCCTTGATCAGGATGTGGCTCGCGCGTCGTTCCTCGGGCGTCGTGAAGCGGGCCGTGTTTTCGTTGTAGTAGCTGCGCAATTCTTCCTCTGGAACGTTGAGGCCCTTCTTGACGCCCTCGATATCGAGCACCAGGTACTCGACCGACGCCTTCTCCGCGGCCTGGAACTGCGCCGCATTTGCGGGGTTCTTGTAGTAGGCCTCGAGCTCGGCGTCGCTCGGATTGACCTTGGCCAGATAGTCCTTCGGATCGAAGCGTTGCAGCTGCACTTCGCGCTGCTGAAACATCGCGTCCAGGGCGCTGGCGGTCGCTGCCGCCGGCGCAAAGGCGCTGCTGCTCAGCCCGGCCAGCACCTGCTTCCTCGTCAGATCTTGGCGCAGGCGTTCCGCCAGCTGTTCGCTGGACATGCCTTGCGCGGCCAGTGCATTCGGATTCACGCTGCCGTCGGGATTGCGCAAGAACGCAAGTTCCGGTTCGGTGCTGAATATGCGGAGCAAGCGTTCGTCACTCGTATACAGATTGGCAGCGCGCACCGCGGCCTGGATGACCCGGTCGCGCACCAGTGATTCCAGCGCCTGTGCTTTCATTTGGGGCGTGTCGAACAGGCGCGTGTCAACGTCGGGCATCTGGCGCCGCACACGCTCGATCTGCTCGCGGTGCGTGGCATCCCATTCGGCCTGTGTGATGCCCTGCCCCGCGACCGTCGCCACCTTCGTGTTCTCACCGCCGGCGAAGCGGCTGTAGCCTTGAATGCCGAAGAAGACGAACGAAGGAAAAATGAGCAGCACCAGCGCGAACTGCAGAACGCGGGTGTGACGCCGGAAAAAATCGAACATCGAAGGCCTCGACGGAATCGAGCCGGGTTCGGCTCAAACAAGGCCAGCGCCTATGCTGGCCCCAAAAACGAACAAGGCGAACCGAGGTTCGCCTGAATCACCGGAACATGGCGCCGATTCTAGTGCGAGGCATCGCCTGCGCCGTGGTGGGTGCTGAGGGGTTCGAACCCCCGACCTACGCCTTGTAAGGGCGCCGCTCTACCAACTGAGCTAAGCACCCACGTTGAATCTGCGCGCCGGCAGATCAGTTCATGGCATCCTTCAGCGCCTTGCCGGGACGAAACTTCGGCACCTTGGCCGCCTTGATCTTGATTGCCGCGCCCGTGCGTGGGTTGCGTCCGGCGCGCGCCGCGCGCTTGCTGACACTGAACGTGCCGAAGCCTACCAGCGACACCGAGTTGTTCTTCTTCAAGGTGGACTTGACGCCGCCGATCAGGGCTTCGAGCGCTCGCGATGCAGCGGCTTTCGAAAGGTCGGCCTGCCTGGCGATGTGTTCGATCAGTTCAGTTTTGTTCACGAGTGTTTTCCCTTCAAAGGTGTCTCACATGGAATTTTGATCGTCGCTCTTGGCTGCGAACCCAGAGCCGGGAAGTCAACGTTATGCGGCCACGCCTGGCGCTCGTCGGGTCGTGGGGAAGCGAATTCTATGCGTATTCATTGGCGTGGGAAGACGGATTGCACGCGTGTTTTGACGCTTCACAATACAGTGGCTTGCGCCCAACGGAAGTTTGGGCAATGCGCCAGAACAGCGTCTGCCGAAGACGAATGCGCACCCGCGCACGCCGTGGATCGACTAAACCTGGGAAATTGCGTCGGCAATTGCGCGCCCGACGTCGCCGGTCCCGGCACGGCCGCCGAGGTCGGCCGTGCGCGGGCCGCCGTTCGCCGGCTCGAGCACGAGTTCGATGGCCTTGACGATGGCGTCGTGGGCCTGCCGATGACCGAGAAAGTCAAGCATCAAAGCCGCCGACCAGATCTGGCCGATCGGGTTGGCAATGCCACGCCCGGCGATGTCGGGCGCCGAACCGTGCACAGGTTCGAACAGCGACGGAAAGCGCCGTGACGGATTCAAGCTCGCTGACGGGGCGATGCCGATCGTGCCGGCACAGGCCGGACCGAGATCGCTCAGGATGTCGCCGAACAGGTTGCTGGCCACGACCACATCGAACAGCTGCGGGCGCTGCACGAAGTGCGCAGTGAGGATATCGATGTGGTAACGGTCAAGGGCGATGTCCGGGAAACGCCTGGCCATCGCTTCGACACGTTCGTCCCAATACGGCATTGTGATCATGATGCCGTTCGACTTGGTGGCCGAAGTCAAGCGCTTGCGCGGCCGCGAGCGTGCCAACTCAAAGGCGTATTCGAGCACACGGTCGACGCCGGTGCGCGTCATCACTGTTTCCTGCACGACGAATTCGCGGTCCGTTCCTTCGAACATGCGACCGCCGATGCTTGAATATTCGCCTTCGGTGTTTTCGCGAACGATCATGAGGTCGATGTCGCCGGGCTTCAAGCCCGCAAGCGGCGAGCGCACGCCGGGCATCAGGCGCGCCGGACGCAGGTTCACGTACTGGTCGAATTCGCGACGGAACTTGATGAGCGATCCCCACAGCGACATGTGGTCGGGAATTTTTTGCGGCCAACCGACCGCGCCGAAGAAGATGGCATCGTGGCGGCCAATCCTGTCTTTCCAGTCGTCGGGCATCATTTGGCCGTGACGCTCGTAGTAGTCCCAGCAGGCGAAGTCGAAGTGATCGAGTTGCAGCGCGATGTCGAAGCGGCTCGCGGCACGCTCGAGCACGCGCAGGCCTTCGGGCATCACTTCCTGGCCTATGCCGTCGCCGGCGATGACGGCAATGCGGTGCGTCGTGCTCATGCAGGGTTCCTTCGCTTCGATCGCGATCGGTTCATTGTGCCGCCTGGGCGCTGCGCATCACCATGAACACACCCGCGACGGTCAGGGCCATTCCCGCCAACATCGCCAGTGTCACGGTTTCGCCGAACAACAACCAGGCCATGCACGCCGTGCAGGGCGGAACAAGGTAGAGCAAGCTGGTGACGCGGGTCGCCGCGCCGCGCTGGATGAGCAGATAGAGCAAGGAGCTTCCGCCCAGTGTCAAGACCAGGACCGACCAGGCCATTGCCCCGAGCATCTGCCCGTTCCAGCGGATCGCTTCGGACTCGAACCATGCCAGTGGCAAGCTGACGAGCAAGGCGGCGCAGAGTTGGATTGCATTCGCCGAGCGCACGTCGGTCGGTGCCAGAAAGCGCTTTTGGTAGAGCGTGCCCGCCGTGATGCTGAGCAGCGCCAGCACCGCAAGTGACAGGTTGGACAGCGTGACTTCGCCGATCCCCGCCTTCGGCCAGACGACCATCGCCAACCCGATCAGTCCAAGCAGCAAACCCAGCCAATGCCGGCGCTGCAAGGTCGGTGCGCTGTCAGCGCCGCGTGTGACCCAACCGATCCAGATCGCGGTCAGCACCGGCTGCAGCCCCACCAGCAGCGCGACGGTGCCGGCACCGATGCCTTGTTTCACCGCGGCCCAGACCCCGCCGAGGTAGCCCGCGTGCATCAGGATTCCGGTCACGCCAAGATGCCCCCACTGGCGTGTGCCGCGTGGCCACGGCGCCTGCGTCCAGTCGATCCACACGACAAAACACGCGACCGAGAGCGCATAACGAATGCACAAGAAGCTGAACGGCGGCGCGTGCGGCATGCCGAACCGCGCGACGACAAAGCCGGTGCTCCAGATGAGCACGAAGACCCACGGCATCAGGCGCAGCAGCGCTGCGTTGTCGCGTGCCATGGGTTCAACGAACCTTGGCTCGAATTTCCGGCAACGCCTTGCGCAGGTAATAAATCATCGACCAGATGGTCAAGACGGCCGAAGCGTCGATCAGGATCGTTCCCCAAAGCGATGTGTCGATCACGCCGAACAGCGTGCCGTGATACAGCAGGAACGGAATCGCCACCATCTGCACCACGGTCTTGACCTTGCCCAGCATGCTGACCGCGACGCTGCGTGACGCGCCGATGTGCGCCATCCATTCGCGCAACGCGGAGATGGCAATCTCGCGGCCGATGATGACCAGCGCCACCAGCGCGTGCAGGCGCTGTTCTTGCACCAGCACGAGCAAGGCGGCGCAGATCAGAAACTTGTCGGCCACGGGGTCGAGAAACGCGCCGAACGACGAGGTCATCTTGAGTCGGCGCGCCAGGTAGCCGTCGGCCCAGTCGGTGAGGGCCACGACGATGAACAGCAGTGTCGCCAGCAGGTTTTGGAGCCTGTGCTCGAGGCCCAGGTAAAACACGCCCACGACGAGGGGAATGGCGATGATGCGCCCCCAGGTGAACAAGGTCGGCAGGTTGAAGAACATGGGGCGATTGTGCCGAAGGTCTGCGCCCTGCCCGCCGATTCGCGTGGGGCGGCTCAGTGCAGAGCGCGGAATATTTCCTCGGCAAGTGCACGCGAGACGCCTTCGACGCCGGCCAGGTCGTCAACGCTGGCTTGTTCAACACCGCGCAAACCGCCAAATCGCTGCAACAACCTTGCGCGCTTCTTCGCGCCGATGCCGGCAATTTCTTCGAGCTTGCTGCCACCCGTGCGCACACTCGCTCTGCGCGCGCGCATGCCGGTGATCGCAAAGCGATGCGCCTCGTCGCGAATCTGCGCGACGAGCATCAGCGCGGCCGAGTCCTTGCCCAGGTAGACCTTGTCACGCCCATCGGCGAACACCAGTTCTTCGAGGCCCACCTTGCGGCCCTCGCCCTTCTCCACGCCGACGATGCGGCCCAGGTCCAGACCCAGTTCTTCGAACACTTCGCGCGCGACACTGACTTGGCCGCGCCCGCCATCGACGAGCACGAGATCGGGCAAACGCACCTGCCCCGCGCTTGCCGCCTGCGCCAGTTTGGTGTAGCGGCGCAGCAGAACCTGGCGCATCGCCGCATAGTCGTCGCCTGGCGTGATGCCCTCGACGTTGTAACGGCGGTACTGCGCCGGGTGCATGCGGTGGCTTTCGTAGACCACACAGGAGGCCTGAGTCGCCTCGCCGGCGGTGTGGCTCACATCGAAACACTCGATGCGAAACCGGTCCAGCTCGTCCACGGCCATGTCGAGCGCCTCCACCAGCAAGCGCGTGCGCGACTGCTGCGAGCCCTCTTCCGCGAGCAACTGAGCGAGCTTGATGCGCGCACCGCTGATGCACATGTCGAGCCAGGCACGGCGTGAATCGCGCGGCTGATGCTGGGCCGTCACCTTGGCGCCGCTTTGCCTGGAGAGGGTGTCGATCAGCGTCTTGTCCACGGCGTGGCTCAACACCAGCAGTGGCGGCGCGCCGCCGTCGAGGTAGTGCTGAGCGATGAACGCTTCGAGGACCTGGACCTCGGGCTCAGCCACCGCGCCGGGTTCCTCTGCATCAGAGCCGGCCCACTGCGCAGCTTCGTCGACATGCGTCGGGAAATAGGGCCGATCGCCCAGATGCCGGCCCCCGCGCACCATTGCCAGATTGACACAGGCGCGTCCACCGTCGACTCGCGCCGCAAGGATGTCGGCGTCCTTCACCGTCACGCCGCTGTTGTCCTCCACCGCCTGCTGATGCAGCACGCGTGACAGCGAGCCGATCTGGTCGCGAATGAACGCAGCCTGTTCGAACTCGAGCGCTTCGGAGTGGCGCAGCATTTCGCCCTGCAATGCTTCCATCACTTCCTGTTGACGCCCTTGCAGAAAGCCTTCGGCACTGGCGACGTCGCGTGCGTAGGCCTGGGCTGAGATGTTCTGCACGCAAGGGCCCGAGCAGCGCTGGATCTGGTACAGCAAGCAGGGTCGGGTTCGATTGCCGAACACGCTGTCTTCGCAGGTTCGAAGGCGGAATACCTTCTGCAGGAGCTGGATTGATTCTTTCACCGCCCAGGCGTTGGGGTAAGGGCCGAAGTAGCGGTGTTTGCTGTCGACACTGCCGCGGTAGTAAGCGATGCGCGGGAAAGGATGCGCCGCGAGCTTCAAATACGGGTAGCTCTTGTCGTCGCGGAACAGGATGTTGTAGCGTGGATCGAGCGCCTTGATCAGGTTGTTTTCGAGCAGCAGCGCTTCGGCTTCGGAGCGCACCACCGTCGTTTCCAGGCGCGCGATGCGGCTCACCATCTGGCCGATCCGGGTGCCGCCATGATCCTTGTGAAAGTAGCTCGACACGCGCTTCTTCAGATCGCGCGCCTTGCCGACATACAGCACGCTGCCGTGCGCGTCGAAATAGCGGTACACACCCGGCAGGCTGGGCAACGCCGCCACATCGCCCAGAAGCCGCTGCAACGGTGGTTGCGCTGGGCTTTCGCTGGTTTGGGGTGGGGGCGGGTCGCTCATCGAAAGCGATTGTGCCGCGCTGGATAATTCCATCGATGCCACAGGTCTGGGATCTATTCTGCCGGGTGATCGACAACTTCGGCGACATCGGCGTGTGCTGGCGACTGGCCTGCGACCTTGCCGAGCGCGGCGAAACAGTGCGCCTGTGGACCGACAATGCGTCGCCACTGCGCTGGATGGCGCCGCACGGGTGCGCCCGAGTCACGGTCTTGCCATGGGAGCAGGCACAAAGCCAAGCTGACTGCGGCGACATTGTCATCGAGGCGTTCGCCTGCGAGTTGCCGCAGGAATTCGTGTCGCGAATGGCAGCGCGCAGCCGTGCGCCGGTGTGGATCAATCTTGACTATCTGACGGCGCAGGACTTTGCGCAGCGCTGCCATGGCCTGCCTTCGCCGCAATTTGCCGGCGCCGGCACGGGCCTCACGAAATGGTTCTTCCAGCCTGGCTTTGTGCCCGGTACGGGAGGCCTGATTCGCGAGCGCAACCTGGAATCACGCCAGAGCCGCTTCGACATGCACGCCTGGCGCGCCGGCAATGGCATCGAGGTTCAACCCGGCGAGCGTTGTGTGAGCCTGTTTTGCTACGATAACGCTGCCCTGCCCGCGTTGCTGAATGCGCTGGCGCAAACGCCGACCGTGGTCCTGGCCACACCCGGCGCGGCGACCGAACTGATCGCCCAATTCCTCGGGCCGACGCTCAAACGCGGAGCGTTGCGCGGTGTCGCGCTGCCCTCGGTGAGCCAGGAGGATTTTGACCATTTGCTCTGGAGTTGCGACCTCAACTTCGTGCGTGGTGAAGATTCCTGGGTGCGCGCCCAATGGGCCGACGCGCCTTTCGTCTGGCAGGCCTATGTCCAGGACGACGCCGCACACCACGCCAAACTCGACGCGTTTGCGGATCTCTACCTCGCGCGCGCGCCGAGCCCCTTGGCCGAGCGCGTGCGCAGGCTTTGGCTGCACTGGAATCAACGAACGATGGGGCCCCTCGTTCTGCCCGACCTGCGCGCCTGGCGGGCGCACCAGCGACGCTGGAGCCACGCCCTGCGCGAGCAATCCGACCTGACCTCCGAACTGCTCCGATTCACGAACGAAAGGCGCTAAAATCGCGGGCTTTGCGTAAAGACTCGGAACAGGCCATGAAACTCGCTCAGGAAATTCGCGCCGGCAACGTCATCATGCACGGCAAAGACCCGATGGTCGTGCTCAAAACCGAATACAGCCGCGGTGGGCGCAATTCAGCGACGGTGCGCATGAAGCTGAAGAGCCTGTTGAACAACACCGGCACCGAAGTCGTCTTCAAAGCCGACGACAAGATGGACCAGGTGATTCTCGACAAGAAGGAGTGCACCTACTCCTACTTTGCGGATCCGATGTACGCGTTCATGGACGCCGAGTACAACCAGTTCGAAGTCGAGGCCGAGAACATGGGCGACGCGATCCAGTACCTCGAAGATGCGATGCCCGTCGAAGTCGTGTTCTACGACGGCAAGGCCATTTCCGTCGAATTGCCGACGAGCCTGGTGCGCAAGGTCACCGACACCGAACCCGCGGTCAAGGGCGACACCTCGGGCAAGGTGCTGAAGAACGCGAAACTGGCCACGGGCATGGAAATTTCCGTCCCCTTGTTCGTGCAGACCGGCGACCGGGTCGAAATCGATACCCGAACCCACGAGTACCGCAAGCGCGTCTAGGGCGAATACGGGCTGTGCCGAACAGGCGTGCGGTTCGATCCCATCGTCCCGTTGCCGCTGAGTTGGGATGCGAACGGCGTCCCGTACTCCAAGACCTATGGCGATGTCTACCATCCGGCCGCCGGCCCAGGCGGTCAGGCGCGCCATGTCTTTCTCGGCGGCAATGGCTTGCCCTCACGTTGGCAAGGCAGAGACCGTTTCGTGGTGCTGGAAACCGGGTTCGGCCTGGGCCACAACTTCCTCGCGACATGGCAGGCCTGGCGCGATGACGCGCAACGCTGCGCCCGGCTGCATTTCATCTCGATCGAAAAGCACCCGCTGATCCGGGCCGAACTGGCCCAGGCGCACGCAGCTTCAGAATGGCCCGCATTGAGCCAGGCCTTGATCGACTCCTGGCCACCGCTGACGCCCGATCTGCACAGCCTGATCTTTGAAGACGGCAAGGTGGAATTGCTGCTCGCGCTGGGCGACGTCCAGGCCTGGTTGCCGCAACTGATGGCGCAGGTCGACGCCTTCTATCTCGATGGTTTCGCTCCAGCGCGAAACCCGACGATGTGGGAACCACGCGTGTTCAAGGCGCTGGCCCGGCTTGCAGCGCACGAAGCGACGCTCGCAACCTGGTCGGTCGCGCGTGCTGTGCGCGATGGGCTGCGCAGCGCGGGCTTTCGCGTCGGACAAGCTCAGGGCTTCGGCGCGAAGCGCGAGATGACGCTGGCGCGTTTCGCACCCGCGTTTACGCCACGCCGCGCGCCGGCTCGGCGCAACCCTGCCCGTGCCGGCCACGCGCCCAGGCGCCACGCCGTCATCGTCGGCGCCGGCCTGGCCGGCTGCGCCACGGCGTGGGCGCTGTCACAGCAGGGCTGGACGAGCACCTTGCTGGAGCGCCAGGCCGAGCCGGCGCGGGAAGGCTCGGGCAATCCGGCCGGCGCATTTCACGGCATCGTGAATGCGCAAGACGGCGCCCATTCGCGCTTCAATCGATGCGCTGCGCTGCATGCGCAGCGCGTGATCTCGCTCGCGGTTCAAAGTGGATTCGTCGCCGGCAACCTGAATGGCCTGCTACGGTTAGAGCAATTGCGCGACGTGGCGGCGATGCGTCGCAGCGTGCTGACCCTGGGCCTGCCACAAGACTTTGTGCGCGTGCTTGACGCTGCCCAGGCAGGCGAAGCGAGCGCCATGGCGCCTGGCCATCCGGCGTGGTTCTATCCGGGAGGCGGCTGCGTCGACCCCGCAGCGCTGGCACGGCATTTCGTGGAACGAAGCCTCGGCGCGTGCAGGTTCCGCGGGAGCGTGGCGGTCGATGCAATTCGGCGCGTTGCCGATGAGTGGCAGATCTTCGACTCCGGCGGCCACTTGATCGAGCAAACCGCACATCTGGTACTGGCCAACGCCAGCGAGGCACTGCGGCTGCTCGGGGACCCCGATTGGCCGCTGCGCTCGTTGCGCGGCCAGGTCAGCGCAGTTCCCGTTGCCGCGTGGCCGGCGGATACACCCCGACCGCGTCTGGCCCTCAGCGGAGACGGTTTTGTGCTCCCTGAGATGGGAGGGCAGATTCTGTTTGGGGCCACTTCGTCGCACGATGACTTTGACGTCGAGGTGCGCAGTCGCGACCACCTGGCCAACCTCGAGCGCCTGGCTCGCCTGTGCCAGTTCGAAAGAGCGCCGCGACTTGATGCGCTTGTCGGGCGTGTCGCCTGGCGTTGCAGCAGCGTCGATCGGCTGCCGCTGATTGGCGCCGTTGCGCTCGAGCCGTCGGATGCCAAGTCGCGCCGCGATCAAACCCGTTTCATCCCGCGCGAGCCGGGCCTTTACGTGTTCATCGGCTTGGGTTCGCGCGGCATCACCTGGTGTGCTCTCGGCGCAAGACTGCTCGCCTCGATGCTTGCGGGGTCCCCGGCACCGCTGCCGGCCGGCTTGATCGACGCGGTCGACCCCGCGCGCTTTATGGTTCGCCGGGAACGCAAGATGCGCGCAAGCGCCGATCCCTCAATGCCGGCGGCCGAGACCGGATCGGCTCACGAAACTGGTGGGTAGGCGCTTGGCGCTGGATCGACGCTCTGCGAGTCGGCGGGATCACCGTCTTGAGGTGATCCGGTCTTTCGACCCGCTTTTTCCTTGAGCTTTTCTTCCTTCTTCTTCTTCTTGGCCAATTCGCGCTGGCGCTTTTCGAAAGAATAGTTCGGTTTGGCCATGGGCCGTCCTTCCGGTAGATTGCGATTCTTGAAGTGCGTCCCTAGAGGTTACGCGTTTTTTTGGCGTTTCCCGATTTCCAGGGTTCTCAAGGAAATGTGGCTTCGCCACTTTCCTTGATCCCCGCGGGGGACGGTCGCCGCGCAGCGGCGACCTTGGGGCATTCAGAAAGTTAAGGTCTTCACTCCTGCGGGCGTGCCCAAGAGGCACACACTGGCCTTGTTGCGCGCAAAAATTCCGACCGTCACAACGCCCGGCCATTGGTTGATCTCCCGCTCCATGGCGGCGGGATCGGCGATCGTCAGGCCATGCACGTCGAGGATTTTGCAGCCGTTGTCGCTGAGCATTCCCTCGCGCAGAACCGCTTTGCCACCCAGCGCCGCGAAGGCCCGGGCCACCTGCGCGGTGGCCATCGGAATCACCTCGACCGGCAGCGCAAAGCGGCCGAGCGTGCGCACCAGTTTCGACTCATCGGCAATGCAAATGAACCGGCGCGCGATGTCGGCAACGATTTTTTCGCGCGTCAGCGCGGCGCCTCCGCCCTTGATCATGTGGCCGGCATGGTCGATCTCGTCCGCGCCGTCGATATACACCGGCACGCTCTGCAACTGATTGCTGTCGAGCACGGCAATCCCAAGTGCACGCAGGCGTGCACTGCTCCTTTCGCTGCTCGACACTGCACCCGCAATCGGTTTGGCCAGCGTCGCCAGGGCGTCGATGAAACAGTCCACCGTCGAGCCCGTGCCGACGCCGACGACGCTGCCCTCAGTCACATAGTCGAGAGCCGCCTTGCCGACGAGGGCCTTGAGTTGGTCCTGGTTCATGATCACCTGCCTCGATTCAAAGAGCCGCGTCTCGATTGTCGTCGGTCCGTTGCGCTGCGGTCGGCAGCAACAAGACTGCACAACAACGCGCCCGTTTGCGACAATCGCCGCACTCTTGCGAACCCTTTCCCATGGCATTGATTCCCTACGGCCTCGCACGCCACTTCCTGTTCAGCCTCGACGCCGAGCAGGCGCACGATCTGACGCTGGCAACGATTGCGCGCATTCAACACACGCCGCTGGTGTGCGCAGTGCAACAAAGGCGAATCACCGATCCGGTCAAGGTCGCGGGTCTCAACTTTCCCAATCGCATTGGCCTGGCCGCGGGTCTGGACAAGAACGGCCAGTGCATCGACGGCTTCGCGGCCTTGGGCTTTGGCTTCGTCGAAGTCGGCACTGTGACGCCGCTGCCGCAACCCGGCAATCCCAAGCCGCGCCTGTTTCGCTTGCCGCAGGCCAACGCCCTCATCAACCGCTTGGGATTCAACAACGACGGCCTGGACACGTTCATCGCCAACGTGCAAGGCTCGCGCTTTCGCGAAAGTGGCGGAATCCTTGGGCTGAACATCGGCAAGAACGCGAGCACGCCGATCGCTTCGGCGGTGAACGACTATCTCACCGGCCTGACGGCTGTCTATCCCCACGCGGACTACGTGACGATCAACATATCGTCGCCGAACACCGCGCACCTGCGCGCATTGCAGAACGACGACGCGCTCACGGACCTGCTGAGCCGCCTGCAGGCCCGACGCGCAGAGCTCGCGCAGACCCACGCGCGCCACGTGCCGCTGTTCGTGAAGATCGCACCCGACCTCGAAGCGACCCAGGTGCGGCACATCGCGAAGGCCTTGCTCAGCCACGGCATCGACGGCGTGATCGCGACCAACACCACGCTCTCCCGTGAAGGTGTCAAGCATTTGGAACACGGCCGCGAGGCCGGTGGCCTGAGCGGTTCACCCGTGATGCAGGCCAGCAACCGCATCATCCAACTGCTGCGTTCGATGCTCGGGCCCGACTACCCCATCATCGGCGTCGGTGGCGTGATGAATGGCGAGGACGCACGAGCCAAAATCGCGGCAGGCGCGAACCTGGTGCAAATCTACACCGGCTTCATCTATCGCGGCCCGGAGCTCGTGAAGGAAGCGGCGATGGCAATCGCCCGGCGCTGAAACCAGCAAGCCGGAGATGCGCGGCAGCCGCAGCGCATGCAGTCGCCCTCTTCGCGAGCCATCGAGGGCGGCGCGAGCCGGTAGCCGCAGCGGTCTTCGAGTGCCGCAAGCGCTACAGCGCAGGCGCGACACTCCAAGATGGGTTCGTCCGGCAAGCGCCGGCTGAACCAGGCATGCGACGCGATTCGTGATCGCACGCGATCACGGACCGGCAGTTGCCGTAGAACAAGCCCTGACGCCTGCGACGGCGTGACCTCAGTGCAACTCGACTCCGGTCTTGGCAGCGAGTTCGTCGCGCGAGACGCCGGGCGCGACTTCAACGATCTTCAGCCCATGCGGCGTCACGTCCATCACAGCGAGGTCGGTAATGATGCGGTCGACGACGGCCACGCCGGTCAACGGCAAGGTGCAGCGGGGCAGGATCTTGAGCTCGATGCTGCCGTCTTTCTTCTTTGCCACATGCTCCATCAGCACGACCACGTTCTTCACGCCGCCGACCAGATCCATCGCGCCGCCCATGCCCTTGACCATCTTGCCGGGGATCATCCAGTTGGCAAGGTCGCCGCTGGCGCTGACCTGCATCG
>JAEMQF010000309.1 GCA_022758925.1 Burkholderiales bacterium | reverse complement strand
GTGGTCGGCGTCGAAGATTTCCTTCTGCCAGGGCAGCGGCTTGGCATCGTCGTCTTTGTAGCGGCGAAAGGTCAGCGGCTTGATGGCGCCGGTGGTGGAAGCAGAAGACATCGCAGATTCCTTGCTTGAAACTGAATCGGTTCGATCTCAGTGCGGCGCGCCGAGCCGGATCGCCTTGCTCACGAGCTGGTGCACGCCGCCGACCATGCCCATGTCGAAGCCGTAGTAGGGCAGGACCTTGCTGAACTGCGCCTTGCAGATCGCGCAGATCGCGGCCATGAAGTTAACGCCGTGGTCGTCGACCACGTTCTTCAGCGCTTCCATGCGCGGCATCGCGCCCTTCACGCGCAGCTCGATCAGGTCGTCGGTGAGCAGGCCGCCGCCTCCGCCGCAGCAGAACGTCGCCTCGCCGATCGTCGCCGGCGCCATGTCGTGGAAATGGTTCGCCACCGCCTTGATGATTTCGCGCGGTATCACGAACTGGCCACCGGGCATGCTGCCCATGCGCGAGCCGCGCGCCACGTTGCACGAGTCGTGGAAGGTGACGATGCGATCGTCGTTCTTCTCCTTGTCGAACTTGAGCGCGCCTTGCTGGATCAGGTCGTAGGTGAATTCGCAGATGTGCTGCGGCACCGGGTAGTTTGAGTCGAGCCAGTCGAACGGGCCGATCAGCGTGTTCCAGAAGCTGTACGCGACGCGCCAGGCGTGGCCGCATTCGCCGACCACGATGCGCCGCACGCCGAGCGCGACGGCAGCCTCTTTCACGCGCAGCGAGATGGTGCGCATCTGCTCGTAGTTGCCGATGAACAGGCCGAAGTTGCCGGCCTCGCTGGCCGAGGTGCTGAGCGTCCAGGAAATTCCCGCGGCGTGGAACACCTTGGCGTAGCCGATCAGGCTTTCGACATGCGGCTCGGAGAAGAAGTCGGCCGACGGCGTGATCAGCAGCACCTCGGCGCCGGGCTCGTCGAGCGGGAAGCGCACGTTGATGCCGGTCTCTTCCAGCGTGTCTTCTTCCAGCCCCAGCAGCGTGTCTTTCAGCGCCGGCCCGGGGATGCCCAGGTTGTTGCCGATGCGGTGCACCTTGCCGATGATCTCGTTCGAGTACTTCTGGCCCAGGCCGACCGAGTCCATGATCTCGCGCGCGGCCATCGTCACTTCGGCGGTGTCGATGCCGTAGGGGCAGAACACCGAGCAGCGCCGGCACTCGGAGCATTGGTTGTAGTAGCTCCACCAGTCGTCGAGCACGCTCTTCGTCATGTCGGTCGCGCCGACGAGCTTCGGGAAATGTTTGCCGGCGAACGTGAAGTAGCGCCGGTACACGCCGCGCATCAGGTCCTGCCGCGCCACCGGCATGTTCTTCGGGTCGCCGGTGCCGAGGTAGTAGTGGCACTTGTCGGAGCACGCACCGCAGTGCACGCAGGCGTCCATGTAGACCTGCAGCGAGCGGTACTTGCCGAGCAGCTCTCCCATCTTGTTCACGGCGCGCTGCTCCCAGCCGTCTTCCAGTTCGCCGGGAAAGCCGATCCTGGCCTGGATGATGGGCGAGGCGACGTAGGGCTTGCTGTGCGCCATCGCCCCTTCGGCGAGCAGCGGGATCACAGGGTAGCGGTTGAGCGTCGGCGTCTTGAAGGCGGCGGTGGCCATGGCGTCGGTCTTTCGCGCTTCACTTCTTCGGCAGCGCTGCGGCCCAGGCGGCGACGTGGCGTTGCTCGCGCGACGTGTCGGCCTGGTTCCGCCCGGGGCTGAAGAACAGGCCCGGTGCGTGCATCAATTTGCTGATCGGGAACACGATCATCAGCAGCGCCACCAACGCCAGGTGCAGCAGCAGCAGCGGGTCGGAAGGCAGGGGCTGAATTTCGAAGCGCATGAGGCCGAGCATGAAGGCCTTGACCGCGACGATGTCGGTGTGCGCGACGAAGCGCATGCCCAGGCCCGTGATTCCGATCGCGAGCAACAGCGCCAGGTGCAGATGGTCGGAGGGCGTGGAGATGTAGCGCACGCGGTCGACGAGGAAACGCCGTGCCCACAGGCCCGCGAGGCCGGCGACCATGGCGAACCCGGCGTAGGTGCCGACGGCCTGGACCCAGACGATGACGCTCCACACCGGATGCTGGAAGTAGCGCAGATGGCGCAGCAGCACGAGCAACAGCGCGGCGTGGAACAGCCAGCCGAAGACCCAGGTCCACTTGCTGGCCTTGAACAGGCTCTCGAAGAACACGACTTCGCGCGTCAGGCGCAGCACCACGCCGCCGGTCGTCGTCGGTGCCGGCGTGGTCGGAATCTTCAGCGGCGCCGGAACGACGCTGTAGCGGCGGACCTTCGCGCCGACGCCGATCAGCAGGATGGCGGTTGCCAGGTAAAACAGCGCCGCATAAACAATCGACAACGCTGTCATCGCGCAGCCGATCTGAATCGCCTTACACGCAGCCGGTGGGCTTGGGCAGGCCGGCGATCTTGCACGCCTGTTTCGCCGGGCCGTACGGGAACAACTCGTAGAGGTACTTGCTGTTGCCCTTTTCCGCCCCGAGTTGCTTGCCGATGGCTTTGGTCAGCACGCGCACCGCGGGGGCGATCTGGTATTCGTTGTAGTAGTCGCGCAGGAAGTTCACGACTTCCCAATGGCTGGGGCTCATCTCGACGTTCTCGGTCTTCGCGATGACGTTGGCGATGTCCTCGTTCCAGTCGGCGAGGTTGACCAGGTAGCCCTCTTCGTCGGTCTCGAAGGTGGTGCCGTTGACTTCTATGCCCATGATGAGTCTCCTTGTGCGCGATGATGGGGTGAGCGGGCTGCCGCGGGGTTCAGAGCCAGGATTGATTCGTGGGGTGTTCGGCGACCAGGTCGACGAAACCTGCGTAGTCGATCGGCGTCACGCCTTCGAGCAGCTTGCCGGCCATGCCGCGTGCCTCGACGTCGGGCTGCAGCGCGTAGACCTTCAACCGCTTCAGCGCCTGGGCCAGGCCCGACGAGGCGGCGCCGCCAACACTGGCCGCATAGACGGCATCCTCGATCAGGAGCAGCGCCTGCCCCGGGGTTGCCAGCCGCAGGCAGCTTTGCAACGACGACGTCTGCGCGTGCGATTTGTTGACGATGTGCAGCATCAGAGTCTCAGAAGGAAAAGATCACGTCCTGCTCGGCCATGAGCTCGGCCATTGCGGCGCTGGACAGCACTTCCACCGGCACCAGCAGGTCGGCCGCGGACAGGCCGCGTGCGTCGAGCGACTCGCGCTCGACGTAGAGCTTCTCGACGTCGTAGCCCTCGAGCGCACGGTAGGTCGGCGAGAAGTTCTTGATGCCGATGCCCTTGCTGTTCTGCCCCTTGATCAGTTCATACACGCCATCGTCGAGGAAGACCAGGCTAACGTCCTGGTCGAAGGTGGCGGCGATCAACACCACTTCCAGGCTCTCCAGCGCGTGGATCGTGCCGTACGGCGGCTTGCGGTTGACGAACATGAACTTCTTCATGGCTTGTGCATTCCGTCAATCGCCGAAGGTGACCATGCGGTCGGCCTTGATGCCGCTGTCGACGAGCTGGCCCAGTCCCGAGATGCGGAAACCCGGCGCCAGCACTTCGTCCTTGATGCCGCGGCGCAGTGCCGCGGCAACGCAAACCACCAGATCCACCTTGTGTTGCTCGGCCAGCGCCGACCAGCGATTCACGATATGGCGGTCGTCTCGCGGCGGCTCGGTCAGGCGCGTCGCGTTGTACACCCCATCGTGATAGAAGAACACACGCTGAATCTCGTGCCCCTTGGCCAGCGCAGCCGCGGCGAACTGGTACGCCGTGTCACTGGCCTGGTGCGTGTAAGGCCCTTCGCTGACAAGCAATCCGAATTTCATAATCTCGTGCCAGTCGCGAAAGACGGCGTGAAAGAAACCGTAGCGAGCGGCCCGAGGTTGCGACGAGCACCGCAGCCGTACTCCTGTACGGCGAGGAGCGCAAGCGCAAGATCGGGACGCGCAGTAGGTTTATTCACGTCGTCTCAGAAGCGGATGTGGGTGGAGGCGTTCAAGCTCGCGCGCGAACCGCGCCAGTCGTCGATCAGGTACTTGGTGAACGGCAGGTCGCACTTTTCGAAGAAGCGCGGCCAGCCGATGCGCTCGACCCAGTCGGCGACTCGCTCCCACGAGCGCGCGTCGTCCTTGTAGGTGTAGAGGATCTTCTTCACCACGGCCGAAACCTCGGGCCAGCGCGGCGGGTTGTTCGGCAGGCCCGACATCACCATCTTCATGAAGGTGGGTTTGCCGCGCGCATTCGAGTTCTTGCCGCCGACCCAGATCGCCAG
>JAEMQF010000303.1 GCA_022758925.1 Burkholderiales bacterium | reverse complement strand
GCTGCGAGTCGTAGGCCCTCCCGGCGCGCCAGCGCAAGGAGGTGCGCAGCTCGTCGGCGACGTCGAGTTGCTCGTATCGTCCGGCGAGCAGGTTGCGGTACAGGCCCGGCAGCGTGTGGCTCGTCAGTTCGCCGGACCAAGTGTTCGCGTCGCGGGCGAGTTCGAGCTTGTTCTTGATGATCGCGTTGAAGCCGAACGGCCTGCGGTGCAGGTGCTCGAACGTGATGCGCTGGGCGGTGGCGTCGCTGTAGCCCACGCCCACGGTCGCCTGCTGCAAGGGCAACTCGCGGATGCGCACGTTCACCTGCGCCGCAGCCGCATGCGCCGGGTCGGGGTCGATCTCGACGCTCACGCCT
The DNA here is from genome assembly GCA_022758925.1 of Burkholderiales bacterium. Taxonomy (GTDB): domain Bacteria; phylum Pseudomonadota; class Gammaproteobacteria; order Burkholderiales; family Burkholderiaceae_C; genus JAEMQF01. The sequence goes on along the minus strand of JAEMQF010000303.1, from coordinate 4,582 downwards.
TCGAACAGACCGGCCTTGACCAGGCGCTCCTGAAAGTCGAGCAGGCCTTGTTCGCTGTGTGGCGTACCGCTGCCGTGTTCTGCGAGGTTGCGCACACTCGATTCGTCGTAGCGCCGCAGGCCTTCGATACGCAGCTCGCCCAGGTAAAACAGCGGGCCGCTGGCGAGCGTGGCGCGCAGCGTCGCCGAGGCCTGTGCGACGTCGATTGCGGCCTCGGTATCGACCCAGCTTGCGCTCGGATAGCCGTTCGCGCGCAAGCGTGCGAGTGTTTCGTTCTTTGCCGCCGACCAGGCCGACTGCCGAAGAGGCGCGCCCACCGGCAAAGGCCAATTGCGGCGCAGCGCGTCGAACGTGGTGCGCGCGAGTTCATCGTTCGCTTCGACACGCAACTGCAACTCGCCCAGCGCGTCGAGCGTCCACTGCCTGACCACGATCCGCGGCCCCGGGGTGACCTTGACCAGCACCAGCGGCACAGCCTGCCCGTCGGCGCCGCGACGCGCAGTCACCACGGCCGAAAAATAGCCTTCGGTCTCGAGCAGGGCGCGCGCCTGTGCCGGCGCGGCGGCGATCAGGCGCTCGAGTTCGGAGGCGGTGACGGATTCCGACGCGCCGAAACTTTGAAAGCGCGCCAGGTCGAGGTAAGCCAGCAGCAGCGTGCGCAGGTCTTCGGGCGCGTCGATCTCCAGGCGGTACGCGGGCTGGGTTTGCGTTTGCGTGGCCGCGCCTGTCGGCGACTCGGCTTCACCGGCCGCGCGCAACAATTGCGCCGGCACGGCGAGTGCCAGGCACAAGAGCAGGCGCGTGACACGCGCCCGGTGGGTCATTTGCTGAGCAGCCGCATCGCCCCTTCAAGCCCGGCCAGCGTGAGAGGGAACATGCGTTGGTTCATCAACTGCTGGACCACGGCGATGCTCTGGCGGTAGCCCCACACGCCTTGCGGCTCGGGGTTGATCCAGGCGAACTTGGGGAAGGCGTTCGTCAGGCGCGCCAGCCACTCGGCGCCAGGTTCTTCGTTGTTGTATTCGACGCTGCCGCCGGGCTGGAGGATCTCGTACGGGCTCATCGTCGCGTCGCCGACGAAGATCAGCTTGTAGTCCTTGTTGAACTTTCGAATGATGTCCCAGGTCGGGAACTTCTCGCTGTAGCGGCGCCGGTTGTTCTTCCACATGAAGTCGTAGACGCAGTTGTGGAAGTAGAAGAACTCGAGGTGCTTGAACTCGGTCTTTGCGGCGCTGAACAGTTCTTCGGCGCGGTGGATGTGTTCGTCCATCGTTCCGCCCACGTCCATCAGCAGCAGCACACCCACCTTGTTGTGGCGCTCGGGCACCATCTTGATGTCGAGCCAGCCCGCGTTCGCCGCGGTGCAGCGGATCGTGTCGTCCAGGTCCAGTTCGTCTTCGGCGCCTTCACGCGCGAAACGGCGCAGGCGCCGCAGCGCCACCTTGATGTTGCGAGTGCCGAGTTCGAGCGTGTCGTCGTAGTCCTTGTACTGGCGCTGGTCCCAGACCTTGACCGCGCTCTTGTTGCGGCCCTTGTCCTGGCCGATGCGAATTCCCTGCGGGTTGTAGCCGTAGGCGCCGAACGGCGACGTGCCACCGGTGCCGATCATCTTGGAGCCCCCCTCATGGCGCTTCTTCTGCTCCTCGAAGCGTTTCTTCAGCGTCTCCATCAGCTCAGCCCAGCCCATCTTCTCGATCTCGGCCTTCTCTTCAGGGCTGAGCTCGAGCTCGAGCTTCTTTTGCAGCCAGTCCAGCGGAATGTCTTGTGTGAAGTCGGTGAGCAGCTCCACGCCTTTGAAGTAGGCGGCAAACGCGCGGTCGAACTTGTCGTACAAGGCTTCGTCCTTGACGAGCGAAGCCCGGGCAAGGTAGTAGAAGTCGTCGACCGAGTTGTCGATCACGCCGCTCTTGATCGCCTCGAGCAGCGTCAGGTATTCCTTGACCGAGACCTTGAGCTTCGCGGCGCGCAAGGTGTAGAAGAAGTTGATCAGCATCAGGCCTCTAGCATAGCCTCAGGCGGCGCGCTGCGCCGCGCTGAGCGTGACGGAATGCTGCCGAACCGATTGTTGCGGTCTGGAGCCCCCCCCCCTGCGGAAAAGACTCAGCGCGGCTTGTCGAGCTGCCAGCGCAGGTGGGTTTGCACCGCCGGCCATTCGTCGGCCGTGATGCTGTAGACGCAGGTGTCGCGCAGCAGGCCGCCGGGCGTGCGCTGGTGGTTGCGCAGAATGCCGTCGAGCTGTGCGCCCAGGCGCTCGATGCCGCGCCGGCTCTGCTGGTTGAAGCGGTGGGTGCGGAATTCGACCGCGATGCATTCCAGCGCGTCGAACGCGTGCCCCAGCAGCAGCAGCTTGCATTCGGTGTTCAGCGGCGTGCGCTGCACGCGCGCGGCGTACCAGGTGCTGCCGATCTCGACGCGCCGGTGCGTGGCGTCGATGTTCATGTAGGTGCTCATGCCCACCGGCGTGCCGCCGGCGTCGAGCACCGTGAACGGCAGCATCGAGCCCGCCGCCTGCAGGTGCAGGCGGCGCTCGATTTCGGCGGCCATGCCCTCGGGCGACGGCACTGCCGTGTACCACAGGCGCCACAACTCGCCGTCGAGCACGGCCTGCGACAGCGCGGCACTGTGGTTGCTTGCCAGCGGCACGAGCCGGGCGTGCCGGCCTGTGAGCGTGACGGGGTCTGGCCACGCCATTGGAGAATCAGGCTCGATCGCCTGCCGCAATGGCAGGGTTGCGCCGCAACCGATGGGCGATCGAGTTGCTCATCGGTTGTGGCGTTGCATGAACACCAGTTTCTCGAACAACGACACGTCCTGCTCGTTCTTCAGCAGCGCGCCCACCAACGGCGGTACGACGACCTTGTCGTCCCTGCTTTGCAGCGCCTCGAGCGGAATGTCTTCGGCCAGCAGCAGCTTGAGCCAATCGAGCAGCTCGCTGGTCGAGGGCTTCTTCTTCAGCCCCGGCAGGTTGCGCACATCGTAGAAACTCTTCATCGCCGCGCCAAGCAGCTCTTTCTTCAGGCCGGGGAAATGCACGTCGACGATCAGCTTCATCGTCTCGACGTCGGGGAACTTGATGTAGTGGAAGAAACAGCGGCGCAGGAATGCGTCGGGCAGTTCCTTCTCGTTGTTCGAGGTGATGAACACCAGCGGCCGGTGCTTGGCCTTGATCAGCTCGCGCGTTTCATAGACATAGAACTCCATGCGGTCGATTTCACGCAGCAGGTCGTTCGGGAATTCGATGTCGGCCTTGTCGATTTCGTCGATCAGCAGTGCCACCGGCTGCTCGGCCGTGAAGGCCTGCCACAACACACCGCGCACGATGTAGTTGTGGATGTTCTTCACGCGCTCGCCGCCGTCCACATCGGCGAGCTGGCTGTCGCGCAGGCGGCTCACCGCGTCGTATTCGTACAGGCCCTGCTGCGCCTTCGTCGTGCTCTTCACATGCCATTGCAGCAGCGGCATTGCCAACGCAGCGGCCACTTCTTCGGCCAGCATCGTCTTGCCGGTGCCGGGCTCGCCCTTCACGAGCAGCGGGCGCTTCAGCGTGATCGCGGCATTCACCGCCAGCATCAGGTCGTGCGTGGCGACGTAGGAGTCGGTACCTTTGAATTTCATGGGCGAGCAATCGAACCAGAGGGTTGCATCCAGCCCGTGGCCTGGCACGCGCGTGGGACAAACGATTTGCCGCGCCGGCAGCGGGCCGGGCGGGTCGTCCGTGGTCAGTATAAGGGCCCCTATAATCGCGCGCTGCTGCGCACCCGTCCCTCAATAAATCAGTCACCGGACCATGAAAAAGCTGTTGATGATCGCGTTCACCCTGGCTGCCGGGACCCTTACGCCCGCGCTGGCGCAAGACGCAAAGGCCGGAGCAGACAAGGTGGCGATGTGCGTCGGCTGCCACGGCATTCCCGGCTACCAGGCGAGTTTTCCCGAGATCCACAAGGTGCCGATGATTGCCGGCCAGGGCGCGAAGTACATCGTCTCCGCACTCACCGCGTACCGGCGAGGCGAGCGCAAGCACCCGACGATGCGCAGCATCGCAGGCTCGATGAGCGACCAGGACATGGCCGACGTGGCGGCGTACTACGAAGCACAAGTCAAAGCGGCTGCCGCCGGTGGGGCCCCAACGCCGGCGCCGGCCGTGGCCGAATTGCTGAAAAAGGGCGCCTGCGCCTCTTGCCATGGCGAGAGCCTGAGCAAGCCGATCGACCCGAGTTACCCCAAACTCGCCGGTCAACACGCCGACTACCTGTTCGTCGCGCTGAAGGCCTACCAGACCGACAAGAACCCGCATGTCGGGCGCAGCAACCCCGTCATGATGGGCATGGCGCGCCCCTTCACTCAGGTGGAACTGAAAGCACTTTCGGCCTACATCGCCTCGATGCCGGGCGATTTGCGCACGGTGTCACAGGCCAGGTTTCGCTAGGAGCCTGTCGGGCTTTGGGTCCGGCGCGCAGGTGCTGCGCAGCCTGCGTGTGTAGACGAACTCGCATTCAATTGAATGAGATTTGTTGGGCGCAAACGATCCACAGTCGTCTGTGCGCGCACGATCAACCTGCCGACGTCGTGGCAGCAGGGCGGC
>JAEMQF010000362.1 GCA_022758925.1 Burkholderiales bacterium | reverse complement strand
GTCCCTTGTGGGTCTTTGATCTCACCCAGACGCTTGCGCGGTAACGCCTTGATTCCCCGGCCGTGCTCCCCACCCATGCAGGGCCGTCCTGAATGCCAAAGAGCGCCCGCTTTGAGGGCCCGCGCGTCTCCAGGGCGTGCGAGCCGTGGAAGCCGCCGTCGATGCGCCGGATCATGGAGCGGCTGAAGTTGACGGTGAACGAGGAGAAGACCCATCTGTGCGAGATACCGCGGGAGCGGTTCGACTTCCTGGGCTACACCTTCGGGCGTTGCTATTCAAGAAAGGACGGTCATGCCTACATTGGCACCCGTCCCTCGAGGAAGAGCATCAAACGGATGGTGGCGAGTGTCAGTGAGGTCACGGATCGCCGCATGGGATTGCTGGATGCCGAGGAGATCGTGGGGCGGCTGAACCGGAAGCTGACGGGCTGGGCGAATTACTTCTGCCTGGGTCCCGTCAGGCCGGCATATCACCTAGTAGACGACCACGTTCGACAGCGGCTACGCCGGTGGTTGTGTAAGAAGCACAAGGTGCGTGGACGTGGGGGCAGGCGCTACCCCAACGAGTACCTTCATGAGGGCCTGGGGCTGGTTCATCTGGCTCCTCGCACACACAACCTTCCGTGGGCGAAAGCATGAATGCTTGTCCGAGAGCCGAGTGCGAGCAAATCGCATGCTCGGTTCGATGAGCGGGATGTGGAAACGGAGCCAGGGTCTGGCTCTTAGGGCACCGCCAACCGAAAGGGGCGGCAACAGCGATGCGCAGACCTACAACCACCGCGCCACATCTCGACTCTACATCAGCAGTAGGTCGGCAGCCTCGTGCGTGAGCACGTTGTCATAGGTATTCGAGGCCAATGACAACCGAGGACTGCCGATGCCAAAGTGTACCGATGCGACGATCGAGTTGGGGCGCCTCGGGCGCCGCGTGATCGAGGCCAACTTCGAGGGCGGCGACATCAGCACGGACGGCGGTGTGCTGCTGCTGCGCCGCGTGGATGAACGCATCGGCCTGAGCCGTGCAGCCGCCGCGGTGCTCAGCGACCCGCGTGATCCGACGCGCATCACGCACAGCCTTCGCGACCTGCTGGCCCAGCGCATCTACGGCCTGTGCTGCGGCTACGAAGACCTGAACGACCACGACACCTTGCGCGACGATCTGCTGATGCAGACCGCCGTGGGCCGGGTCGACGCGCTGGCCAGCTCGCCCACGCTGAGCCGCCTGGAGAGTCGCGCCACGCGGGCGCAAGCGGTCGCGCTGCACGGTGTGTTGGTGGATCAGTTCATCGCCAGCCATCAGACACCGCCCGAGGAACTCGTGCTCGACATCGATGCGTCTGACGTGCCGCTGCACGGCACTCAGGAGTGCAGCGAGTTCCACGCCTACTACGACCACCACTGCTACCTGCCGTTGTACGTGTTCTGCGGCCAGGCGATGCTGGCATGCGTGCTCAGGCGCAGCCGCATCGACGGGGCCAAGAACGCCGCGGCGCTGATCAAGCTGCTCGTCACCCGGTTGCGCCAGGCCTGGCCCGAGGCGCGGATCATCGTGCGTGGCGACTCGGGCTTTTGCCGCCAACGCCTGTTGCGCTGGTGCGAACGCTCGGGCGTGAGCTACATCATCGGGCTGGCGCGCAACGCAAGGCTGGAGGCCACGGTGCAGTACGCCGAAGCGATGCTGGCCGACGAGTACGAGCGCACCGGCATCAAGCAGCGGTTGATCGACGAGTTCGCCTATGCGGCTGACAGTTGGGACATCGAACGCCGGGTGATCACGCGGCTCGAGCATGGCGCGCAGGGCAACAACCCGCGCTTCGTGGTCACCAACCTGGCCGGCGACGCCATCCAGCTGTACGAGCGGCTGTACTGCGCCCGCGGCGAGGCCGAGAACCGCATCAAGGAGGCCCAGCTCGATCTGTTCGGCACGCGTGCGAGTTGCCACCGCTTCGCGGCCAACCAGTTGCGCCTGCTGCTGGCCGCGCTGGCCTACACACTGATGCACAGACTGCGCAGCATTGCACTCAAGGGCAGCGAATTGGAGCGCGCCACTGCGGCCACGATCCGCGTGCGCTTGCTCAAGATCGGGGCGGCTGTTGTGCGCAACACGCGTCGCGTGCGTGTGTTGCTGGCCTCGCATCACCCGCTGCGCGAGCTGTTCGCACTGGCCGCGGCCCGCCTGCTCGCACTGAGCCCTTGAACTCCATCCAGTGCTGTCCCCGGCACGCTGACAAACAACGGGGGTAAGGGGGTGGTCCGCCCGAAAACAGCCCTGAACCCATCCAGTACCTCACGTCGGTCGCCAAACCGCCCTCAACGACCCCGAGCAGCTTCACAAACCGCCGGATCACCCGACTCGTGAAATGTCCGGGCTAAAGGGGTCGGGGCGCGTAAATTCTGATCAATTCGACGTGAACTTGCTTGCGGCTTAATGAACCCGCAGCACCTCAAACTGCTGTCGGATTGGAGCGACCTGTTGACCTTGCCCCCGAAAAACGTACCCCTTGCTGAGTGTTTCAATGCGAGCAAGGAGAACGGAAATGACGAAGACAGTGCGGGCGCGCTACACGCTGGAGTTCAAGGAAGAGGCGGTGCGGCTGGTGACAGGCGGACAGAGCATCGCTGCGGCGGCCAGGACGCTGGGCGTTGTGGAGCAGACGCTGTTCAACTGGGTCAAGGCTGAGCGTCAAGGCAGGCTCAAAGGCGCTGACAGCAAGGTCGTGAGTGCCGAGCAGATGGAGATCAGCCGGCTGCGGGCCGAGCTGGCACGCGTGAAGATGGAGCGCGACATCCTGGGAAAAGCGACGGCGTACTTCGCGAAAGCGCAGAGTTGAAGTACGCCTTCATCAACCGTCATCGCCGCGTGTGGCCGATCTCGGTGCAGTGCCGAGTGCTGGAGGCCAGCGTGGCCGGGTACCACGAGCACTTCGTACGGCGTGCCAGTGCCGCGCAACGCCGCCACCTCAGCGACGACGCGCTGCTGGTGCACATCAAGGCCATCCACGCTGAAACGCGCGGCGGCTACGGCTGGCCGCGCACGTGGAAAGAGCTGCTGGCCAGAGGCATTCGGGTGGGCAAGCAGCGGGTGCAGAAGCTCATGCAACTGCATGGCATCCGGGCCAAGGGCAAGCGCCGCTTCAAGGTCACCACGGACAGCAACCACGACCTGCCCATTGCGCCCAACCTGCTCGACCGGCAGTTCATCGTGGCCGAGCCCGACAAGGTCTGGGCTGGCGACATCACCTACATCGCCACCGATGAGGGCTGGTTGTTCCTGGCCGTGGTGATCGACCTGTTCAGCCGTCAGGTGGTGGGCTGGTCGCTGCGCCAGGATATGACGCGCGACATCGTCATCGATGCCCTGCGCATGGCCTGGTTCAAGCGCCACCCGAGCAAGCAGGCTGGGCTGATCTTCCACAGCGATCGCGGCAGCCAATACGCCAGCCAGGACTTCAGGGATGTCCTCACCGAGTACGGCATCACGGCCTCGATGAGCCGGCGCGGCAACTGCTGGGACAACGCCTGCAGCGAGACGCTGTTCGGGTCGTTGAAGGTGGAGCGCCTGCATGGGCAGCGCTTCGTGACGCGGCGCCAAGCCAAGGACGAAACCATCGCGTGGCTGCTCTGGTACAACCAGTCCCGACTGCACTCGACGCTGGCCTATGTCAGCCCGATGCGGTTCGAGCAAGACTGGCTTGCGGCTCAGGCCAAGCAAGCCAATTCGTGACTCGGCTATGGGGTACGCATTCCAGGGGCAAGGTCAGATTGCGCCTGAGAGGGCTGACCGGCGCGCATGATGAGTTCTTGTTGGCCGCGACAGCTCAGAACTTACGAAGAATGGCCAAGCGGCTGTTCGAAGGACAACAAAGTATGGTCGCGATGCCGGCCTGAAGAGGTTGCGCAACCACACGACAGCAACGATCAGCGTCTCCCTCTTCCCATCGCCAGCAAATCATCAGTTGCGTGGCATCGACAACTCGCTCCCAAGCCGAGTTCTTCAACAGAATAGGTCGACAGCGATCCGTCGAGCCGAGAGGGAGCAGTTGTTCGATCCGGCCCCGGCGATGCTTCTTGCCGATCCGGAGGCGTGGGGCTCCAGCCACCTCCCCGGCCACCGGCTATGGCAGCAGTACCGCCGTAAGCGGCCGGTACAGGCGACGCCTCGAAACCGCCTCATCGGCAGCAATGTAGCCGAGAGCGTGAATTCGAAGGCTTTCCACCACCGGCAGCGGTTGCAGGCGTTGGTCGCCGGCGGGCGTTCTCACGCTGACTGGCACGAACCGGCCGTCGGATCCTGCGACGGGCGCCGCCTCGAATGGCCGCTGTTCGAGGTGCAGCGGTCGTAGGCCACTCCCGAGGCAGTTCGCGGTGTCGACGACTGCTTTCGCGCGGCTCGAACTGGTAGTACCGACCCGCTACCGTCAGTCATCAGTCCAAAAAATGGACGTACGCAGCGGTTTCCAGCCGCTGCCGGGACGGAACCTACACCCTCACGTAAGCGGCGATCTGGTAATGACCAAATAGCACACTTGACGAAGCATGGGCTTCATTGCTAATTTGCTCGACCAAGGTGTCGACATCGATCTCGCCAGACGTTGCAACGTC
>JAEMQF010000084.1 GCA_022758925.1 Burkholderiales bacterium | reverse complement strand
TCACGCGCCGCATCGCAGTGACGGCACGGCCACCGATGACGAAGACGCGCCAGTCGAAGCCCGGGTCGGAGCGCGCCGGGATGAAACGCTGCAGATACGCCAGCGACCCGAAATCTCGTCTCAGCGCCTGTGGTGCCGGCATCGCGACAAACCCGCCATCGACGGCGCCCACGCGTTGCAGTCCTTTGCCCTGTGAGCCGAACAATGGCTTGAGCACCAACGCGTGACCGGCGGCGGCCTGTGCCATCACGATGCGCTGCGCCTGAGCGTGCGATTCGAGCGCCCAGGTCGGCGGTGTCGGCACGCCCGCGGCGTGCAACAGCAGACTCGTCATCGACTTGTCGACACACCGCTCGATGGCGCGCGCGTCGTTGTAAACCGGCACGCCCAGTTCGCGCAGCGAATGCAACACCCCCAGGCGCTTCGTCACCTGCTCGAAACTTCCGCCGGCAATGCCGCGCACCAGCACGGCATCGGGCAAGTCGCGGCCAAAGCCGGGGATCACCAGGCCGTGCCAAGCCGCCAGGGTATCGATGCGGCAATCGGCCAGATCGACGCAGCGGCCGAGCGCCTCGCGCTCACGCAATGCCGCCTGCAACTGGCGCGTGTGCCAGCCAACCTCATCGGTCATGATCGCAACGCGCAATGCGCACACGGTTCAGGCCGGCTGCAACCAAAGCGCCTGCAACAGCGCCATGTCGAGCGCGCCGGCGTGCCATGTGTTGCCGCTGTCGAGGTTGCTGACCCAGACTTCGGCAGGGGCGAACAGGGCCGGGTCGATCTTGTAGAAGTCGTGGCCCGAGGCCTTGAAGACTTCGGCGAAGCCGCGGCCGAAATCCGGCGAGTTGCGCGACGGCAGTGCTTGCGCCAGCGCGCGCGCCGCGGCGTCGGACCCGCGCACGCTCAAATGAACCCGGCCGCCGTACAGGATGGCGTCGTTGCTGCGGCCCATCGCTACTGCGGCGTCGGGGCTGGGCGCCGGCAGCGGCGCACTGGCCGCGCCGTCGACGACCTGGCCGAGGTCAAAGCCGAGCGAGTGTGCCTTGTGCAGTGCGACTTCGAGCACCCGCGCGACGACTTGCGTGATTCCCGCTGCGCAGGTGGTGGGCGTGAGGATCAGGGTCAGCGCTTGCGGCACCAATCCGCAATCGCGCAAGATTTTCCGCACGATCACCGCCGGCGGCAGCCGATCGACCTCGAGCACCAGCACACCCTGCGCGCAGGCGTCGCGGTAGCCGAGTTCTTCGAACAGCGGCTCTTTCACCGCGAGCGCACGCGCCGGGCCGGAGCCGAGCGCGAAGAACTTCTTCGCGCCGGTTTCCTCTTTGCTTGCCGCGAGGCTCCAGCCCGCGTATTGGCTCGCCAGGCAGGCCAGCACGGGCTGGGAACTGCAAACCTCGAGCCAGGTGGGCCAGCCTTCGAAGGCCTGGCTGCGCAAGGACACGCTGCCGAAACCGCCCATGCAGATTTCGCCGATCAGCAAACCCGCGGCGACACTGCCGGGCGTGTCGATTCCCGCGTCGACGATCTGCGCGCCGCTCGCGTCGCGCAGCAGGCGCACGCGCAACGCGTCGGCGCCGCGCAGCAGGCGGTCTACCCAAGGCTGCACATGCGCATTCACGCTCTGCGCGCACGCCGCCAGCGGCGCAGGATGTTCGCTCATTGAAACGTCTCCAGGATCTGCAGCAGCGCGTCGCGGCGCCGTGCCAATTGGGATCGGACCGACACGGCGTCGGCGCCGCTTGCGCTGACGCTGCACAGCGGGTCGCCGCGGCGCAACTGTGTCTCATGTTGCGCGGTGCGCGGCAGGTCGTGGATGTGCGCGGCGTGGGCCAGTGTCGTGGCTGCCGCGGCATCCAGGCGCAACGGCCGGTCGGCGAAGACGATCTCGGTGCCGCACACGCGATTGCCCGGCGCCGCTGCGCCGGGCAGCGCGCCGTCTCGACACGCGTTCAGGTGCGCCCGCATCGCACCGCCCGCGCCGACGTGCGCGTACAAGGCCATGCTGGCCGGCGGCCGCGGGTTGACTTCGAGCACATGAACGGCGCCGTCGACGAGCATGAAATCCAGGCTCGCCAAGCCACGCAAGGCGAACGCCTCGGTCAGCAGCGCGACGATTCGGTCGACTTCGCGCCGCGCCGCGTCGGCAACCGCGACCGGGCCGATCACACCGTGGAATCGATAGGGCGCAACGCCGAACGGCTGCACGATTTGCTCGTTGCAACCCAACACGGCGGCATGGTGCCCGTCGCCGATGAACGTTGCCGACATCGCTGTGCCTTGCACCTCGCGCTGCCAATACTGCAACGCCGTGAGCGCCGCGGGCGCCAGCGAATCGGCGCGGCGGATGTGCGTGCCACCGCTGGCCGCAAAGTCCTTCACGAGCCAGCCGGCGCGGGACGCGTCGGCATCCAGGCGCACCTCAGGGTGGGCGATGCGCAACGCGCCCAGCGCATCGAAAAATGTCTTCGGGTCGCGCACGCGGCGTACGTCCGCACCCGACGTGCCGAACAGCGGCAGATGTGCGCTGCCCTGCTCGAGTAACTCGGGCCGGCCTTCGAAACCGGCGCCTGCGACCCAGCCCTGCACCATGTCCTGCCCGGCCAGTGCCTCCAGGGTGTCGAGAAACAGCCGCGCGTCGATACGCAGCGTTTGCGGCGTGCCGATCGGCAACCAATGCGTCGCCGCCGCGCAGGTGTCGGCATCGCCGAAGACGTCGAGCGCGATCGCGTCCAGGCCGGCCTCAGCCGTGGCCTGGGCGAGCAGCCGCGCCGAAAGCGCCGCGACGGCGATGGCAGGCACGGCGGCTGTCAGGAAGGCGTTGCCGTGCCCGCGCGCTCGGCCAGCACGGCCTGGGCCGTCGCGAATGCCTCAGCAAAGCTCAGCATCACCGCTGCCTCGCGCATCTGCAGCAACAGGCGCTGCTGGGTCTGGTACTTGACGTTGCCGACAGTCAGCGCGCCGATTCCCAGCGCCTGCGTTCCCACCAGCGCCTTGGCGTCGTCCATCGCACCCAGGCCGGCGATTCCTTCGGGGGGCACGGCGTTCAGATCGGCAGCGACTTTCAGACGCCGCGCATGAACCAGGTCATCGGCTGACACCACTTGCACCCCGGCGGCGGCGCAGGCGAGCACGACGTCGGCCTGCGCCAGCGATTCACGCAAGGCTGCGCGGTCGCTCGCCGACACGCCTTGCAACTCGACCTGGAAGCGCTGCCCGGTCTCGCGTGCCGCCTGGTCGGCGGCGGCGACACCGCCGCGGCTGGACAAGGTCACTCGGGCGCCGCAGCGCGCCGCGATCACGCCGGCGATCCGGCCCACCGGCCCGGTGCCTCCGAGAACCAGCACGCTCTGGCCCGCCAGCGCGCGGGTCGGCCCGTCGCGAGTGGCGCCGCCGCGGACTCGCCGCAATGCCGCCTCGACGCAGGCGAGCATCGCCGCCGCCGTCGTGTACGCGCCGCTCGGGTCGGCCATCAGCGACACGACGAAGGGCTTGAACATCGCGGCCTTCGCGCGATCCAGCATGTCGGCGGCGAGTAGCGCGTCGCGCCCGCCGATGAAGATGCCGGTGCGCGCGGTACCTTTCGGACCGCGCGAAAAAATCGTGTCCTGCGTCAGGCCGGAGATCGCCTCCAGGCCGACTTCTGTGTATGGCACGACGATCTGGTAACCCGCGTCAGCGGCCATGTTGATGTCGAACGGGCTCATCTGCCGGCCGGGCGTGAACATGTGAATGATGTAAGGGCGTTCCATCGTGAGTCACTTCAAGGAGAGGAGCGGAAACTATTGAGCGCTGGCTGGAGCACTTTGTTCAGGGCGGTTGCGGGCCGCTCAGCACAGCCCCGTGGTTGCGGCCGGTGACGATGCGCAATTCGAGCGATGCGTCAACCACGCCGGCTTGCCGGGCTGCGTCGACCAACTGCTGCGCTGCGATGGCGGATGGCACGCACGCAAAGCCGGTGGGGCCCCAGGAACTCTGGCCGATCGCTGCGGCAGTTCCAAAGCGCGTGCCGATCCACTGCATCAACCGGCCCACGGCCAGGCTGGTCCAGGCGCTGCCGCCTTGCGCCGGCGCGAAATGCGCGCCCAGCAACGCCTGCACATGGTTGATCCCCGCCGCAAAGGCCGCGAAGTCGCCGCTCGCCGCTCCCGGCAACACGCGCATCAGCACCTGATGGCACAGATCGGCGGCCTGGGCCTGCGCCATCTCCGGCAGCGTGGCGATCGCTCGCGCTTCTGCGTGTCCGGACAGACCATACTGCCCGGCGTCGAGCACGACGACGACGCGCCAATCGTTCGGCCAAGCCAGGCGCGCGAGCAGCGGCGCCGTCGCGCCATCCGCGCCCGGGCCACCGTCGAGCAACAGGCCACCCGCGTCAAACCCGGCAATGCCGATGCCCGAGCGCTGGCCGCGCGCCAGCCAATGCGCGAGCGTGGCACTTGGCGGCGCCAGGCCGTGCCAGCGCGCGAAGGCGTGGCCCACCGCGAGCGCGAGTTGTGTGCCCGAGCCGAACCCGGCGTGCGCTGGCAAGGTTTGGCGAAGTCGCAGCGCCACGGGCTCGTGCAGACCGGTGTGTTCACGCAGGCGCTGAAGGTGTTGCGCGATGCGTCCGATCTCGGCGCGCGCGGCTGGGGTGTCGGCGCTGATGTCATCGGCGTTCGCGGCCATGATCTCGATCTCGGTCTCGAAATTCTCGATCACCAGGCCCAGGCTGCCGAAGCGCCGCCCCAGGGAGCCGGACGGGTCGAGGAATCCCAGGTGCAGACGGCCGGGCGCACGCACGCTGACGCCGGCATGCGCCCGGGAGCGAATTTCAAGCGTCGAAGGCGCAGGCATGCGAAGTACGGCGGGCAGCAACATGATCAAGCATAGTGGCACGCAAGCAAGGCCTGTTCCGCGACCGGAGCGCCGCGCCGCGCCGCGCGGTGCGAACGCGACGACAGGGCGCCGGGCTGTGCCGCATCGGGGACAGTCTGGCTGCGCAGAACCCGATGCTTGATGCCTGCTGCAGCGCGCGGTGCATACCCGCGTCAAGCAGGGTCAACCGATTTGGGCGCCGCGCTGCCGACGTTGGCTCAGTCGTACTTTATGTACTTGAAGCGCGGGTCATCCGGTGTGCCTTCGAGCGCAGAGCCTTCTTCCCGGCCCGGCTGCCACATCACCACGTCTTCAATCTTGCGCGCGAGCGCGAAGTCCTTGTCAGTGATGCCTTTTGCTGCGTGGTTCTGCAACTTCACCGTGACGAACGCGTAAGACACGTTCAGGTCCGGGTGGTGCCAAGCGGCTTCGGCAAGGTGGCCCACCGTGTTGACGACCATCAGCGTGCCTTTCCAGCCGCTCGTCTTGTACTTGCGGCGGATCCAGCCGTCTTCGAACGTCCACTTCGGCAGTTCGGCCGTCAACCGCGCATCGATTTCTCCGCCCGTGTAGGTCTCGTCCGGGGTCTTTTTGCGCCATTGGGTCATCGTCTTCTCCTCGCTCGCCTCGGTTTTGAGATAACGCCGAGCCGCTCCAGGTTTCCTTGCCTGCGGCGCAGGGCGCACGCCGCGAGGCGGCGTCCTGGGTGGGCGCGCTCAAGCACGAGATCCTACGCCCGCCGGTGCGCGGCGCGGCCACCCCCAACAAGCCTGCTGCACCGAAGCCGCTGCCCACCCTGCGCGACATGATCCGAAGCGTGGCCGCCCTGGGCGGCTTCCTCGGACGAAATGGCGACGCTGAACCCGGCACGCAAACCCTCTGGCTCGGCCTGCAACGACTCGACGACATCGTCGCCATGTGGCTTGCAATGAGCGCTGTGTCGACCGCGACACAGAGGCCCGTGTCCCGCAAGGGCGACTCGGGGTAAAGACCATTCCTTTGAGGGGCACCTGTCAATGGCGGTATATCCCAGGATGGTTTCACACCTACCCGTATACGTGTTGAATTCCATGTTTGGCAATGCGTTAGACGTATGTGTGCGCAGACTAATTTACGATGGATCCTGCCCAAAAATAAGGCACGGGCTTGAGCTTTGAGTGCGATTTCTGTACCATTCGCGCTTCGTATTTAGGGATTACCCGTGTTGTTGATTGGCCAGCCGCGTTTGGAGCAGGTCCTGCGAAAGTTGGGGCTCGCTTTCTCGGCGACAGTAATTCTTGTTGCGCATGCACCGTTCGCGGCGCAAGCGAAAGAAAGCACGCAAGAACTCAGCGTCGTATCCAGGGCGCAGCTCCCGCCCGAGGCTCAGGTGACGGAAAAGTTGGTTCTTGCCGGCGGCCCGTTTCCCCACGCCAAGGACGGCACGACGTTCGGAAATCGGGAGCGGCTTTTGCCCGCGTACCCACGTGGCTTCTATCGCGAGTACACGGTGCCAACGCCGGGCAGCGGGCACCGCGGCGCCCAGCGCATTGTGTGTGGAGGGAAGATTGCGACGCAGCCCGACGCTTGTTTTTACACGGCAGACCATTACGCGAGTTTCAAGCGAATCGTGCAGTGATCTGCCCCGTGACGGATTTTCATTGACCACAGGAGGATCGTGACCATGTTGTTGCAGACAGTCCGACCCAATATCGTTCAATCGATACGCGCCTACCGCGCCGAAGACTTGTTGCAGGCCGCGCAAGCGGTGGGCCAGCATTTTCTGTACGCCAACCTGACGGCGGCACAGTCCAAGCAGGACGTGCTCGAGGGCATCGCCGAGGCCTTCACGTTCCCGGCGCACTTCGGAAAGAATCTCGACGCCCTGTACGACTGCATGACCGACCTGGTGCACAAGTCGGGCTCGCAACCAGGCTTCGTGGTGGTGCTCGAGCAACTGCCTGACAACCCGAAGTTCGACCGGGAGGCACGCGAACAACTGCTCGACGTCTTTCGCGACGCGGCCGACTTTTGGGCGGAGCGCAAAGTGCCGTTCCGATGTTTTTATTCTTTTCAGTAGCCCGCTCCCAGGAATTCGGGTCATGGGAGCGGGCGACAGAGGTGGCCCAGAACGTCACGGCAAAGCCTTCGAAAGGTGTCGCGAAGACTTCTACGAGTGCGAGTTTCGGCATGAACATGCCCTTGATGAGCAGCGCCTTCGACACCGCGATGTGGCTCAGCGCCGCCTAGGAGCCTGTCGGGCTTTGGGTCGTGCCCGCGTTGGGTCTGCCTTGGGGCGCAGGCTAGGCGCACAGCGCAGCCGTGCCGGGCGGCACGGCGAGCATTTGCAACGACGCCTGCGCCCCAAGGCAGACCCAACCCGAAGGGCCGGGGCGAATTGCGGCGCCACTCGTCGTTGCCGGCTCCTTGTGTGGCACGCCACACGGCGTCGCCGACG
>JAEMQF010000252.1 GCA_022758925.1 Burkholderiales bacterium | reverse complement strand
TCCGGAGGACGATCTGCTGGAAGTCTTCCTGGAAGAGGCACGCGAAGTCATCGGCGATGCGCGAAATGCTCTGACCGAGTTGAACGAAGCTCCCGGCGAACTGTCGATCCTGACAACGATCCGCCGCGCCTTCCACACACTCAAGGGCAGCTCACGAATGGTGGGGCTGAAGGACTTCGCCGAGGCCGCGTGGACCTGTGAAAAGCTGTACAACACAAGCCTGGCTGAGCAGCGTGCTGCCGATCGGGATTTGCTGCAGTTCACGCATTGGGCGCTGCAATACCTCGGCAGCTGGGTTGCGGAAATCGCCGCGCGCAGTGGCCACGAGCACAGCTCCGCTGCCGTGGTGGCCTGGGCGCAGGCCCACGCCGCAGCGGGCGAGGGGCGTGAATCGCGGGCCGAAAACCTGAGCGAACCCAGGGCCGCGAAGCAGGCGCCGAGCATCGCGCCAGGCAGGCTTGCCCCGGCTCCGGCCCCGGCCCCGGCGCCGGCGCCGGCAAAGGCCCCGGCGTTCGTGCCGAGCAGGCCGGCGTCGCAGCCGCTGGATTTTTCGTTCGCCCTCGACCACCAGCCTGGCGACGAACCGAGTCCAACTGTGGGTTCGACGCCTGCAATTCGCGCCGGGTCCGTGCCAGCCGATGTCGGGGCTTTGCATGACCCCTTCGACCTGAGCACCACCGAGGTGCTCGGACTGACGCAGACGATCGACGATCCGGTGGCCGACACCGAATTCGATCTAATCGAACTCGACCTGGACCAGGAACTTCCCGCGGTTGCGCCAGCCGAACCCAGCGCGCCAACACGGATGATGGTATCGGCCGAACCGCATGCTCCCGATCTGGTACTCGAAACGCCCGCGCAGCCCGAACGCGTGGAAGCGGCGCCCAGCGAGTTGAAGGCTGTCGCGTCGAGTCCAATGCCCCCTCCCGAGGCGGTGGAAAGGAAAGCCCGCGACGCCGAAGAAACCGACGCGGAACTGGTCAAGGTCGTCGGGCCGCTGCGCATCAGCATTGCGCTGTTCAACATCTATCTGAACGAAGCCGATGAACTCTCGCGCCGCCTGGCCACTGAGCTTGCGGAGTGGGGCATGGAATTGCACCGTCCGATCGGCGAAATTCCGATCGCCTTGGCGCACTCGTTGGCCGGCAGTTCGGCGACGGTCGGTTTTGCAAACCTGTCGAACCTGGCGCGCACGCTCGAACACGCGTTGACGCGCTCGCAGGCGATTGGCCGGGGCACGCACCAGGAAGCGCGCTTGTTCGCAGACGCTGCCGAAGAGATTCGGCGACTGTTGCATCAATTTGCCGCTGGCTTTCTGAAGGAACCCTCCGTCACCTTGCTGTCCAGACTCGACGAACACGAACTGAGTTCGGCGCGCTGGCTCCAAGCTGAGACGGCCGCCGCCGACACGCCGCCCCAGACCCGCACGAGCGCGTCGGGTGACTTGGCCGCGTCGGCCGACTCCGAAACCCGGTCGCCTGGCGATTCGTTCGCGACGCCCCTGGCGGGCGATTCGCAATCGGCTGCGCCGGAAGTGGCTGCAGCTTCCGCACTGAGCCTGAGGCCCGAGGCCGTGGTCGCCCCTGACCTGCCGCGAGTTGCGAGCCCGGTGCCACCGGTGCAGCGCGCAGCACCACCGGTACCCATCGCAGCGCCAGCCGGGTCGCTTCAGGTTGAAGCCGCTGCGGTACCAGGCCCGGCCTCGCCAGCACCGGTTGGCATGCACGACAAGGTGGCAGTACGAAGCGCGCAGGCGACCGAGGGTGGACAGGAATCCGCGCAAGAGGAACTGCGCTCGTGGTTTCAGCCTTCGGGAGTCATGGAGTGGAAGCCGCTCACCTTTGCGCCAACCGGCGCACCGAGCGTCGAAACCGCGCCCGAGACGAAGCTGCCGCTGCCCGCGCCTGCGGCCCACGACCGGCGCCGGGCACCGCGCCATGGCGTGCCCGGCGCGTCCGGCGCGCAGGACGGTGTGGACGAAATCGACGCCATCGACGCCGTCGACGCAGAACTGTTCCCGATCTTCGAGGAAGAATCACTCGAGTTGCTGCCGCAGTTGGCGGGCAGTTTGCGCGAGTGGATCGAGCGTCCTGCCGACACCTCGCACGCCGAGTCCTGCAAGCGAACCTTGCACACGCTCAAGGGCGGCGCACGGCTGGCAGGCGCGATGCGCCTGGGCGAGTTGGCGCACCGGCTCGAAACGCGCATTGAGCGCATCCTTGCGCAGCCAACGGCAACGACGAAAGACATCGAGAACCTGCAGTCGCACAGCGATGCGCTGTCTCAGGTGTTCGACGCGCTGCGCCATCGCGATGCGCAGGCCTATGCGGAAGCGGGTGCGGCGATCAACGGGCTGCCCCGATTCGAGGCGGCGCGCGGCACCGAGCCTGGTTCCCTGAACAAGCCGCTCGGCAGCGCGCCACCCGAGCCTGGCCCGATCACCCGCGCGCAGATGCTTGAGCCGCTCGATCAGCTGGTAGAGATGGCGCCGCCACTGTTCGAAGCACCGGTGATCGTTGCCAAGCCGGCACGGCCGGAGATCGAGGCCGAAGCGCCCGCTGGCCCAGGGTCGGGTGCGGGTGTCGGGGCGATCGACTGGTCTCGCTTCGACACCGGGATCCAACGCACCAGGGCCCCCGTCGACCACAGTGCGAACCTGGCGCAGTCGGCGGTTCGGGTGCGCACGCCAATGCTGGACCGGCTTGTGAATCAGGCCGGCGAGGTCAGCATCGCACGCACACGCATCGAATCCCAGGTCAACGTGATCAAGGGTTCAGTCGGGGACTTGACAGAAAACCTCGAACGCTTGCGCATGCAATTGCGCGACATCGAACTCCAGGCCGAAACGCAGATGACGTCGCGACTCGAAGCGGCGAAGACCGCCTCGAAAAACTTTGATCCACTCGAATTCGATCGATTCACGCGCTTTCAGGAAGTCACGCGCATGATGGCCGAGTCCGTGAACGACGTGGCCACGGTGCAGCGTACGCTGCAGCGCTCACTGGAGAGCACGGAAGACGAGTTGGTGGCGCAGGCGCGCGTGACGCGCGAGCTGCAGGGCGACTTGCTGCGCACCCGCATGGTCGAGTTCGAAGGCCTGTCGGATCGCCTCTATCGCGTGGTGCGTCAGGCGGCCAAGGAACTGGGCAAGCAGGTGCGCCTGGACATCGTCGGCGGTTCGATTGAAATCGACCGCGGTGTGCTGGACCGGATCACCGGCGCGTTCGAGCATGTGCTCCGCAACTGTGTGACGCACGGCATTGAAATGCCGCAGGTTCGAAGTGCCGCAGGCAAGGATCCGACCGGCCTGATCATCGTGACGGTGACCCACGAAGGCAACGAAGTGGCTGTCGAATTCCGTGACGACGGTGCCGGGCTGGACCTGGCGCGCATCCGCGAACGCGGCATCGAGCTGGGCCTGCTCGATGCCGCAAAGGCCTACAGCGAAGCCGAACTCGCGAACCTGATCTTCGCCTCCGGATTCTCCACTGTATCGAGCGTGACCGAACTCGCCGGCCGCGGCGTGGGCATGGACGTGGTGCGCTCCGAAGTGAACGCGATCGGTGGGCGCATCGCGACCGCGACGCGCGCCAATCAAGGCACGTCGTTCAAGCTGATCCTGCCGCTGACGACGGCCGTGACGCAGGTGCTGATGCTGCGCTGCGGGGCCACGGCGGTGGCCGTACCGTCGACGCTGATCGAGATCGTGCGGCGCGCGACGTCGGTCGAAATCGATCAGGCGCACACGAGCGGTCTGTATGTCATGGGCGAGCGCCACATGCCGTTCTTTTGGCTCGGGGCTCTGCTGGAGCTCAGCCCACGCTCGGACGAATCGGTCGGGCGCACGCGCACCGTGGTCGTGATCCGCAGCGCTCAAAAGCGCGTCGCGGTCCAGGTCGACGAAGTGTTGGGGAACCAGGAAGTCGTGGTCAAGAATCTCGGGCCGCAGTTGTCGCGCGTTCCCGGCCTGGCGGGAATCACGCTCCTGGCCTCGGGGGTGGTGGCGCTGATCTACAACCCGGTGGCATTGGCCACGCTGTATGGCCCTGCGGCGCGCCAGGCCACGCTGACGGCGCTGCAGGCACCGGAAGCAGCGGCAGGTGGTGCGGCGGCTGACCAAGCAGCGCTGGCGCCGATGGTCATGGTGGTCGACGATTCGCTGACGGTGCGGCGCGTGACGCAGCGGCTGCTCGCGCGCGAGGGCTATCGTGTCGTGCTCGCCAAGGACGGTCTGGACGCACTGGAAAAGCTTGCCGAAGAGCGCCCGCAGCTTGTGTTGTGCGACATCGAGATGCCGCGCATGGACGGCTTCGAACTGGTACGCAACATCCGCAACGCCGCCAGCCTGCGCGACCTGCCGGTGATCATGATCACGTCGAGAATTGCGCAGAAACATCGCGACCTCGCGGCGGAACTCGGTGTGGACCACTACATGGGCAAGCCGTACTCGGAAGAAGACCTGCTGTCGCTGATCGCTCACTACACCGCGACTTTGAGCGACGCGTGAGGCCCGCACCCCTGCAGCAGCGGTCCAGCGTAACTCGTGCCATGAGACCCAGCCCCGAAACAGGCCGAACGCGGGCCCGACCCAAAGCCCGGCAGGCTCCTGGAAAGCCCCTTGTGCCGCAGATGAAGCGCGGATGAAACAACTTCCGCTGCCGATCGGCACTGCGACAGCGCGCACGTTCGAGAATTTCGCAACCGGCGCAAACGCCTCGATCCTCGCCCATCTGCGCGCGCTGGTGCCGGGCGCTGCGCCGGTCTACCTGTGGGGCCCCACGGGCAGCGGCAAGACGCACCTGACGCAGGCCGTGATGGGCCGCTTCCTCGCCGACGGCGTGCCTTGTGCGAGCTTCAGTGCCGATGTCGCGGCACCGTGGACCGCGGCCGAGCATTGCGCAATCGTCGTCATCGACGATTGCGAGCGGCTCGGCCCAGAGCAGCAACACTGTGCTTTCTCGCTGTTCGTGCAAGCCGCTTCGACGGCTGCAACGATCGTCGCCGCCGGCCGCGTTCCGCCGGTGGACTTGAACCTGCGCGAGGACTTGCGCTCGCGTCTGGGCTGGGGCCACGTCATGGCGGTGCAGCCTTTGTCGGAGCATGAAGCTCGCGCCGAACTGCGCCGCGAGGCTGACCGGCGCGGCATGTTGCTCAGCGACGAAGTGATGCAGTACTTGTTGACCCGGTTCGCGCGCGATCTGAAGAGCCTGTTCGATCTGCTGAACCGTCTTGACGAATTTTCAATGGCCGAGCAGCGCGGCGTCACGGTTCCATTGCTCAAGCAGATGCTCGCGCAGGAACCCGCTGCATGAGCCCCCGCCCGGCCGT
>JAEMQF010000176.1 GCA_022758925.1 Burkholderiales bacterium | reverse complement strand
TGGGCGGGTGGCCGCGCCGGGGCTAGGGGGGCGGCGTTGGCGCGGGCTTGGGCGTGGGGGGGGCCGTGGGCGGGGACGTGGGCGCGGCATTGCACTTGCTAGCAGTACTCGCGGCGAGCGATAAGATGCGCACCGCAATCTGCTTTGAGTGCGCACTGGTCTGATACAGGCCTGTCCGTGGCCCAGGCGCCGAGGGGTCAAGGGGCCTCGGGGCTGCCTATCATTTCCTTGCGAGCCCGGCCCCATGCACCTGACACCGCGCGAGAAAGACAAGCTCTTGATCTTCACCGCGGCCCTGCTCGCCGAGCGCCGCCGCGCGCGTGGCCTGAAGCTGAACCACCCTGAAGCCGTGGCATTGATCAGTGCGACGATCATGGAAGGCGCGCGCGACGGCAAGAGCGTGGCCGCATTGATGAGCGACGGCAAGCTGGTGCTGGCACGCGCCGACGTGATGGACGGCGTGGCCGAGATGATCCCGGACATCCAGGTCGAGGCCACTTTCCCCGACGGCACCAAGCTGGTGACGGTGCACCAACCGATCGTGTAAGGCAACGCCAATGCAGATGAACAGAGCGATTGTCGGGACAGGCACGCTGCTCGCTGCCGGCGGGCTCGCGGCCCACGACAGCCACGGCGTGAGCGGCCCGCATTGGCATGCGAGTGACCTGTTCGGGCTGCTGCTCGTGGGCGTCGTCCTGGCTGGCCCAGTCGAATGGCGAGGCCGCAAGTGACGCCGGGCGAGCTGCTCGTCGACGCCGCGGAGTTGGTGCTCAACCCGGGACGGCGAAGCGTGACCTTGGTGATCGAGAACAGCGGCGACCGGCCGATCCAGGTGGGCTCGCACTATCACTTTGCCGAAACCAACGGCGCCTTACAGTTCGACCGCGCAGCCGCGCGCGGCATGCGGCTGAACATCGCTTCAGGCACCGCGGTGCGCTTCGAGCCTGGCCAGCAGCGCACGGTGCAGCTGGTCGACTTCGCGGGTGCGCGGCAGGTCTGGGGATTCCGCGGCCTAGTGCAAGGGCCACTCTGAAAAGACAACATGGCCACGATCGAACGCCGCGCCTACGCCGAAATGTTCGGCCCCACGCTGGGCGACCGCGTGCGCCTGGCCGACACCGAACTGCTGGTCGAAGTGGAACGCGACTTCACGCTGCAAGCCGGCGGCTACGGCGAAGAGGTGAAGTTCGGCGGCGGCAAGACGATCCGCGACGGCATGGGCCAAAGCCAGCGCAGCAACGGAGCCGGGGCGAACGACGCGGTTGACTGCGTCATCACCAACGCCGTGATCCTCGACCACTGGGGCATCGTCAAGGCCGACATCGCAATTCGCGGCTCGCGCATTGCCGCCATCGGCAAGGCCGGCAACCCCGACGTGCAGCCGGGGGTCGATATCGTCATCGGCCCGGGCACTGAAGTGATCGCCGGCGAGGGCATGATCGTCACCGCCGGCGGCATCGACTCGCACATCCACTTCATCTGCCCGCAGCAGATTGAAGAGGCGCTGGCCAGCGGCATCACGACCATGCTCGGCGGCGGCACCGGCCCGGCGACCGGAACGTGTGCGACCACCTGCACGCCCGGGCCCTCGAACCTGGCGCGCATGCTGCAGGCGGCCGACGGCTTTGCGATGAACCTCGGCTTTCTTGGCAAGGGCAACGCGAGCCGGCCCGAAGCCTTGCGCCAACAGGTGCAAGCCGGCGCGATCGGCCTCAAGCTGCACGAAGACTGGGGCACGACACCGGCGGCGATCGACTGTTGCCTGAGCGTCGCCGAAGAAACCGACACGCAGGTCGCGATCCACAGCGACACGCTCAACGAATCGGGCTTCGTCGAGAACACGATCGCGGCGACGAAGGGCCGTACGCTGTGCGCCTTCCACACCGAGGGCGCGGGCGGGGGCCACGCGCCCGACATCCTGCGCGTCGTCGGCGAAGAAAACTTCCTGCCGAGCTCGACCAATCCAACCATGCCCTACACCGTGAACACGCTGGACGAGCATGTCGACATGCTGATGGTGTGCCACCACCTCGACGCCAATCTTGCCGAAGACCTGGCGTTTGCCGAGAGCCGCATCCGGCGCGAGACGATCGCCGCCGAAGACGTGTTGCACGACCTGGGCGCGATCAGCATGTTCAGCTCCGATTCGCAGGCGATGGGGCGCGTCGGCGAAGTCATCCTGCGCTGCTGGCAAAGCGCACACAAGATGAAACTGCAGCGCGGCAAGCTGCCGGGCGACAGCGAACGCAACGACAACGCACGCGCCAAGCGCTACGTCGCGAAGTACACGATCAACCCGGCACTCGCGCATGGCATCGCGCATGAAGTCGGCAGCATCGAGGTCGGCAAATGGGCCGACCTGGTGTTGTGGAAGCCGGCGTTCTTCGGTATCAAACCCGCGTTGATCCTGAAAGGCGGCTTCATCGCGGCCGCGGCCATGGGCGACCCGAACGCGTCGATCCCGACGCCCCAGCCCGTGCACTACCGGCCCATGTTCGGCTCCTTCGGCGGCGCACTGCATCAGGGATCGTTGACCTTCATGAGCCGCACCGCGCTCGACAGCGGTTTGCAGCATCGGCTTGGATTGCACAAGCCCGTCAGCGCCGTGCGCGGCTGCCGCGCTGTGCGCAAGCACCACATGGTGCACAACAGCTACCTGCCGAAGATGGAAGTGGATGCGCAGAGCTACGAGGTGCGCGCTGACGGCGAGCTGCTCACCTGCGAGCCGGCCAGCGTGCTGCCGATGGCGCAGCGCTACTTCCTTTTTTAGACCGCAGTGTCGATCGGCGCGCCTGCCGCAGTCGCACACGATGAACGGCAAGAGGTTCGACCTGGTGGCGATCGGCGAGCCGCTGATCGAGTTCAACCAACGCGACCCGGCTCGGCCCGAGTTTCAGATGGGCTTTGGCGGCGACACCTCCAACGCAGTGATCGCAGCGGCGCGCCTTGGCGCGCGCTGCGCCTACATCACGCAGGTCGGTGACGACAGCTTCGGCGACGCGCTGCTCGCACTGTGGCAATCGGAAGGCGTGGCCACCGACGGCGTGCGCGTAGTTGCCGGCGCGCCGACGGGCCTGTACTTCGTCAGCCACGGTGCACGCGGCCACGAGTTCACCTACCGTCGCGATGGCAGCGCGGCGAGCCTGATGCTGCCGGCCGACTTGCCGCGCGAGTTGATCGCGCAAGCTTCGCAACTGCATGTGTCGGGGATCTCGCTCGCCATCAGCGAAACCGCCTGCGCCACGGTGTTCGAAGCGATGGTTGTCGCGCGCGCCGCCGGCACTCGCAT
Source organism: Burkholderiales bacterium (assembly GCA_022758925.1). Taxonomy (GTDB): domain Bacteria; phylum Pseudomonadota; class Gammaproteobacteria; order Burkholderiales; family Burkholderiaceae_C; genus JAEMQF01. The sequence continues at coordinate 12,297 of JAEMQF010000176.1, read as the reverse complement.
CAGTTTCGATCTGAACCACCGGCCACGGCTCTGGTCGGCGCCGCGAGCGCTGGAATTGACGCGGCAGGTGCTGTCGGACTGCGACCTGTTCCTGCCCAGCGTCGACGAGATCGCTTTGCTGACTGGGTTCGAGTCGCCCCCGGCGATCATCGCCTGGGCACACGCACAGGGCGCGCGCAGCGTCGTGCTCAAGCGTGGGGCGCAGGGCTGCATCGTGTCGGACGGTGTGAGCCAGACGTCGCTTGCCGGATTCCCGGTGACCGCGGTTGACGCCACCGGCGCCGGCGACTGCTTCGCCGGCGCATGCCTGGCGCAACTGGCGCGCGGCGCACCGCTCGTCGAAGCCGCACGCGTGGCGAACATCGCCGCTGCGCTGAGCACGCAGGGCTTCGGCGCAGTACAGCCGCTGCCGCGCTGGCAGCAGGTCCAGGCCCTGCTCTGAACCATTCGCCCCGGGCGCAGGACACGGCACAGGATAGGGCACATGAGCGATCGAACCGACACCCTCGTCATCGGTGCCGGCCCGGCCGGCCTGGCCGTCGCGGGCTGCCTGGCGCGGCGCGGGCTGCGCGCGACGGTGATCGAAAGGGCCGACGCAGTGGCGGCGTCGTGGCGCGCGCACTACGAGCGGCTGCACCTGCACACCGTGAAAGACTTGTCGGCACTGCCGGGTTTGCCGTTCCCCGAGGCCGCACCTCGCTACGTACCACGCCGCAGCGTAGTCGACTATCTGGCCGGATACGCGAAGCGGTACGGCATCACGCCGTGCTTCGGCCAGGAGGCGGTGGCCATCACGCCGGCGCCATCGGGCTGGCTGACCAGAACCGCAACCGGGCGCGAATTCGTCTCGCGCAGCGTGGTGCTGGCCACCGGCGCGAACAACGTCCCAAATGTTCCCGTCTTCGCCGGTCAGGCGCTGTTCCAGGGCCGGGTCCTGCACAGCCGCGACTACCGCAGCGCGGCGCCTTTCGCCGGGCAACGCACACTCGTGGTCGGCATGGGCAACACCGGCGCCGAGATCGCGCTCGATCTTGCCGAACACGGCGTGAGCACCGCACTGTCGGTGCGCTCACCGATCAATCTGGTGCATCGTGACGTGCTCGGCCGGCCGACGCAGCTATCGTCGATCATGCTGTCGAAGTTGCCCACGGCATTGGGCGACGCGCTCGCGCGCCTGTTGCGCGACCTGACGGTGGGCGACCTGCGCCGCTGGGGGCTGCGCACCGCGCCGATCTCGCCGCTGCGCCAGTTGCGCGAACATGGCAAGACCCCGGTGATCGACGTCGGCACGCTGGCTCGAATCAAGCGCGGCGAGATTGAGGTACACCCGGGCATTGAGATTTTCACGGCGCAGGGGATTCGATTCACTGACGGCAGCGAACACCAGTTCGACAGCGTGATCCTGGCCACCGGATACGAGGCACAAATCGACAGACTCTTTCCCGGCCCGAAGCCGGCTCTCGATACCAACGGCATGCCACTTGACGTGGCTGGCACCGGCGCGCTCACCGGCGTCTACTTCGTCGGCTTCGACATTCGCCAACCCGGCGGGTTGCTGCGGGCGATTGCCGCGCAGGCCGAACAGGTGGCGCTGGCGATTGCGCCGAACGGGTCGGCGGCGCGCGACGGTTGAATGCCTGCGCATTGCGGGATTGCGCAGCGAATCGCGCTGCCGCGAGCCGCGGCTTTCAGTGTGCTGCGTGCGCGCCCGTGGCGTAGATGTCGCGTCGCGTCAGCGGCACCGCCGGTGCCCCAGCCTGGCGCTTGCCGGTGAGGATCTGGTAGATGCCGGTGCCTCCCGATTCGAACTCGAGCGCGCACGCCGCCATGTAGAGCCGCCAGATGCGGTAGGTGGTTTCGTCCACATGCTGCAAGGCTTCGTCGCGATTCGCTTCGAGGCGTTGCACCCAGCGGCGCAGCGTCATCGCATAGTGCGGACGCAATCCTTCGACGTCCAGGATCTCGAATCCGGCGCGCTCCATGCCACGTTGCACATTGCTCACCGTGTCGAGCTCGCCGTCGGGGAACACGTAGCGGTTGATGAACTCGGAAACGAGCCCGGGCTGCCAGCCTTCTTCGTCGTGCGTGATACCGTGGTTCAGGAACAGGCCATCGTCGCGAAGCACGCGCATCACGGTGGCGTTGTAGACGGGCAGGTTCGCCAGGCCGACATGTTCAAACATGCCCACGCTGGACACCTTATGGTAAAGGCGCTCGCCTTTCAGGTCGCGGTAGTCGAGCAACTCCACCGTCACCCGGTCTTGCAGGCCTGCAGCGGCGATGCGCGCCTGTGCAAACCCGAGCTGCTCGTTGCTCAGCGTGATGCCATGCGCCTGCACACCGTAGTGCTGCGCCGCCCAGCACACCAGTGCCCCCCAGCCGCAGCCGATGTCGAGCAGCCGTTCGCCCGGCTTCAGGCGCAACTTGCGGCAGATGTGATCGAGCTTGTTGCGCTGCGCCGCGTCGATCGAGTCGTCAGGCGATTCGAAGTAGGCGCACGAGTACACCATCTGCTCGTCGAGCCAGAGCCGGTAGAACTGATGCGAGACGTCGTAGTGAAAGGCGATCGCCGCCTGGTCGGTGAAGCGCGAATGGTGATGTGCGAAGCGCTGCGCGTTGTCACCGGCGCCCACCGCCGTGGGCGGGACGACGAGGCGCTGGCGCTTGGGCAGGCGCAGCGCGTCGCGCCACAGCGCAGCGCGCTCGCGCCAGCTGAGCGACATCGACTCGAAATGTGTCTTCATCCTCAGCGCCGCGTACAGGTCGCCTTCGAAATCGATCAACCCGCGGAAATGCGCCTCGGCCAGCAACAGCGGGTTTTGCTGCAACACCAATTCACGCACCACCGTCGGGTCGCGAACCACCATCGTGAATTCGGGTGCTGCCGCGCCCAGGCGAACGCTGGTGTTGTTCCACAGGCGCAGGCCCACCGAACCTCGAAATCCCCGCAGCAAGCGGCGCAGGATGCGCAATGCGGCTTCGACAGCGAGCAAGTCGCTCGCCGGCAGTGACGAAACCAGAGCCGTCGGATTCACTTCCGCCTCCTCGAGTGGACTACGGTTTGGGCGATTCGCCGATCGCTCAAATCCTGACCCGTTTCGCCGCACCGCGCAAGCTCTGGCAAACCATGACTGGTGCTGCCTTCGATCAAGGCCTTGTCGCAGCGCAAGCCGAAGACCTGACGCCACCCGCGCCGGCAGTACCTTCCGGCCAAATGGTTGAACGCTGCGTGCGGCAATTGCTGTCAAACTGCGCTCTTCGCGCCACCGAACCGCCATGTTGATCGCCGACAAACTCATCCCGAAGGGCCGGGGCCTGGCCCCGGTCTTGCTGAAGCACGCCTCCACGATCGAGCTCGACTGGGACGTTCGCCAGAAAAGCCGTTTCGACACCACTGACAGCCGGGGCCGCAAGCTGGCCGTGTTTCTGGGGCGCGGCCAGGCCGCGCGCGGCGGGGATGTTCTGGTGGCGCAAGACGGCTCGCTGGTTCGGGTGATCGCCGCTGCACAGCCGGTGTTGGTGGTGCGCCAATGCGCGGAGCACGGCACACCGTTGGACCTGCTGCGCGCCGCCTATCACCTGGGCAATCGCCATGTGCAGCTGGAACTCACGCCGACTCACCTGAAGCTCGAGCCCGACCATGTGCTGGCCGAAATGTTGCGCCAGATGCACCTGATCGTGTCGGAGCAATCGGCCGCTTTCGAGCCCGAGGCAGGCGCCTATGCGGCACAAGGGGGTCATGGTCATGCGCACGACACTTCGCACGCTCACGGCCACCCCCCTGGCCACGACCATTCGCACGCACCTGTGCAGCGCTCCGGTCCGGGACCCGACGCGGCACATGACCATGGACATGATCACGGCCCTGCCCAGCCTCACCCCAAGCCGTCCTGAGCGCCCCGAGGCCGGCCCAAGCCGGCCGCCCCCCGTGGGGGTCAAGCAAAGTGGCAGAGCCACATTTGCTCGAGAGCGCCCCCAGGCCGACGACATACGTCGTCCGCCCCCCGTGGGGGTTGAGGAAACTTCGGGCGGCCGTGCGTTTCCTCAAGAGGCCGACAGTGCGCCGATCGCCGCGGCCACGTTGCTGCAGCTGATGCAGCTCACCTCGCCGGCGCTGCCGGTGGGGGGGTTCAGCTATTCGGAGGGTCTGGAGGCCGCGGTCGAGGCGCGTCTGGTGCGCGACGAAGACCAGGCCACGACGTGGCTGCTCGACCAGCTGCACCTGGGCCTGGCCCGCAGCGAACTCGCGGTGGCGGCCCAAGCCTTCGACGCCTGGGGCGCGTTTGACGCCGCGAGGCTGACGCAACTCAATGCCTGGGTCCAACGCACGCGCGAGAGCGCCGAGCAGCGCCAGCAAAGCGAACAAATGGGCCGATCCCTGCTGGCGTGGTTGCGCAATCGGGGCGCCGATGCACCTGGCGACTCGCGCCTGAATCTGCTCGCCGCCCTCGAACCGGCACCGAACTGGGTGATCGCCTTTGCGTTGGCCGCCGTGCAGACCGCAGCGCCGCGGCGTGAGGCGATGCTGAGTCTGGCCTTCAGTTGGGCCGAGAACATGGTGCAGGCGGCGATGAAGTGTGTGCCGCTCGGCCAGGCGTCGGCGCAACGCATGCTGGCGGCGCTGATTGACGCCATCCCCGCCGCGGTGGACCAGGCAATCGCCCTGCCCGACACGCAGCGCCAGGCCTTCACGCCAATGCTGGCGGTTCTTTCGGCGCAGCACGAGACCCAGTATTCGCGGCTGTTTCGGTCGTGATGGGTTGACATGCGTGGACAATGCACCGCATGAACTCCGCCATGCACAACAGGCTTCACAGCATCCCGCGCCGGACCAAGAAACTGCCGCCGCTGCGCGTCGGCGTGGGTGGGCCGGTCGGGTCCGGCAAGACGACGTTGCTCGAGATGCTGTGCAAGGCGATGCGCGATCGCTACGACATCGTCGTCATCACGAACGACATCTACACCAAGGAAGACCAGCGCCTGCTGACCGTGGCCGGTGCACTGGACGCGCAGCGCATCATGGGTGTGGAAACAGGAGGTTGCCCGCACACCGCGATTCGCGAAGATGCATCGATCAACCTCGAAGCCGTGGACCGCATGCTTGAGAAGTTTCCGAATGCCGATATCGTTTTCATCGAAAGCGGTGGCGACAACCTGGCCGCCACATTCAGCCCGGAACTGTCGGACCTGACGATTTACGTGATCGACGTCGCCGCCGGCGAAAAAATCCCGCGCAAGGGCGGCCCGGGCATCACGAAGAGCGACTTGTTGGTGATCAACAAGACCGACCTCGCACCGCATGTCGGCGCCAGCCTGGACGTGATGCGCGCCGACACCCTGCGCATGCGCGGCGCCAAGCCGTTCGTGATGAGCAATCTGAAAACCCGCACCGGCCTGGCCGATGTCGTGAGCTTCATCGAGACCAAGGGCCTGCTGCTTGCAGCGGCTTGATTCGCGCGTGAGCCGCGCGCCCGGCGCCTATCGAATCCCGCCGATCGAACGCAACGCCTTCACGGCGCCGGCGCCGATCGATGCACCGAAGCGCTTCGCCAGGCGTTCCACCATGTTCTCCTTGACTGTGTAGTCGACCACTTCGGCGGCGTGAATCACTTCGCGCGCCACGAAATCCAGGCTGCCAAGTTTGTCCACCAGCCCGAGTTCGACGGCCTTCTCGCCGTTCCAGAACAGGCCGCTGAAGGTTTCAGGAGTCTGCTTCAAGCGCTCGCCTCGCCCCTGTTTCACGACGCTGATGAACTGCTGGTGAATCTGGTCGAGCATCGCCTGCACATGCGTGCGGTGCTTCGGCGAGAGCGGCGAAAACGGGTCGCCGAGTGCCTTGTTCTCGCCGGCCGTCATCAGGCGGCGCTCGACGCCGAGCTTTTGCATCGTCCCGGTGAAGCCAAAGCCGTCCATCAACACGCCGATCGAGCCGACGAGCGATGCCTTGTCGGCATAGATTTCATCGGCTGCGACGGCGATGTAGTACGCACCCGAGGCGCAGGCCTCTTCGATCACGACGTAGACCTTCTTGCCGTGCAAGGCCTTCAGGCGCCGAATCTCGTCGTGCACGATGCCGGCCTGCACCGGGCTGCCGCCGGGCGAATTGATGCGCAGCACCACGGCCATCGCAGCGCTGTCCTTGAACGCCGCTTTCATGCCGGCGATCAGGGTTTCGGCGCTGGCCTCGGTGTCGGAAGAGATTTCGCCGCGCAAGTCCACCAGAGCCGTGTGCGGCCCGCTCGGTGCCGCGACGCGCCCGCTCGAGCCCAGCGCAAATATCGCCACCAGCAGCAACGACAAGATCCACGTGACGCGCTTGACAATGCGCCAGCGCCGCTCGGAGCGGCGGTCCTTGAGCATGTCTTGCGCGAGTCTTTCGAGCGCGACGTCCCAGCCGGGGCGCGGCGTCGCCGGCGCTGCAGTGGCGGTCGAAGGGAACTCTGACGGAGTTTGCGCCGAGCTTGGGCTGGGAGTCGGGTCGTCGGCGGTCATGGTGGGCTTTCGTGTCGTGGGCCGCTCGAAGGTCGTTGTGCAAATCGCACGGCCCGGGGCCGGCGCGCCGGCTCGTCAATCGGCGAACGCCGGCTGCGTGTCGACGCAAGGATACCAATACACCTGGCCGGCGTGCTCGGTCACCCTGAGTGGTGTCAGACGGCCGCGCCCACAAGGGCCGCCGATGCAGCGCCCGTCGCGCGGCTCGTACGCGGCACCGTGGATCGAACACAGGATGAACTCGCGCCCGGCATCGAGAAATTCACCCGGTTGCCAATCCATTTCGGCAGGCACATGGGCGCAGCGGTTCAGATAGGCGACGACCTGACCGTCGAAACGCAATGCAAATGCTGTCGCCGGCGCTTTGTAGTGCAGGACGTCGAACACCAGTGCCTTGCCTTTTTCCTGCAGTTCGTGCGAGCTGCAAAGCACCTGGCGCAGCGCCTGCTGCGGCGTGCCGGGATCAGGCATTGGCGATCAACCAGCGGTGCAGGTCAAGCACCGAATGCGCCACGCACAGCGGCGCAAAGGCGTCGAACTCGGCGTGTTCATGCGCACCGTAGCTGACGGCGATGCTTGGCGTGCCGGCGTTCACCGCGAGTTGCAGGTCGTGCGTCGTATCGCCGATCATCAGCGTGCGCTCGGGCGTCGTGCCGAGTTCATCCATCAACTCAAGCAGCATGCGCGGGTTCGGTTTTGATGCGGTCTCGTCCGCCGTGCGGGTGGCCTCGAAAATGCCTGCAAGTTGCACGCTCTGCAGCGCTTCGTCCAGGCCGCGGCGCGACTTGCCGGTGGCCACCGCGAGGCTGTGCTTGCGACCCTTCAACTCGTTCAGCATCGCCAGCGCACCGTCGAACATCAGGACTTCATGTTGCTTGGCGAAATAGTGATGTCGATAGCGGTCGGCAAGTTCGCGATGGCGTTCGCGCGGCAGCGTCGGCGCGGCGTGTTGCAGGGCGTCGCTCAGGCCCAGACCAATCACGAAACTCGCGTCGCGGCTGCTGGGCACCGGTGCGCCGACGTCGGCGCAGGCCGCCTGGATGCAACGAGTGATCAACCCCGTCGAGTCGAACAGGGTACCGTCCCAATCAAACGCAATCAGGTCGAAGCGGCGATGTCGGCTGATCCGGACCATGGGGTGAGCCTCTGCAGAAAAGCCTGGCACTGCGCCGGCAAGGGCGAAACCAACTCCAGGCGCTCGCCGCTGGCGGGATGCGTGACGCGCAATCGAGCGGCATGCAAGAACATTCCTTCGAAGCGTTGCGCAATTCCTTGTTGCGCGACGCCGGGCCAAACCAGGCCTCGCGCCAAGGCCTTGTTCAGATCGTAATCGCCGTACTTCGTATCGCCGACGATCGGGTGACCGGCATTGGCCAAATGCACACGAATCTGATGCGTTCGCCCGGTCTTGATGTTGACCTCGAGCAGCGTGAAGCCGGCGTAGCGATGTTGCACCTTGACGAGCGTGATCGAGCGGCGCGCCTCATCATGCTCGGCGTCGACCACGCGAACCCGGCGCTCACCCTCGGCATTGAGGGTCTTGCGCAGCGCGACATCGATGACCTTGAGCTTTTCCGGCCAGGCGCCGATGGCCAGTGCCAGGTAGGTCTTGGACACCTCCTTGTCGCGCTGCCGAAGCTGGTCTTGCAAGGCGAGCAGGCTCGCGCGCTTGCGCGCCACCAGCAAGACGCCCGAGGTTTCCTTGTCGAGCCGGTGCACGAGTTCCAGAAAGCGCTCGTTCGGCCGCGCCCGGCGCAACTGTTCGATCACGCCATAGCTCACGCCGCTGCCGCCGTGCACGGCAACCCCGGCCGGTTTGTCGATCGCGATCAGGTGCTCGTCTTCAAACAGGACTGCGAACTCACGCGGTGGCACCGCCTGCGGGTCGCCGGTGGCCGCCACGCGCACCGGTGGCACGCGGATCCTGTCGCCCAGCGCCAGGCGCGTATCGGCGGCGGCGCGGCCCTGGTTGACACGCACTTCGCCGCTGCGAATCACGCGCTGCACGTGGCTCTTTGGAACGCCCTTGAGCAGCTTGATGAGGAAGTTGTCCAGGCGCTGCCCGGCCGAGCCTTCGTCGATGCAGACATAGTGCACGCTCGCGCCTGCGGCACTGGCTCTGCCTGCCGCTGCAGGCTGCCCTGGTGCCGCGCCCTTGGCCCTTATAATGCGCTGCACCACGATGTCGCGCGAGTTGATTTGCGACCAAGAGTTTAGCCTTGGCCCATCAGACGAGACGCGGCAAGTGGCAAGGGCGAGCCGAAGGGCCCGCCCGACAGGTGATGCAACGCATTGTTGTGCGGGGCAGGCAGGGCCAAATGACTGGCGCTGCGGCCCAGGCTCTCGGTGCGGCAGAGCAACGCAAAGAAGGCACCCACCCAATAGGTTTTCCACGGCGGGAGACACGAGCCACAGCAGTTTCCCCGGTGCCAAGCGCCGGTACTGCTGGCCCAGGCCTCCCACCTCGCGTCAAGTGATCCCATGCGGATGTTGACCCCGGCCCCCCACTCGCTGCCCCTTGTTGAAGCGCCGAAACGGCATGCCTGCCGCTTCCGTGCTGCAATCACCGGCGCGAGGTGGTCCTGGCCGAGCGATTCACGTGCAGCAACTCTGCCCCGGCCGCAACGCCGCGCGCAGCATCTGCAGCGCAGAAGCATCACCACCACGCAAGCGCCAACGCTGCGCGCCCGCCCGGTCTGACGACCGGGCAGCCAGGCACGCAGTCCAGGGCGATTCCTTCCGGGCCTTCCAGCGTTTTTCGTGCATCGAAGTGTCGCCCGCGGTCAGGCCGCAGGGGACGGTGGATTGTGCGTTGCGACATCGGGCAGCGCACGGAGTTGGAGTGCACATGAAACGCATGCTGATCAACGCGACGCAGGCCGAAGAGCGCCGCCTGGCCATTGTCGAAGGCCAGAAACTGATGGACTTCGAGACTGAAATCGAAGGCCGCGAACAACGCAAGGGAAACATCTACAAGGCGGTCGTGACCCGCGTCGAGCCCTCGCTCGAAGCCTGCTTCGTCGACTACGGCGAAGAGCGCCACGGCTTCCTGCCGTTCAAGGAGATCTCGCGCAACTACTTCCGCGAAGGTGTCGACGTGCGCACGGCGCGCATCCAGGACGCGATTCGCGACGGCGATCAGTTGCTGGTGCAGGTTGAAAAGGAAGAGCGCGGCAACAAGGGCGCGGCGCTCACCACCTTCGTCAGCCTGGCCGGGCGCTACCTGGTGCTGATGCCGAACAACCCGCGCGGCGGCGGCGTGAGCCGGCGCATCGAAGGCGAAGACCGCGAAGAGCTGAAGGAAAACCTCGATCAGCTCGAATACCCCAAGGGCATGAGCCTGATCGCGCGCACCGCAGGCATCGGGCGCACCGCGCCCGAGCTGCAGTGGGACTTGAACTACATGCTCAAGTTGTGGACCGCGATCGACGATGCGGCGAAGGCCGGCAAGGGTGCGTTCCTGATCTACCAGGAATCATCGTTGGTGATCCGCGCGATCCGCGACTACTTCACGTCCGACGTCGGCGAAATCCTGATCGACACCGACGACATCTTCGAGCAGGCAAAGCAGTTCATGAGCCATGTGATGCCCGATACGGCGCACAAGGTGAAGCGCTACCGTGACGACGCGCCGCTGTTCAGCCGGTTCCAGATCGAGCATCAGATCGAAACCGCGTTTGCGCGCACCGTGAACCTGCCCTCGGGCGGCGCGATCGTGATCGACCACACCGAGGCGCTGGTGTCGGTGGACGTGAACAGCGCGCGCAGCACGCGCGGCAGCGACATCGAAGAAACCGCCACGCGCACCAATCTCGAAGCCGCGGATGAAATCGCGCGCCAGATGCGCTTGCGCGACTTGGGCGGCCTGATCGTCGTCGACTTCATCGACATGGAAGAGTCGAAGAACCGGCGTGAGGTCGAGACCCGCCTGCGCGACGCCCTGCGCCAGGATCGGGCGCGCGTGCAGTTCAGTTCGATCTCGAAGTTCGGCCTGCTCGAGCTCAGCCGCCAGCGCCTGCGCCCGGCGCTGAGCGAAGGCTCGCACATCACGTGCCCGCGCTGCAATGGCACCGGCCATATCCGTGACACGGAAAGCTCGGCGCTGCAAATCCTGCGCATGGTGCAGGAAGAGTCGATGAAGGACAACACCGCGGCGGTGCACGTTCAGGTGCCTGTGGAGGTCACAAGCTTCCTGCTCAACGAGAAGCGCACCGAAATCTCGAAGATCGAACTGAAGCAGCGCGTGACGGTGCTGCTGGTTCCGAACAAGAATCTCGAGACGCCGAACTATCGCCTGGAGCGCTTGCGACAGGATGACCCGCGGCTGGAGAACTTGCAAGCCAGCTACAAGATGGTGGATGAGCCCGAAGAAGAGGTCGGCTTCACGCGCCGTGAAAAGAGCAAGGCGAAGCAGGAGCCAGTGATCAAGGGCCTGCTGCCCGAGACGCCGGCGCCGGTGGCCACGCCGAAGCCGGCCCCGGTGGAGGCAGCAGCCAAGTCCGCACCCACGCCACTCGCCGCAGCGGCCGCGCCGGCATCGACCCATGAAGGCGGTATCTTCAAATGGCTGAAGCGCCTGCTTGCAAGCGATGCGGCGTCACCCGACGTGGCTGTGGCAGCCAAGAGTCCCGTCACAGCGGCGGCGCTGCCTGCCGCTGCGCGAGGTGAAGCGCGTGGCGACCGCGGCGACCGAGGTGCGCGCGGCGGACGCGGCGGGCGCGGTGGTGGACGCGGTGAACGCGGCGAGCGTGGTGATCGAAGCGAGAGACCCGAACGCGACAGGACCGAGCGCAACGGCGCCGTTGCCGAGGCTCGGGAAGATCGAACCAAGCGCGGCGATCGCTCGGAGCGCCCCGAGCGCGGCGAGCGTCCCGATCGTGGTGGCCGCGGCGATCGGCCCGAGCGCTCGGCGCCGGATCAGGACGCGCCACCACAAGCTTTGGTCGGGGGCGGCGCCGAGGAGCGTCCTCAGCGCAACGAAGGCTCGGCACCGGGCGAAGGCCGCGGCGAGCTGCGCCCGGGCCGAGGCGGACGCGGCTCGCATGGCGACCAGGACCCACGCCGTTCCAAACCGGTTCAGGAAACAAGAACCGAACCCGGCGCCGCCGAGGCAAGCCTGGCGACAGGCGCTGCCATCGCAGGTTCCGACCCTGGTCAAGCCCAGGGCGAAGGCCAGCCGGCTCGCCGCCGTGGCCGCCGTGGTGGGCGCGGTGGTCGCGACCGCGACGATTCGCGCGAGGTTGAAATCCGGGTCGCGCCAGCGAATCCAGACCAGGACCAGGCCGCGGCTGCGGCCGGTGAATTGTCGGATCGCGAAGGCACGGCCAGCGAAGTTCACTCGCGCGATGCAGGCGATGCGTTGACCGACAGGCACGACGAACCGCGCTTCGGCGCCGCAGCGGCTGAGCAAAGCGACGATCGGCCGCAAAGCGGACAGCGCAGACCCGGACGCGATCGCCAGCGCAGTGAACGTGGCGAACACGCGTTGCCGGACGGCGCAGCGCCGGAGGCAGGTGGCCAGGCAGGTGCCGCGTCGACCCGCGGTCGGTTCGAAACCGGCGTCAGCGACACGCCAATGGCGGAGGCGACACCGCGCGAAGCCCGGCGCGCCGAGGCGATGGTTGCAAGCAGCGCCGAGCCGTTGCAGCGCCCTGCCGCAGTGCCAGTTGTGCCCTTTGTATTGCCGCTGGAGACTTTACAGGGCGTCGCGGCGGCGAGCGGGTTGGAGTGGGTCAACTCCGACCCCGAAAAGACACGTGCTGTTCAAGAAGCGATGGCGAGCGAGGCGGCGCCAACGCATGTCCC
>JAEMQF010000105.1 GCA_022758925.1 Burkholderiales bacterium | reverse complement strand
TCGGTGGCGCGCAACGCGGTGCAAGACATGGTCACAATCGCGCGCCTGGGCGGAGACGAGTTCACGATCGTGATCGAGGGCATCGAAGGAGCCGACGACGCTGCGGCACTCGCGCGCAGAATCTGCGAAGTGCTGCTCGAGCCCTTTGTGGTGGAGGGCGAAGAGATCGTCATTTCTGCGAGCATCGGCATCTCGCTGTACCCGCCCGACAATACCGATCTGGACGGGTTGATCCGGCATACCGACATGGCGATGTATCGATCCAAGATGCTGGGACGCAATACCTTCAGCTTCTACAGCGCTGATATGAAGACCGAGGTCGAGGCACGCCTGTCGCTTGAAACCTGCCTGCGCCACGCACTTGACCGCAATGAATTCAACTTGCTCTACCAGCCCAAGGCCGACCTGCGCACCGGCAAGATCAGTGGAGTCGAGGCGCTGATCCGCTGGAATCGCCCGGGCGTGGGCGTGGTGCCGCCTGATCAGTTCATTTCAATCCTGGAGGAGACCGGGCTGATCCTGCCCGTGGGCGCATGGGTGATCCGCACCGCCTGCGCCGACCTTGCAGCCTGGGACAAGATGGGCTTCCCGCCACTCACGCTGGCGGTCAATCTTTCGGCACGCCAGTTCCGGCATCAGCATCTGTTTCAGTTGATCGCGGAAACCCTGGCGCAGGCGCGCATTGCGCCGCAGCGGTTTGAGCTCGAGCTCACGGAAAGCCAGTTGATGGAAGACAACGACACGAGCCGAGCGATGCTGGCCAACATTGCCAGACTCGGTGTGCGCGTCGCGATCGACGACTTCGGAACCGGCCATTCATCGCTGAGCTATCTGAAGCGTTTCAACATCGACACGCTCAAGATCGACCGTTCATTCGTTCGAGAGGTCACCAGCGACAACGAAGACACAGCCATCGCCACGGCCGTTATTGCACTCGGGCGCAGCCTGCACCTCAAGGTCGTCGCCGAGGGCGTGGAGACGTTGCACCAGGCCGACTATCTGCGTGCGCTCGGTTGCGACGAGATCCAGGGCTACTTGCTCAGCCGCCCGCTTTCCTCGGAAGAGTTGGTTGCGTGGCTGGGCAAGTACCGCGGTGCAAAGGTGCTCGGCATGCATGACGGTTTGCCGGCAGACGACCCACCGGTCGTCGAGCTCATCCGCCTCGATCTGCCTGACCAAACGGCGCTTGCCGATTGATTCGCGGCGGTGCGTAGGCAAGCTTGAAGTCCGAGGCCGCGAAACCAAAGCAGTGCTCCATGTCCAAATGGCCACGCTGTGGAGTTCAACCGATGGCATCAGCACCACACGCTGCCGCTCGTGCATGGAGGTTTCCATGAAGCTTGTTGCAGTCGTATCTGTGTCGGCGAATGGCCAGACGCTGCGCGGCGCCAGCGACACGCTCACCGACCTGGACTGCCTGGATCACATCGCCGGCGTCTCCGCGTCGGAACCGCTCGTTCACGAAAAGCGGCTGCTCGATGACTGGCTTCGTGCCCGATTCATCGAGGCTCGACCAGCGCCCTGATCTGCTCAGCGCTGCGCGAGCACTTCGGGGTTCAATGCTGTGGGCGGCCGGCCCGCGCTTGGGCCAGCACCCAGCGCGGCGATCAAGTTGTCTACCGCGAGGTGCGCCATCGCGCGCCGCGTCGGAATGCTCGCGCTCGCAATATGCGGGGTCAGCACGACGTTTGGAACTTCCAGCAAACCCGGATGAACCGCCGGCTCGCCCTCGAATACATCGAGACCCGCCGCTGCAATTCGCTTGTCGCGAAGGGCCTGCGCCAGCGCCGCGTCGTCGACGACACCGCCGCGGGCGATATTCGTCAAGGTTGCCGTCGGTTTCATCAGTGCCAATTCGGGCGCGCCGATTGCATGGTGCGAAGCCGGACTGTACGGAACGACGATCACCAAGTGATCACTGTCGCGAAGCAGTTGCTGCTTCGTCACATGGGTCGCACCGAGTGTGGACTCGATGTCCGGGCTGAGACGCGAGCGGTTGTGATACAGCACCCGCATACCAAACCCGAGTGCGCCGCGCCGCGCGATCGCCTGGCCGATTCGGCCCATGCCGAACACGCCCAGCGTCGCACCATGTATGTCGGCGCCGGCGAACAGGTCGTAGCTCCATTTCACCCATCGCCCGCTGCGCAGGAAACGTTCGCCCTCGCTGATCCTGCGGGCAGTGGCCATCATCAGCGCAAAACCGAAATCGGCGGTGGTTTCGGTCAGCACGTCTGGCGCATTGCTGACGAGCACGCCGCGCGCCGTGCATGCGGGCAGGTCCACGTTGTTATAGCCCACTGCCATGCTGCAGATCGCGCGCAACAGCGGACAGGACGCAAGCAGATCAGCGTCAATCAGTTGTGTCCCGGTGATGAACAATCCCGCCTTCCCCTGCAGGCGGCGAATCAATTCGGCTTGGTGCCATATCTCGTCGGCGTCATTTGATTCAACCTCGAAGTGCTCACGCAGTCGTTCCACCGCGTCGGCGAATACAGCGCGCGCGACCAGAACCTTCGGGCGCATCCTCGTCGCCTCACTTTCCGACTGTGACTGCGGGGCCTGCCGAAACGGAGCCCGCCCGTGGCGTGCTGCCGGGGTGGAACCCGATCAGCGCCAGCATCACGAAAAATCCGGCCACGTACCCGACAGCGACAAACCAGCCATGGCGCAACCACTGCCCAACGGACCGAGCCTGCGGGTACATATTGGCCAGCGCCACGCCAGCGGAGGAGCCGAACCAGATCATCGACCCGCCGAACCCCACCGCGTAGGCCAGAAAGCCCCAGTCGTAGCCACCCTGATTGATCGCCAGCGCCGTCAAGGGAATGTTGTCGAAGACAGCCGACAGAACGCCCAAACCCAGCGCCGTTTGCCAGGACGCCGCTGGCAGATGTTCCACCGGCATCATTGACGCGCACAACACCAGCGACAGCAGGAACACCGAACCCTTGAAGGCCCCCGGCAGGAGCGACCAATCAGGCTTGCGCAGGCCGGTCGACAACAGCAACGCGGCCCAGACGGCGGCGCCGAGGAACGGGAACGCGTCGGACACGTGATTGAAGCGCGTATTGACCAGTACGTTCACGAACACTGCGGCGATCAGGATGAAGGCGACCACGGCCACACGCGGCCAATCGATACGCGCCCCCGCAGTGGCGTCGCGTTGAATTGGCGAAAAAGCCTGTTGCTTCAGCGCGGCCGGAATGCCGCACACCACCAAGGCCACCGTTGCTGCGATGTAAGCCTCAAGCACCTCAAGCGGCGAGATGCCGGCGATCCACATCATCGTGGTCGTCGTGTCGCCGACCACGCTACCGGCGCCGCCGGCGTTCGATGCGGCGACGATCGCCGCGAGGTAGCCGATATGCACCTTGCCGCGAAACACAGTGTGGGCGATGGCCCCGCCGATCATTGCCGCGGCGATGTTGTCGAGAAAGCTTGAGAGCACAAACACCAGCAGAAGCAGGACAAATCCGCCCTTCCAGTCGTCGGGCAGGTAGCGCGGCAATACCGCGGGGACCTGGCTTTCCTCAAAATGTTTCGCCAGCAGTGCGAAGCCCATCAAGAGCAGAAGCAGGTTGACCAGGATCACCCATTCATGCGTCAGGTGGCTCAAAAATCCCGGCAGGCCGATGCCAGCCTTGAACGGAGACGCGAAGATCTTGTAGGCGGCGATCACGACCGCACCAGTCAGTGCCACTGGCAGCGTCCACTGGTGAAACATTGCCACACCCGCAAGGACGCAAGCAAACAGCAGGAACTCGACCGGTATCGATCCGACCGTGAACCCGCCGAACGGAACGGCTTGTGCGCCCCAAGCGGGAGTCATGGACAACAACCCGAGCGCAAAGACACTCACTGCCGCGCCACGCGCGACGCGCGGAAACTTAATCATGTTGTTGCGCCTTGTTCGATTTGGAGCGCGATTCTAAGGACCCGGCGATGCGTGAGTCAGGATTCGACGAACCTGGCGAAACTGGCGATCGGGGCACGCTCGGTGAGAAGGCGATTCTCGACGGCCTCGAGGTCTGCATAACCCATCGACATACCGCACACCACTTGTTCGTTGGCTGCCAGGCCCAGGTGCTCGGTGATGATTCGATGGAACTGCGTAAATGCGGCTTGCGGACAACTGTCCAGGCCGTGACCACGGGCGCTGACCATGATGCTCTGCAGAAACATTCCGTAGTCGAGCCAACTGCCCTGGCGCATGCTTCGGTCGATCGTGAAAATCAGGCCCACCGGGGCGCCGAAGAAATGGTAGTTGCGGGCGTGCTGGGCATGCATGCGGCGCTTGTCGTCCTTACCGATTCCCAGCAGCCCGTACAAGTCCCAGCCGACCTTGCGCCGGCGTTCGATGTATGGAGACATCCACTGCGTGGGGTAGTAGGCGTACTCCTCGGTATGCAGGGGCCGTTGCGCCGGATCGTCGAAGGCAGCGACAATTTTTTGCGAGAGCGCCGTTTTGGCTCCACCCGTCAACAGGTAGACCCGCCAGGGCTGCGTGTTCGTGCCTGACGGCGCACGCGAAGCGACCCCGAGAATTTCTTCGATCATCGCGCGTTCCACAGCCTTGGGAAGGAAGGCACGAACCGACCGGCGCGAAGTGATGGCGGCGTCGACAGCGGCAGTTAGTTCTTTGGCGGGAATCAAGTCTGTCCTTGGGTCGAATGGGTGCGCTTTGAATTCGAGGTGGCCACGCCAATTGTTCCATTGGTTGTGGGACTGCAGGAAGTCGTACCAGGTATGAAAGGAGGAGTGGATCTGGAGCGCCCAACCTAAGTTGCTGCAAAGCAGCAATTGGCGCTTGCATTTGATCCCGACGGACCTATACTCGCACGCATGCTGCGCTGCACCATTCCTTCTTTTTTTGGCACGCAGCAGGACGATCAATCTACCCTACAGGAGTCGCTCCCATGATGACCGCTGAACAAGCTCTTGCTGCTCAGAGAGCAAATATTGAAATCCTCTTCGGCCTGACAAGCAAGGCATTCGAGGGCGTTGAAAGACTGGTTGAACTGAATCTCGAAGTGGCCAGGACCGCGATGACGGAAGCTGCCGACACCGCACGGGCCGTGCTCTCGATCAAGGACGCTCAAGAATTGATGGCGTTCCAGGCAAGCCTGCTGCAACCAGCCGCAGAAAAAGCATCGGCCTACAGCCGGCACATTTACGAGATTGCCACGGTGACCAACGCCGACGTGAGCAAGGCTGCCGAGGCAAGCGTCGCCGAAGCGCAGAAGAAGTTCGTGGCCGTAGTCGATAGCGCAACCAAGAATGCGCCGGCTGGTAGCGAGAACGTGGTCGCATTCGTGAAGTCGGCTGTGGCCGCCGCCAACAACGCCTTTGACGGCGTGCAAAAGGCCGCCAAGCAGGCCGCCGAAGTTGCCGAAGCGAATTTTCACGCGATGACGGCGAACGCGACCAGGGCGACCCAGTCGGCGCCCAAGGTCAAGCGGCCGACCTGAGGAATTGCTCCACTGGATGTTGCGGACAGCGCCCATCCGGCTCGAAGAATTCTCGGAAAGGGCTGAACTTCTGATGAGATCACCAATCTGAGTTGATCCGCAGGCTTGGCTTGCGGATTCCTGAAAGGTTGTCTCCTCGGTACCCTCAAGGTACCTTACGGCTCGGTGTTGAACCGGGCCGTTTTATTTTGTCGACGAGGTTTTAGCGGGTCTTGGCGGCGATTCGCGCTGCAAGCTCGGCAAGCTGCGCTCGGGCTGCGTCTCGCCCGGCCTGAATCGATCGCTTGCGCGTCGAAAAGTCAGCGCTGGAGACACCGGGAAGGCGTGGCCTGATGACGATGTCTGCATCGCGCAGTTCGAAGTTGTTGATGCTGCGACCCATGATGGCGAAGGTCTGGAGCAACATTCGCATCGCATCTCCCGTGGCATTCCCTTCCGGGGCGGAAGAAATGTCCACCGCAATCACGAGGTCGGCGCCCATTTGACGCGCGAATCGCACTGGTACCGGAGCGACGAGGCCGCCATCGACATACTCGCGCCCGCCGATGCTTACCGGCTGGAAGACGGCGGGCACCGCGCTCGACGCACGAACTGCCGTCCCGGCGTCGCCGACTTCGAACAGGATCGGCTGACCGCTGTCCAGGTCGGTCGCAACGATTCCCAATGGGATTCGCATTTGTTCGATGGTTCGGCCGCCAGTATGGTCGCGAACGAATTTCGCCAGCGACGCGCCGCGGATCAGGCCGCGACCGGGATAGGACCAGTCGGTCAGCGTTGATTCGTCCATGGCGTCGGCCAATACACCCAACTCGGGCCCACTTTTTCCGGCAGCGTACAGCGCCGCGACCAAACTACCAGCGGACGTGCCGACGATCAAATCCGGTTTGATGCCGTTTTCTTCCAGGACCTGAATCACGCCGATGTGGGCGAAGCCCCGGGCTGCCCCGCCCCCTAGCGCAAACCCGATCTTCGGCGCCCGAGGCACAGGCTTTGCCGCCTCGCCCGACGCAGGCAGCGTTTGCTGATCAGGCACTGTGGGCTGGCTCTCGCACCCGACAAGAAGGCTCGCAAGCAGGACCGAGGCGCCCAAGCAGAGATATCGCCGGGAGGGCATGCGCTGCGGCGCGCGATCGCTTGAGTGAAAAGTTCCCATGTCGAGAAATTCTAAGAGCCCATCTGCGGATCCCGTGCTCCTCACAAGAGTTGACGGAGAACAGAGAAGTCGTTGGTGAGAATAAAGATCGTGAACAGAGTCCAGAACTCGCTGACTGCAGGCCGGAATTCGCGTACCTGGTCGGCCTGGCGCGGCGCCTGATCACGGCGGGCTGGCTCGTCGAAGCTCCCTTGTGCCTGGTGTCGCGTGCCTGTTGGCACGCTGAATTGCGGTCTGACCTTCGGCTGTTGGCGCTGGCGCAAGAGAGCTTGTTGCACGGCGCGCGGCCCGCCGTCGTCATCGTGCGTGCTGGCGCGATGCCGGTGCCCTTGAACAACGCCAGCTCAGCCGCGGGCGCTCAGGTGCCCGCCTGCGTGCCTCGCCGAGCGGCTGTGGTCAAGCCCTAGAATTCAAACTGGACCTTGCGCCGTCGCCCTCGCTGGAGCGGGCGCGACACTGCTGCATTGCCCCACCAACCGAAGAGCCTTCTCCATGACCCATGTCGTTCTCGAATCCTGCATACGCTGCAAGTACACCGATTGCGTCGATGTCTGTCCGGTCGACTGCTTTCGCGAAGGTCCGAATTTCCTAACGATCGACCCCGACGAGTGCATTGACTGCGCGGTATGCATTCCCGAATGCCCGGTGAACGCAATCGTCCCGGAAGAAGACGTGCCAGGCGACCAGCAGCACATGATCAAGCTCAATCTCGACCTGGCGAAGCAGTGGCCCAGCATCACCAAACGCAAGACGCCGCCGCCCGACGCCGATGAATGGAAAGACCGCACCGGCAAGTTGCGCGAGTTGATCAAGTAACGTTGCGAGGTTCGCCATGTCGGCGAAGCTGAGCGTAGAGCCCATCGAGACCGACGCCGTCATCGTCGGCGCCGGGCCGGTGGGCCTGTTCCAGGCGTTTGAACTCGGCCTGCTCGAAATCGGTGCACACATTGTCGATTCGCTGGCAGCTGCCGGCGGGCAATGCGCCGAGCTCTATCCCGACAAACCGATCTATGACATTCCCGGCGTGCCGGTCTGCACCGGGCGGGCGTTGACCGACAACTTGCTCAAGCAAATCGAGCCGTTCGGGGTGAGCATCCATCTGAGCCAGGAAGTGACGCTGGTCGCCAAGCGCGTCGATGGTCGGTTCGATGTCGAAACGTCGAAGGGCACTCGCTTTCTCGCGAAAACGATCTTCGTGGCCGGTGGTGTCGGCTCTTTCCAGCCGCGCTTGCTCAAGGTGGATGGTCTCGAACGATACAAGCAGACGCAGTTGTTCTATGGAGTTCCAGACGCCACTGCCTTTGCCGGCAAGAAGCTGGTGATAGTGGGGGGCGGTGATTCGGCGCTCGACTGGGCAATCCATTTCGCGCAGGAAGGACCGAACCGGTGTGAAAGCGTTGCCCTCGTCCACCGGCGCGACAGTTTCAAGGCCACACCGGCGAGCGTGGCGCAAGTCAAGGCTTTGTGCGCGCGTGGCGATATGCGATTTATCGCCGGCCAGGTAGAGGCATTCGAAGAAACTGCCGGTCGCTTGAGCGGGGTGACAGTGGCTGGGGCCGACGGCACGGCGCAGCAGGTTGCGCTGGACATGCTGCTCGTGCAATTGGGCCTCAGCCCGAAACTCGGTCCGATTGCCGATTGGGGCTTGACGCTGGAACGAAAGCAGATCGTTGTTGATACCGAGAAGTTCGAGACCAGCACGCCGGGCATTTTTGCGGTCGGAGACGTCAACACCTATCCCGGCAAGAAGAAGCTCATCCTGTGCGGGTTTCACGAGGCAGCGCTTGCCGCCTTCGGTGCTGCAGGCTACGTGTTTCCGGGCCAGGCCATTCAATTGCAGTACACGACCACGAGCACCCGGCTGCACAGGGTGTTGGGGGTGCAGGCGCCAACGCTGCCATAATTGCCCGCGCGGCGTTTCACGCGCCGCATCCGCTAGGGGTGTTGTGCCGTCGGTAGACGGCTCGACTGAGAAAGTCCCTTTGAACCTGACTGAGGTAATCCTCGCGCAGGGAAGCTTGTTCGGTTCGTCGCACTCTGCGGCCGCCCCGATTCGCCGACCTGCCATCGACCCGTGGAGAGCACGATGGCAACACTTCACCCGACTCCCTGTCGCGCGGCGCTCATCATTCTCGTCACCTGCACCTGCTGCGCGACGGGCCAGGCGCAAACGCAGGCGTTGCAACTCGAGCCCGTGCTGGTGACCGGCCGGGCGCCACTGGCAGCGGGTGTCGCTGGATGGGGCGATACGCCGTTGTCGCGATTGCCGTTGCAGGCGAGTGTGTTCAGCGCCGAGCAGATCAAAGCGTCCGGCGCACAGCGGCTGTCCGACTTGATCGGCTTCGACGCGGCGCTGGGCGACGCCTACAACGCCGAAGGGTACTGGGACTTCCTGACGATACGTGGCTTCGTGATCGACAACCGATTCAACTACCGGCGCGACGGCTTGCCGATCAATGCCGAGACTTCGATCCCGCTGGACAACAAGGCGCGCGTCGAAGTGCTGAAGGGGTTGGGTGGCATGCAGGCCGGTACCAGTGCCCCTGGTGGAATCGTCAATCTTACGGTCAAGCGCCCTGCCGATGCATCGTTCAGCGCAGCGGGGATTGAATGGCGCGAGCGCGGCAGCGTCAGTGCAGCCTTCGATCTCAGCCGCCGTTTCGGCGACGCCGATTCATTGGGTCTTCGTCTGAACGTTGCTGGAGCCAAGCTCGATCCGCAGGTGCGCGCCGCAACGGGCGAGCGACGCCTCATCGCCCTGGCGGGTGATTGGCAGGTGAATTCCACAACCCGCATCGAGTTGGAAGGTGAGACCAGCCACCGCTCACAGCCCAGCGTGCCGGGGTTCAGCATGCTGGGCAACGGCGTCCCGGACGCACGGGGCATTGACCCGCGGATCAATCTCAACAACCAAACCTGGTCGCAGCCGGTGGTGCTGGATGCGGACACCGGGTCGATCCGCGTCACGCATCGCCTGGACACGGATTGGGAACTGGTTGCGCATGGCGCGACGCAGCGCCTGCGCAGTGACGATCGCGTGGCCTTCCCTTTCGGCGTTTTCGATCCGCTCACCTTCGCATGCGACCCGTGCGATCGTTTCGCATCCGACGGCAGCTTCACGCTTTGGGAATTCGTCAGCGACAACGAACGGCGCCGCACCGACGCGTTCGATGTCTCGGTTTCGGGCAAACTCACCACCGGCGCGCTGCGTCACCAGGTTCAGGCAGGGCTGCTGCGTTCGCTCTTTCGCGCAAGCTTTGGGCAACAGGTTTTTGATATTGCCGGCACCGGCAACATCGCGGGGACGGCGCAAACGCCACCGTCGTCGGGGGTTACGGCCGCGAACGCGAATCGCGACGAACAGTCAAGCGAAATCCATCTGCGCGACGCACTCAGCCTCGACGACAGATCGACGTTATGGTTGGGACTGCGTCGTACCAGCTTGCACCGAAGCAGCATTGGCACCGATGCTTCCGGTGCCACGGACTACGCGCAGACGCTGACGGCGCCGTTTCTCGCCGCGAGCTCGCAATTAAGTCTCGCCCACATGCTGTATGCGAGTTGGGGCAAGGGTTTCGAGTCGGAGGTCGTTCCGAATCGCCCGATATACAGGAATGGAGGGCAGGCGCTTCCCGCGCTTGAGAGCCGTCAATTCGAGATCGGCGTGAAGGGGACTAGCGAGCAGGGCGAATGGAGCTTGGCAGGTTTCGACATCGTGCGACCGGCGTTTCGCGACATCGGCAGTTGCGATGTCGACGACTCGTGTACGCGCATCATCGACGGCAATGCTCGCCACCGCGGCGTCGAATTGACGGGTGCCGTTTCTCTGGGCCCGTGGGTGTTGCGTGGCGGCACCCAATGGCTGCGGGCAGGTCGCGAAGGGAGCCAGGAAGTTGGCCTGAACGGCCTTTGGCCGACCAACGTGCCAGCACTGACGTTGAAGGGCCAACTGGTTTACGCAGTGTCGGAAATCCCTGGCCTTGAATTGCAGACTGGCTTCGTGCGCGAGAGCAGCCGACAGGTCCTGCCGGACAATAGCGCATCGATTCCCGGCTACACACGCCTGGACGCTGCATTGCGCCACGAAGCGAAGATCGGCCCAGCCACATGGACCTGGCGCGCCGGAGTCGACAACTTCGGCAACGCGCGCGCTTGGAAAGAATCTCCCTATCAATTCAACCACGTCTACCTGTTCCCGCTCGCGCCACGCACGCTGCGCCTGTCAGTTCAAGCCGAGCTCTGAGGCGCCCACCCCTGGCTATAATCACGGGCTGTTCCTCGATAGCTCAGTTGGTAGAGCGCCGGACTGTTAATCCGTAGGTCCCTGGTTCGAGCCCAGGTCGAGGAGCCAGAGACCAGAGGGTTAGCCGGTGAGAACCTGCTAACCCTCTTTCACTTGGGCATAGCTCGGAGCCGCGTCGCATGCTGAAGCTGGGGTTCGATCTTCGATTTGCGGATCTGTACGAGCGCGATGGCCTGCTAGAGGTCGATCTCGCGTTCTTGCACGAGGTCGAAGCTGCGGATCCTGCGCTGCACGCCCGATTGCGCGAAGCGCGGCGGGATCCGGGTGGACTCGACGCCAAAAGGGAGTCGCAACTGCTGATCGAGCTCGCGCCGCACGTCGACGACTTTCTGGGTTCGTTGTTCGGAGTTCGTGCGCAGCTGCGTGAACTCGCCGGGCAGCACCAGCGTTTGGCTCCCCTGTATGAAGTCAAACGTCAATTCGTGCAGCGCAGCGCCGCCAAGGCGTATGCGCCGGCGGGTGCGCAGGCATTCGTAGGTGAAGAGTTGGGCGAGCAACTCGCGACGTGGATTGGCGTCGCCCCAAGCGATGTGGCAGGGTTCGAGCTCGCGTTCGCGCGCAGCGTCCAAGGCTGGCAGGCCAACGAGTCGGGTCACCTCGCCGAGCTTGAAGTTGCCCTTCAATACGCGGCCTGGGCGCTGCACAGCGAGTCGGGCAGGGCGCGCCACCACAAGGGGCTGCTGTTCAAGATGCCAGCCAAGATCGATGCGCTGAATCTGCTGCAACACGCAGTGCACCGCCACGAGGGGACGGTAACCACATTCACGATCAAGCCGGAGCAGATACGCCGTCGCAACGGCTTCGCACTCACCGACCGTGGGACCGACCTTGCGGGTGCGCTGGACCAGGCCAACTACTGCATCTGGTGCCACAGGCAGGGCAAGGACTCGTGCTCGACAGGTTTGAAAGAGAAACCAGGCGCCGACGGTAGCGTCGCGTTCAAGCGATCGGCATTGGGCGTCAAGCTCGCCGGCTGCCCGCTCGAAGAGAAGATTTCCGAGTTCCACATGGCCAAGGTCAACGGCCACGTGATCGGTGCGCTGGCCATCATCGCGGTGGACAACCCACTCGTCGCTGCCACTGGGCACCGCATCTGCAACGACTGCATGAAATCGTGCATTTACCAGAAGCAGGAGCCGGTAAACATTCCGCAGGCAGAGACGCGAACGTTGAAGGACGTGCTCGAGCTGCCTTGGGGCTTCGAGATCTACTCGCTGCTCACGCGCTGGAATCCGCTGAACCTGCGCCGGCCGCTGCCGGCGCCGCGCAGCGGCTATCGGGTGTTGGTCGCGGGCATGGGGCCGGCCGGTTTTGGTCTGGCGCACAACCTCTTGAATGACGGCCACGCGGTGGTCGGCATTGACGGCTTGAAGATCGAGCCGCTGCCGCCACAGGTCTGCGGTGTCGACGCCGACGGTTCGCGCACGCGGTTCGAGCCGATTGAACAGTACTCCGCCTTGCAAGAAGACCTCGACGAGAGGGTGCTGGCTGGCTTTGGCGGTGTGGCCGAATACGGCATCACGGTGCGTTGGGACAAGAATTTCCTGAAGGTGGTGCGTCTGCTCCTCGAACGCCGCTCCGACTTTGCACTGTTCGGCGGCGTTCGCTTCGGTGGAACGGTGACGCTGCAAGACGCCTGGGCACTCGGCTTCGACCATGTGGCGTTGGCCATGGGCGCCGGCAAACCGACAGTGCTCGACATTCCGAATGGCCTTGCGCGAGGTGTGCGTACCGCGAGCGATTTCTTGATGGCTTTGCAGCTCACTGGCGCGGCCAAGCGCGAATCGCTCGCCAACTTGCAAGTGCGCTTGCCCATCGTCGTGATTGGCGGCGGCTTGACGGCCATCGATACGGCGACTGAAGCATTGGCCTACTACGCAGTCCAGGTCGAGAAGTTTCTGTCCCGTGCCGAGGCGTTGGGCGTGTCGGGTTCTGTCGAGGGCCTGTCGCCTGAAGAGCGCCAAGTTGCCGACGAGTTCATCGCCCATGCGCGTGCGTTGCGAGTCGAGCGTGCCGCCGCTTCGGCGGCACAGCGCGCACCACGGGTGATGGAGCTGCTGCGCGAATGGGGCGGCTCGACGATCGTTTACCGCAAACGCCTGATCGACAGCCCGGCCTACACGCTCAATCACGAGGAGATTGAGCTGGCGTTGCAAGAGGGCATCGTGTTCGCGCAATGTCTGAACCCGAGCGCGGTGCAAGTTGATGCGTTTGGCGCAGCGCAAGCGCTCGACCTGCGCACGCAAGTCCGTGACGACGACGGACGTTGGCATGACGGCGAACCGGTCACGCTGCCTGCCCGTGCGATCTTCATCGCCGCCGGAACCTCGCCCAACACGGTGCTCGCGCGCGAAGACGCGCAACATTTCAAACTTCACGGGAAGTATTTCTCGGCCGTGGATCCGAGCGGGCAAAGCGTCATACCTGAAGCAGGCAGCAGCAAGCCTGAACAGGCCAACGTGCTGATGTCGAAGTCGCTCGACGGTCGTTTTGTCTCGTTCTTCGGTGACTTGCATCCGTCGTACTTCGGCAACGTGGTGAAGGCCTTGGGTTCGGCGAAGCAGGGGTTTCCTGTGGTGAGCAGCGTCCTGAGGCACAAGCCAGCCGCGTCGGGCGGCACCGATGCTGCGTTCATGGCCAAGCTGAATCGGGACTGGCGCGCCACGGTGCATGCCGTGCAGCGCTTGACGCCGACTATTGTTGAAGTGGTGATCAAGGCGCCAGCCGCGGCGCGGGGCTTCAAGCCTGGGCAGTTTTATCGCCTGCAAAATTTCGAGGCGAGGAGCCGGCTTGTCGGCGGCGTGCTGCCGGCCACACGGCTGACGATGGAAGGGCTAGCACTGACTGGCGCGGCGACCGACAAGGTTCGAGGCTTGCTGTCCACCATCGTTCTCGAGATGGGGGGTTCGGCCGACCTGTGCGCCGACCTCAGGCCGGGTGAACCCGTGGTGCTGATGGGGCCCACGGGAACGCCGACGCACATCACGGCCAATGAGACGGTGCTGCTCGTGGGTGGCGGGCTGGGCAACGCCGTGCTGTTCTCGATAGGCTCCGCATTCCGTGCCCAGGGCTCGAAAGTTCTCTATTTCGCCGGCTACAAGAAGATGATCGACCGCTACAAGGTCGAAGAAATCGAGGCCGCGTCCGACGTGACTGTCTGGTGCTGTGACGAAAGCCCGGGCTTCGAGGCCACGCGTGCCGGGGACAAGAGCTTCGTCGGCAATATCGTGCAAGGCCTGCAGGCGTACGCCGATGGCACTCTGGGCCATACGATGATTCAGATGCCGGAGGTCGACCGCATCATCGTCATCGGCTCCGACGCCATGATGGCGGCAGTGGCCCAGGCGCGCAACGACGTACTGCGCAAGTACTTGAAGGCCGGGCATTTCGCGGTGGGCTCGATCAATTCACCGATGCAATGCATGATGAAAGAGATCTGTGCCCAATGCCTGCAGCCACACATCATGGCCGATGGGTCAACGCGTTATGTGTTTTCCTGCTTTAACCAGGACCAGGAGCTCGATCGGGTCGACTGGCCGGCATTGAGCGCGCGCCTGCGGCAAAACAGCGTTCAGGAAAAACTGACCGCAAAGTGGATCGCGGCTTGCCGTGCGGCTGCCTGAGGCACCCCAGCCACTCGCATTGTTGACATTGACCCGACCATGCCTACCGCGCCCCGCCTTGTTCTTGCCCGGTGTATTGCGGGCCTCGCTGCAGTCATGACGTTCGCATCTGCGGCTCGGGCCTCAGAGGTGAGGGTCGCGGTCGCGACGAACTTTGCCGAGGTGGTCGAGAAGATCAAGCCGGCATTCGAGGCCAGGACAGGGCATAGGCTGACGCTGACGACCGGATCTACCGGCAAGCTGTATGCGCAGATCAGGAACGGTGCGCCTCTTGAGGTGTTGTTGGCCGCAGACGCCCAGACTCCGCAGCGCCTGGTGGCGCAGGGTGAAGCGGTTGCAGCTTCGCGATTCACCTACGCCTTGGGCAGGCTGGCGCTGTGGAGTGCAACGCCGGGATTGGTCGGGGCCGACGGCGCCGTCACATTGCGCAGCGGCGGATTTCGTCACCTTGCGATTGCAAACCCGGACCTTGCACCGTTCGGAGCGGCTGCGCGCGAGACGCTTCGGGCGTTGAACGCCTGGGAAACACTCCAGCCGAAAATCGTGTATGCGCAAAACATCGGACACGCGTATTCGATGGTCGCCAGTGGAAACGCGGAGCTGGGATTGATTGCACTGTCGCAACTCTCGGGCGCAGGTGTCGCGGTTGGCGGCAGTTCATGGGTTGTTCCCTCCGCCTTGCACACCGTGATTCGGCAAGACGCCGTGCTGCTGGAGCGCGGCCGGGACCATGCTGGTGCGCATGCTTTCATGGCGGAGTTGAAGTCTGCCCAGGTGCGCAAGACGATTCAAGCGTTCGGCTACATGCTGGAATAGGCGTCGGGTGCCACTCGATCTCGAGCCCCTGTGGCTGTCACTGAAACTCGCCGCAGCCGCGACGCTGGTGTTGCTCGCGCTTGGGTCGCCGCTGGCGTGGTGGTTGGCCCATACCAGGTCTCGAATCAAGGCCGCGGTCGAGGCGATCACCGCCTTGCCGCTGGTGCTGCCGCCCACGGTGCTTGGCTTCTACCTGCTGCTGCTGTTCAGCCCGCGTTCGGCCTTCGGTGGCTGGTGGGTGCAGGTCACGGATACGACATTGGCGTTCTCGTTCGCAGGTCTGCTCGTGGCCTCCGTGCTCTATTCCCTGCCGTTCATGGTGCAGCCCCTGCAACTCGCATTCGAAGCCGTGGGGCGCGCTCCGCTCGAGGCCGCTGCGACGCTGCGCGCCTCTGGACTTGACGCGTTTTTCAGCGTGGCTGCGCCGATGGCGCTGCGCGGCTACCTCAGCGCCATCGTGCTGACCTTCGCGCACACGATCGGCGAATTCGGCGTGGTGTTGATGGTCGGCGGCAACATTCCCGGGCAGACCAAGGTGATTTCGATTGCAATCTATGAACACGTCGAAACCCTGCGATACGCCAGCGCCCATGTATTGGCAGCGGGCTTGATGCTGTTCTCGTTTGTTGTCCTGCTGTTCGTCTACACGATGAATCGGCGCTACCCGATGCAGGTGGGATGACGCCGTGGGCATGCTGTCTCTCGACTTGCAATTGAACTTTCCAGGCTTCGAGTTGCGCGCCCAACACGAAGGTGTGATTGACGGCATCACGGCACTGTTCGGCCCCAGCGGTTCGGGCAAGAGCACGCTGCTGCGCTGCATCGCAGGTCTCGAGCCCGCGGTGACGGGGCGCCTGGGCTTCGACAACGACGTTTGGTTGGGCTCCCCCAATGAGCGATGTGTGCCGGCGCATGAACGCGGTGTCGGCTTCGTGTTCCAGGACGCGCGCCTGTTTCCGCACCTTTCGGTCCAGGGCAATCTGCGTTACGCCGACAGGCGTTCGAGCCACGTCACGACCCGACCGATCGTCTTCGATGATGTGGTACAGGCACTCGATCTTGCTGGGTTGCTGGGGCGCAGGCCGGTCTCGCTGTCAGGTGGCGAGCGTCAACGGGTCGCCATCGGCCGCGCGCTGTTGACGCGGCCGCGTCTGCTGCTGATGGACGAGCCGATGTCGGCGCTCGACGCTGCGCGCAAAGCGGAGATCCTGCCCTATCTGGAACGCTTGCCCGCGAGATTCGGTGTGCCAGCGCTGTATGTCACGCACGACATCGACGAAGTCGCCCGGCTTGCGACCCGGATCATGCTTCTGTCACAGGGACGGATCATTGCCGCGGGGCCGATTCAAGAGATTCTCGAGCGCGCTGACCTGCAGCATGTCACCGGGCGATTTGAGGCAGGTGTGCTGTTGACCACCCGCGTGCTGCGGCACGATGCCGCCTATCACCTGACATACCTTGATCTTCACGGCCAGTGCATCGTCGTGCCTCAGGCCAGCGCCGAGGTCGGCAGCGACATGCGGGTGCGAATTCGCTCGCGCGACGTGGCCCTGGCCCTGCGCAGACCGGAGGGTTCGAGCATACGCAACGTGCTGGCGGGCCGGCTCGTCGAGATTGCCAGCGACCCGGCGACGCCCTACGCCGAAACGCTGGTCGACATCGGCGGCGCGCGGCTGCGCGCCCGCGTCACCCGGCACGCAGTTGCCGAACTCGGATTGGTTGAGGGCGCTCCAGTGTTCGCATTGGTGAAGAGCATTGCCCTGGGATGAGAAAATTGTCGCCATGAGCAAAGCCTTCACGCGCGAAGCCGATGCGGCGCAAGACGATGACGACGAGTTGGTTGCGCCAGCCTTGCCCAGCGGCGCCCGCAACTACCTCACTCCGCAAGGTTATGCGCGGCTGCGTGGTGAGCTATTGGCTTTGCTCGACGTTGAACGCCCGAAGATCGTCGAGGTTGTTTCCTGGGCAGCCAAGAACGGTGACCGCTCTGAGAATGGCGACTACCTCTACGGCAAAAAGCGGCTGCGGGAAATCGACCGCCGGATCCGCTTTCTCACCAAACGCCTGGATATCGCCGAGATTGCCGATCCGAGCGTGCACCACGGCAAAGACCAAGTGTTTTTCGGCGCCACGGTAACCTATGCCAATCAAAAGGGCGAGCAGCGCTGTGTCACGATCAAGGGCATCGACGAGGCGGACAACCTCGCCGGCGAAGTGAGCTGGGTCTCGCCCGTTGCGCGTGCCTTGCTCAAGGCGCGCATCGGCGATGAAATCCAGTTGGTTACACCGGGAGGGCCGGAACGGATCGAGGTGATGGCGGTGTCGTACCCTTCGCCTTTGAATTGACGGCGCCGCCTGGCCGCTACGGCTTGATGCGCGCGACGCGCAGCACAGCAGGGGCGCGTTTCAAGGTGCGAATCACGTTGGCGAGTTGGAGCCGGTCACGCACGCTCAGCACGAGCTTCAATTCTGCGGTCGTGGCCGCGTCATTGCCCATTTCAATGTGAGTGATGTCGGCCTCGGCGCTGCTGACAGCGGACGCAACCTGAGCCAGCGCGCCCTTGGAGTTGTGCAGCAGCACCGTGACGCCGGTTTCGAATGAGCGGGCGGGTTGCTCGGCCCATTCCACGCTCATCCAACTCTCCGGGTCGCGCTCGAACAAGCGTTTGCCGACGCTGCACTCGGCGGTGTGAACCAGCAGCCCTTCGCCGCGGCCTAGATAGCCGACGATGGCGTCACCCGGGATCGGCCGGCAGCAACTCGCCAGTTGCACCTGTGCGCCGTTGGCACCATCAATCACGATCAGGCCTTGCGAAGGCGTCGATTCGTCTTCTCCATAGCGACCCATGGTGAGTGTCAGCGCATCGGGTTTGCTGCCGCTTTCGACGAGCAGACGCGCCAGGCGCTTGGCGACGATGCTGGCAATCTTGCGGCCCAATCCAATATCCACCAGCAAGTCGGCCTGGGATCGATTGCCGCTCCAGCGCACCAGGGTTTGCCAGACCGGTGCACCCTGTGGCCCGGCGTCGGGAAGCTGAAGGCCCTCGGCCATGAGGGCACGGTTCAGGAGGCGTTCGCCCAACTCCTGCGACTCTTCCTGCTCCATGTTCTTCAGGAAGTGGCGAATCTTCGATCGGGCCCGACCCGTGCGAACGAAGTTGAGCCAGGCCGGGTTCGGGCGTGCGCCCGGCGCGCTGATGACTTCGACGACGTCGCCGCTGCGCAGCTCGGTGCGCAGCGCGACCGGCTCGCCATTGACCTTGGCTGCCACGCAACGGTCGCCAACGTCGGAATGAATCGCGTAGGCAAAGTCGATCGGTGTCGCGCCGCGTGGCAACGCGAGGATCTTCGACTTTGGTGTGAACACGTAAACCGCGTCGGGGAACAGGTCGATCTTGACGTGTTCGAGGAATTCGCTCGCGTCGCGTGTTTCGTCCTGTATGTCAATCAGCGATTGCAGCCACAGCGTGCCCAGGCGCTGTGCCTCCTGCGCTTGCGCCGTGCCGCTCGCATGGCTCTTGTACATCCAATGCGCGGCAATGCCCTTCTCGGCCACCGCGTTCATGGGCTCGGTACGAATCTGAAATTCAACCGCCGTTCCGAGCGGACTCACCAGCGTTGTGTGCAGGGACTGGTATCCGTTCGCTTTGGGAATCGCGATGTAGTCCTTGAAGCGTCCGGGAAGTGGCTTGTACACCTGGTGCAGAATGCCCAGCGCGGTGTAGCACTCGGGCAACGTGGCGACGATCACGCGAAAGCCGAAGATGTCGCTGACCTGGGCGAACGTGAGGCGCTTCTCTCGCATCTTGCTGTAGATGGAGAACAGCGTCTTCTCGCGCCCCGCCACGTGCACCGGCATCTTGGCTTGAGCAAATGCGTGCTCCACGTCTTGCTCGATACGCTCGACCAAGTCGCGCCGATATCCGCGAGCTTTCTGAACCGCCTTGGACAGCGCACCAAATCGCCAGGGTCTCTGGTGCTCGAACGACAATTCCTGGAGTTCGCGGTAGGTCTGGTTCAGCCCGAGTCGGTGTGCGATCGGCGCATAAATTTCCAGTGTTTCGGCCGCGATGCGGGCTCGCTTTGGCGCGGCAATCACGTCGATCGTGCGCATGTTGTGCAGGCGATCGGCGAGCTTGATAAGAATCACGCGCACGTCGCGCGCCATAGCCAGCAGCATCTTGCGAAACGACTCGGCTTGCGATTCTTCCTGGGTTGAGAATTGCAGCTTGTCGAGTTTCGTCAACCCGTCAACCAGATCGGCGGTGGGCGCGCCGAACCTTTCGATCAGATCCGACTTGCTGACGCCGCAATCTTCGATCGCATCGTGCATGAGCGCCGCCATGATGGCCTGCACGTCAAGTTTCCAGTCGGCACACAGGCCCGCGACAGCGATAGGGTGCGTGATGTAAGGCTCGCCTCCGGCGCGGAATTGACCGAGGTGTGCTTCATCGGCGAAGCGGTAGGCGTCGCGAATACGCTTGATGTCGGCGGCACTGAGGTAATCGAGCTTGGCTGTCAGGGCCGCGAATGACGCCGAGGCGGCGTCGCCAGTGCCCGGTGGTGCGGCTGGCGCGCGCTTGCGCTTGTCCGGCCGGAAGGGCGGCTCTTGTATGGCGGAGGTAGAGCGGGTGCCCATGCCGCGAATTTAGCGCGGATCGACAGCACCTGCATGGCACGAGGCAGAAATTGTGCCGGCCAAACGCACTGAGCTGCGAACCCGCGAACCCTTGCGGGCTGGGCTTCGCGCGATTGGCTTAGATTGGCACTTTGCGCAGCATCTCGATGCCGATCTCTCCCGCGGCGATTTCGCGCAGCGCGGTCACGCCGGGCTTGTTCTTCGATTCAATCTTCGGGGCGTGACCCTGACTGAGCATACGTGCCCGGTAGGTCGCTGCCAGCACGAGCTGGAAACGGTTTGGAATCTTCACAAGGCAGTCTTCGACGGTGATGCGGGCCATTGGCAATTCCAGGGTGAAGCAGAAACGCGCCTGAGTACGTCAATCCAGGTCCAGGGCGGAGAACACGGCGGGCTTGGTTCGGCGCTGCGCGCTGTATTTGAGGCGCTGCGAATGAACAATCGTTTTCAGGTCGAAAACGGCCGCCTCGAACAGGGCGTTGATTATAACGAAGTCGAAGTGCCGCGCCTGCGCAACTTCCACGCGTGCATTCGCCATGCGCCGCTGAATCACTTCGGGCGGGTCTTCGCCGCGCCGCTGCAAGCGCTGTTGCAACTCGTCCCAGCTCGGGGGCAATACGAAAATCAGTACGGCATGGGGGAAGAGGCGTTTGATCTGAAGCGCGCCTTGCCAGTCGATTTCGAGCATCACATCCTGGCCGCGATGCAGGTCTTGTTCGATCGCGGCGCGCGAGGTACCGTACAAGCAACCGTGCACCTGCGCCCACTCGAAGAACTCGTCACGCGCAATCTTGGCGCGGAACGTGGCCTCGTCAACGAAGTGGTACTCCCGGCCCTGCTGTTCCTGGCCGCGTGGTGCACGCGTCGTGTGCGACACCGACAGCACAAGAAGGTGGTCGATTTCGAGCAGCGATTTGACGAGGCTGGACTTTCCAGCTCCGCTGGGCGCGGCCACGACAAACAAGTTGCCTGGAAATTCCATGCGGGCCGGCACATCCGTCGATAAACGCCACGCACGAATGGGCGCGCGGCGTTTTGATTTCGGTGGTGGAGAGGAGGAGGATCGAACTCCCGACCTTCGCATTGCGAACGCGACGCTCTCCCAGCTGAGCTACCCCCCCACGCGAACCGCGAGTCTAGCAAATCGGTCTGCAGTTGCGTCGGCCCCAAGGCGCGCCGGCAATGATTGACAATCAGGCCGGACACAAACCACGTTCTCGGCTCCACGAGGCGGAAACACCATGACCTCACTCGACCCCGATTGGCTTGACCGTCAATACAACAATCGCGCCCTCATTCCCGAGCATCCGGAAATTTTCGATCGCTGGTCTCGCGCTTCGGCGCTGGCGCGTGAAAAATCCGTCTGCCAAATCGATCTTCGCTATGCAAGAGGGCCCAACGACACGCTCGACGTCTTTGTGCCGCGCCTGCAAAACGCACCCGTGCTCGTGTTCATCCACGGCGGCTACTGGCGCTCGCTCGACAAGCGCGATGTCTCATTCGTCGCTCCGTCCTTCGTTCAAGACGGGGCCATGGTCGTGGTCCCGAACTACGCGCTGTGCCCGGCTGTGACGATTGATCAAATCGTGCTGCAGATGGTGCAGGCGATGCAGTGGGTGTACCGCAATGCTGGGTCGTACGGTGCCGACCGGAACCGGATCGTCGTCGCTGGTCATTCGGCAGGTGGGCACCTCGCGGCGATGATGTTGAGCTGTTTGTGGCCCGAGGTGGCAGGCGACTTGCCCGCCGGCCTGGTGTCGTCTGCAATGTCGATTTCCGGCCTGTTCGACCTCGAGCCCTTGCGGCACACGCCGTTCCTGATGAACGACTTGCGCTTGACCCGCGAATCTGCGTGGAGGCTCAGTCCGGCGAACTTTCCCCGGCCCGCAGGCGTGCTGCATGCTGCGGTTGGCGCCGACGAAAGCACCGAATTTCTGCGTCAGAACGACTTGATCCGCAACCGTTGGGGTGCGCAGACCGTCCCGGTGTGTGAGCGCATCCCCGCGACGAACCACTTGACGATACTCCACGATTTTGCCGACTCTAAAGGTCGGCTGCACGAGCTGGCGCTGCAGTTGCTCGGGATTGCGGGGCCGGCGCAAGGCTGAGCGCCGGGCGGCAGCACGCTGAGCTGTCCCATTGCTTTTGCCGATGGTGCGAATTGTCGATTTGAATTGGCGCGATGCTGCGCGGTGCAGTAGTCTGCGCGACGGGTCTGCGGGGCAGCGCACAGCGCCTGTCAAGCGGGCGATTCCAGAGTGTTTCAACAGCAGGAGATGAACATGGGCTTGAAAGGGTCGAAAACCGAGCAGAACCTGAAAGACGCTTTCGCCGGCGAATCGCAGGCGAATCGCCGCTATCTGTACTTCGCAAACAAGGCCGACATCGAAGGCCAGAACGATGTTTCGGCGCTGTTTCGTTCCACCGCCGAAGGTGAAACCGGACATGCGCACGGACACCTTGAGTTCCTCGAGGCGACGGGTGACCCCGCGACCGGGTTGCCGATCGGCTCGACACGGCAGAACCTGAAAGCCGCCGTGGCCGGCGAGACCCACGAGTACACCGACATGTACCCTGGCATGGCCAAGCAGGCGCGCAGCGAAGGCTTCGGCGAAATCGCCGATTGGTTCGAAACCCTGGCCAAGGCGGAGCGCTCACACGCCAACCGCTACCAGAAGGCACTTGACGCGCTGGCTGACTGAGCCAGCGCACCAAGGCCCGCAAGGGCCTGCGTGGCTGGCCTGGCCCGCCTGAAGCAGTACAACGCTAACCGACAAGGGGCCTCGCGCCCCTTGTTCATTGGAACAACCGCACACCATGAGCAATCGAGAAGGCAACCTCGACGCGCCGACACGGCACCCGGTCGACTGGAAGAATCCGGCCTTCTACGACGAAGCCGCCGCGTTCAAGGAAATGGAGCGCGTGTTCGACGTGTGCCATGGCTGCCGGCGTTGCGTCAGCCTGTGCCGCGCTTTCCCGACTCTGTTCGATCTGGTCGATGCGACGCAAGACGGTGAGGTGCACGGCGTGGCGAAGAAGGCGTACTGGAACGTCGTGGACCAGTGTTATCTGTGCGACCTGTGCTACATGACAAAGTGCCCATATGTTCCGCCGCACCCGTGGAATCTGGATTTCCCACACCTGATGTTGCGCGCCAAGGCGATCAAGCACAAGGCGGGCAAGGTCAGCGCCGGCGAAAGGTTTCTGGCCTCGACCGACGCGCACGGCCAGTTTGCCGGCATTCCGATCGTGGTGCAGGCGGTGAATGCGATCAACAAGACAAAGCCCGCGCGCAAACTGATGGAAAAGGCGCTCGGCGTGCACCGCGACGCATGGATGCCCGAACTCGCCACGCAACGCTTTCGCTGGAGTGCGGCCAAGGCGGGCAAAGCGACGACGGTTGTCGACGGTGAGCGCAGCCCGGGCAAGGTCGCGATTTTTGCCACTTGCTACGTCAACTACAACGAGCCCGGTATCGGCCACGACCTGCTGAAATCGCTCGAGCACAACGCGATTCCGTATGTGATCGTCGAGAAAGAGAGCTGCTGTGGCATGCCCAAGTTGGAGCTGGGCGATCTCGAAGGCGTAGAGCGCCACAAGAGCGTGAACATTCCCATGCTCGCGAAGTACGCGCGCGAGGGTTACGCCATCGTGTCGGCGATTCCGACCTGCACCTTGATGTTCAAGCAAGAGCTGCCGCTGCTGTTCCCCGAAGATCCGGAGGTGCGCCTGGTGCAGCAGGCGATGTTCGACCCCTTTGAATACTTCGTCGCGCGCCACAAGGACGGGATGCTGAAAACTGACTTCAAACAGCCTTTGGGCAAGGTCAGCTATCACATCCCCTGTCACGGCCGGGTGCAAAACATTGGCAAGAAGACGCAGGAGCTCTTGCAACTGATCGGAAAGTCGGTGCCGGTGCAACTGACTACGGTGGAGCGGTGTTCTGGTCACGCTGGCACCTACGGCGTGAAGAAGGACTATCACGAGTCAGCCATGAGGATCGGAAAGCCTGTGTTCCAAGCGATGGCCAAAGACGAACCGGACTACATCAGTTCCGACTGCGCGCTCGCCGGGCACCACATCGCGCAGGGCATGCTAAACGCGGGCTCTCCTGCCGCCAGGCTCGAGCACCCGCTGAGCCTGCTTCGAATTGCCTATGGATTGGAGTGAGCGCGATGACCATCACCCGCGACAGCCTCATCGGCCTGGAGGCGTACGCCAAGATTCGCAAGTCCTCGAGCGCGGAAATGATCGCGCATCGCAGGCTGCGGACCGTTCATCTGGGCGAACATGTGAGCGTTCAATTCGAAGATGAACGCACAATCCGCCGCCAAATCCAGGAAATGCTGCACATCGAAAAGATCTTCGAAGAGCAGGGCATTCAAGACGAGATCGACGCTTACGCCGCCTTGGTGCCGGACGGAAGCAATTGGAAAGCAACGATGCTCATCGAGTACCCCGACGTTGCGGAGCGCAGGCGCGAGCTGGCTCGATTGATCGGCGTCGAAGACCGGATGTTCGTCGAAGTCGAGGGGCATGGCCGTGCCTATGCAATCGCCGATGAGGATCTGGACCGCGAAACCGACGAGAAGACCTCCGCCGTGCATTTCCTGCGCTTCGAATTCTCCAAGGCAATGCGCGAAGCGGTTCGTGCCGGTGCCGGCGTCAAGCTCGGCTGCGACCACGTCAACTATCCGGCGCATGTGACGATTGCCGCGGAAACGCTGGCGAGCCTGGCGGGCGATCTGCGCTAGACGTCGGCCTCACGCCGGTCGTGCGTCCAGAGTATGGCGATACGGCAAGGTTCGTTCCGGCCCTTGCCGACCAGACGCTCCTATCCAACGACGGTGTGCTCGTCGTGAACCGCAGGAGCCATGACAGGCGCAGCCTCGAGACACTGAGCAGCGGCCTGCCGCGGACCGATTGTTCTGATCTACCGCCACGGGCTCGCGCTATCGCTCAGCGGCCTGCGGCTGGTGATGGCAAGCGGGGCGGGCTCGCGCAGGGCGAGTGGTGAATCGGGTGAGCATTGCGCACACGCTCGCGTGCAAGCGATAGGCCGGTACAGAGGCCTCGGATGAGGATTTTGATCGATGCTCATCGGCGGGGCGGAAGGGAAACGGATTTCGTGAAATATGGGGTTGTTGGGGGTTGTATGGGCTTGCATTCAATACTGTATAAACGTACAGTTATCAGATGGACACCCTATCCGCCGCTGCTGCTGTATTGAGTTCTGCGCCAGTGCGGGGCGGCAGCCCTGTGATGCGTCATGCGTTTTCTCCTGAGACCTTGCACCCCGACCTGTGGCGCGGCCACCAATTCGGGCGCCACGCCGAGCATGGCTTGCCAAGCGGTTTCGCGGCGCTCGATGCGCAACTGCCCGGTGGCGGCTGGCCGCGCCGCTCGCTCACCGAATTGCTGCTGCCGCACCCTGGGATTGGCGAGATTCGTTTCCTGAGCCATTGCCTGCGCGCCACGCAGCGCAGTGGCCGGCCGGTGATGCTGTTCGATCCACCCGCTGCGCTTTCCGGTTGGGCCCTGGCACAGCTCGGGCTGGAGGTGGAGCAATTGCTGATCGTGGTCACCCGGGCCGGGCCCGCTCAGATTGAGGAAATGCGTGTTGCTGCACGGGAGACTGACGAAACGCGGACGAGGGCTCGCCTGTGGGCCTTGGAGCAGGCCCTCAAAAGCGGGCATGTAGGGGCGGTATTGGCGTGGTTGCCGCCACGCCTGCGTACCGAGTGTCTGCGCCGCCTGCAACTCGCGGCCCATGCGCACGACGGGGTGGCGTTCGTATTGCGTGAAATGGCTGCTGCGCAGCACCCCAGTGCTGCACCCCTGCGCCTGGCGTTGCGCCCGGGCGGGGCCGATGTGCTGGCGCTGCGTGTGCTCAAGCGCCGCGGTCCGCCGCTGGAAGCTTCGCTGCAACTGGCACTGCCACCTGTGTTATGCCGCAGTGCGCGCCAGCGGGTACACGCTGGCGCGGCGCAGATGCCCATGTTGCACGCCGCGACCTTCGTCAATCTGGCCTGACCGATCCGTGAGCAACACCGTTTCTTCATCGAGTCTTTTCCGTGCTCTGGATCGCTTTGCATCTGCCGCTGCTCTCTCTCGAATCGTTCGCCGCCACGTACTGCGGTGCAGCCGACGCCGTGCCCATGGCTCTGCTCGACGCTCAGCACATTGCCCACGCCAACCCAGTAGCGCAGGCGTTGGGCGTCAAACCCGGCTTGAAGCGCGCCACGGCACTAGCGCTCGCGCCGCACCTTGTCCTCGGCCAGGCTGACCCGCAGCGCGACGCACAGGCGCTGGCGGCGGTCGCGCATATCGCCTTGGCGTTCACGCCGAGCGTTTCGCTCCAGCCGGCGCAGGAGCACGCAGCGGCGCCACAAACAGTTTTACTCGATGTGCAACGCAGCCTGCGTTACTTCGGAGGCCTTGACGCTTTGGTGGCGCGTCTGCATGAAGCCTTGGCCGGTTTGGGCCATCGCATCCATTGCGTCCACGCCCCCACCGCGATGGGCGCAGCCTTGCTGGCGCGCTTGCATCAGCAGCTGCGGTGCCCCGATCTCGCTGCATTGCATGCAGCGCTGGATGCTGCCCCGGTGTGGCTGCTCGGCCCGGGGCGCGAACATTGGGAGGCTTTGCAAGGCATGGGGCTGCGCACGCTGGCCGACCTGCGGCGCCTGCCGCGTGCCGGCATCGCCCGCCGTTTCGGCGAGGCCTTGCTCAGCGAACTCGACCGCGCGCGCGGGGATCAGCCCGATCCGCGCGAAGTGATCGTCTTGCCGGATCGGTTCGAAAGCCGCGCCGAGTTGTTTGCTCGCGCCGACACCACCGAGCAGGTCTTGCAAGGGGCGACGGTGCTGCTGGCACGCCTGGTTGCATGGTTGGCCGCGCAACACGCCCAGGTGCGCCGCTTCACGCTGGCGATGCAGCATGAAGCACGGCGTCACAGCGATACAGCAACGCCAACATCGTTGAACATTGCTCTGGCCGAGCCTTCACGCGACCCGGCCCATTTGCTGGTGTTGCTGCGCGAACGCCTGGCGCGGTTGCCATTGAGCGCGCCCACATTCGAATTGCACCTGTGTGCCGATGAAATCGTGCACCGCGCGCCGCCGAACAGCGAGTTGTTCCCCACGCCTGGCAGTGAAGCCGAGGGCTTGACCCGCTTGATCGAACGGCTGCAGGCGCGCCTGGGCAACGAGCAGGTGCAGCGTTTGGTGTTGGTGCATGACCACCGGCCCGAGCGGGGCAGCCCGGCGCAGGCTGTACATGCCGATACGGCGCTGTCGGTCAAGCTCGGTCAAAGACTCGGTCATAAAGGGCTTGCGTCGCGTTCGAGCCCACACATCGCACCGCGCCCGGTGTGGCTGTTGCCCGAGCCCGAGCCATTGCCCGAACGCCAATCGCGTCCCTGGTTCGAAGGCCGGGCGCTGCAGTTGCTGAGCGGCCCTGAGCGCATCGAGGCCGGCTGGTGGGACGCCGGCCTTGCCGAGCGCGATTACTTCATCGCGCAAGCGCTGGACGGTGCCTTGCTCTGGATTTATCGGACACGTTTACCGCTGTCTGCGGGGGCGCAGGGCTGGTTTTTGCAAGGCCGGTTTGCTTGAGCGCACCGATGCCCGCCAGGCATGGGGTCAGCATTCCCGCAAGAATCCATTCTCGACAACACTCTGGGGGCCAACGTGAAATCGCCAACCCGATATGTTTTCGCCGCCATTGCGATGGCAGCCCAAGTCGCCGCAGCCGAAGTCTTGCCAGCGACGCACTGCGCGTACTCGTACTCATGTTCTTCCCGCCGTTGACGCTCGGCCTCGTGACCCTGCTGTTCAAGTGAGGCCGTGCTTGTCGGCCTCGGACGTGAACGAGTCGGCGTAGAACTCTTCGGCAGGCAGAGCGCAAAGCTGCACGAAGTCGCGCTGTGCAGCATCGACCATCGCCGGCACGCCACAGGCATAGACCTGATGCTCGCTAAGGTCGGGCCAGTCTTGAAGCACCGCCTGATGCACCAGGCCGATGCGGCCAGTCCAGCCATCCTCGGGCTTCGCCTCCGACAGCACTGGGACGTAGCGCAGATTCGGCATGCGCAATGCCGCTTGCTCCGCCCATTCGTGCAGATAGAGGTCAGCGCGACTGCGACAGCCCCAATAGAGCTGCGTGGGTCGGATGATGCCTTTGAATTCGATCTGTTCAATGATCGCCTTGATCGGCGCGAAGCCGGTTCCCGAGGCCAGCAGAACGATCGGCTTGTCCGAAGTTTCCCGCAGGAAGAAACTGCCGAACGGCCCTTCGATGCGCAGAATGTCCTTTTCCTTCATCGCGCCGAACACATGGTCGGTGAACTTGCCTCCAGGCATGTGCCGCACGTGTAGTTCGATCGCCGGTTTGTCGGTCTGTGAGTGCGGCGCATTGGCCATCGAATAGCTGCGGCGGGCGCCGTCGCGCAAGATGAACTCGATGTACTGGCCCGCGTGGTAGCGCAGCGTGTCGTTCGCCGGCAACTGCAACGTCAGCAATGCCACATCGGCGGCGGGCTTGGTGACAGCAATCACGCGGCACGGCATCTTGCGCACCGGGAATTCGCCCGCGCCGGGCACCATCCGCGCCTCGAGCACGATGTCGGTCTGCGGCAATGCGCAGCAGGTCAGCATCAATCCCGCACTTTCTTCAGCAGCGCTGAGGGCCTTGGACTGGTGCGGGCGATGGCGGATTTTGCCTTCGAGCAAGCGGCACTTGCAGGAGCCGCAGGCGCCGTCGCGGCAGCCATACGGCAGGCCAATGCCTTGACGGATGGCTGCGCCGAGCACGGTCTCATCGGGTTCGGTCTGAAATGTGCGGCCGCTCGGCTGTACCGTGATCGTGAACGTCATTGCTGGACGGAAAGTGCGGTAAAGGTAAAGTGAGGCGCGATTGTGCCCGCTGCCCCATGCCCCTGGATTACGCCAGACCCACTCGATTCAAACGACCGACGCTTCTGATCGTGGGCTGCGGAGACATCGGCATGCGAGTCGCGGCGCTTCTGCGCGGTCGCTGGCGCCTGGTCGCTCTCACCTCTGACCCGGGGCGCGTGGGCGCGCTGCGCCAGGCCGGACTGCGGCCGATCGTCGGCGATCTGGACGATGCCTCGACTCTGGGGCGTTTGGCCGGCCTGGCCGATGCGGTCTTGCATCTTGCGCCACCGTCCGCCAGCGGCAGCCTCGATTCGCGCACACGCAATCTGCTCGGTGCGTTGTCGCGCCGCGGCCGGCTGAGATGCCTTGTCTATGCCAGCACGAGCGGCGTGTACGGCGATTGCGGCGGGGCGCTGATCGACGAGACGCGCCGGGTTGCTCC
This sequence comes from Burkholderiales bacterium, assembly GCA_022758925.1. Taxonomy (GTDB): domain Bacteria; phylum Pseudomonadota; class Gammaproteobacteria; order Burkholderiales; family Burkholderiaceae_C; genus JAEMQF01. The sequence goes on along the minus strand of JAEMQF010000105.1, from coordinate 6,543 downwards.
GGCCACGGAACGTGCAAAACGTCGTGTCGACGCCGAGGCCCGGTTGCGCTGGTTCGGCCGCGCGTTTGCGGTGCGCGTGAGCTTGCTGCGCATTCCCGGCATCTACGCGGGCGACAGGCCAGGCGGGCATCCACGCGAGCGCCTGCTGCGCGCCACGCCAGTGTTGCGCACGCAGGACGACGTCTATACCAACCACATCCACGCCGACGACCTGGCACGCATCTGCGTCGCTGCACTGCACCACGGGCGGCCGCAGCGCGTGGTGAACGCGAGCGACGACACGAAGCTGATGATGGGCGACTACTTCGATCTGGCCGCCGACCTGTGCGGCTTGCCGCGCCCGCCACGCGTCACGCGCGAACAAGCTTGGGCTACGCTCGGTCACATGGCGCTGAGTTTCATGAGCGAGTCAAGGCGACTTGACAACCGACGCCTGAAGACCGAGCTGAGCTTTCGCCTGCGCTACCCGACCGTAGAGCAGGGTCTGCTGGCCTGAAACGCCAAGCCGATCGGGTTCAGATCCCCTTGGGCTTGCTCAAAGTCTGCCTGCGGTCGACGCTTTGAACGTGCAGGATCTGCGACTGCCCGGCACGCCGAATCTCCAGAACCACGTCGCGCTGCACGGCACTGCGCCACAGCGTCTTGTACAGCGTTTCGAGTTGCGTGACTGCAGTGCCATCGATGCTGACGATGCGATCGCCGGGCAGCACTCCGGCTTCTTCAGCCGGGCTGTCGCTGCTCACACGGGCGACGCGAACCGCGCCATCGTCCTCTACGCAATTCACCCCCAGCCAGGCGCGCGAACTGCCGCTTGAAGCGCCGTTGCGGCGCATTTCGGCGAGGATGGGTTTGAGCAGGTCGATCGGGACGAACATGTTGCCCGGCATGCGTGGATGGTCGTCGCCGAGGGCGTTGGCCACCACGAGCGAGCCGATGCCCAGCAGTTCACCGTTGGCGTTGAACAGGCCCGCTCCGCTGTGGTCGGTGCGCGCTGGTGCGGTGAACAATGCGCCCTCGATGTGATATTCCCAGTAGCCTGAGAACGCGCGCCTGGACACCATTTGCGCCAGGCTGCGCCCGCCGTCTTCGCCACCGCTGCTGATCATCAGCGGTTCCGTGCTCGATACGTCGGCCGACACACCGAACCGGGCCTGGCCTACTTTCACCGGTGCCAACGCCTGCAGCAGGCCGAAGCCAGAAGCGAGATCGTAGGCGACGACGCGCGCCGGAACCGTGCGCTCGCCCTCGAGCACGAGGTCAACCTGCTCGGCTTCGAGGATCAAGTAGCCGATCGTCAAGACCAGGCCGTCGGCACTTATCACGACGCCCGAACCCAGGCGCTTGCGGCCCAGCGTTTCAATCGAGCGTGCGTCTTCGACGGCAATAGTCCTGACGCCGACCACGGCCGCATTCGCTTCGCGCAAGGAGCGTAAGCGTGTCTGGAGTTCGGCCGCTTCAGTGTCGGAAGGCGGCGCAGCCGATTCGGCCGGTGCCGCAGCGCAACACAGGATGAATGCGAGCGCGACGCCGACCGGCTGCCAATTCACACGGCGTGTCGGGTTCATTGCAACGGACCGATTTGATTTTCCGCCCATCTTCGCCTCCGGCTGCGTGTTGCCTCGCCGCAAGCATGCTGCAAGTCCAGGGAAATGAAAAGGGGCTGCGGCACGCCCGACGCGAAAATTGCCAACTCGAACGGCCTTTTTTCAACGGCGCCCGAAAGGCGGCTGGCCACGCCAGTAGCGCAGCATCAACAAGCCGCCGAGCATGCCGCCAAGGTGCGCGAAGTGAGCCACGCCACCCTGCGGATCCATTACCCCGAGCACCAGTTCGATGGCACCATAGGCGAACACCAGAACCTTCGCCTTCATCGGAATTGGCGGAATCAAGAGCATCACGGTGCGGTTTGGAAACATCATGCCAAAAGCCAACAGCAGGCCGAACAAGCCACCCGAGGCGCCGACGGTGGGGTTGTGCGAGCCAAGCAAGGCACTGACCAGCAGTTGCGTCACCGCCGCGGCGAGCACGCTCGCAAAGTAGAAATGCGTGAACCGTTTTGGACCCCAGACGCGCTCGAGTTCGGCGCCGAACATCCAGATGCCCAGCATGTTGAAGAACAGGTGGCCGAAACTGCCGTGCAAGAAGGAGTAGGACAGTACCTGCCAAGGCAGAAAACCCGAGCCCAGGGGCCATAGCGCAAACGCCTGCGTAAACCATTGCCCAAGAAAGATATCAATGCAAAACGCCGCGGTGTTGACGAGAAGCAGCGCTTGGGTAATGGGGGGCAGGGCAGGCATGCGCAGGTCCGGTGGGGCGAAGGTGCGCAGTTTACGTGCTGTGATTCGGCGCGACGCTCGGAAACCCGGGGGCTTCGCCGCGAGTTGTCACCGAGGGGCACAAATGCCTCGGTCGCGGTTGCGAGCGGACCGAGGTGCGCAGAGTTGTACTTCCTCTGTGCCGAGCAGCGCAGTGCCCAGATCGGGCTCGCGCCGCAGCCGAGCAGGGCATTCATGGTGCCGGAGGCCGGAATCGAACCGGCATGGTGTTTCCACCGGCAGATTTTGAGTCTGCTGCGTCTACCAATTTCGCCACTCCGGCCGAGTGGGCGCGCTGGGTCCGCGCCTGCGAAGGGTGCGGATTATGGCATGCAGCGCAGCGCCGAAATTTCTGCCCTGCCACAATGCGCGACCGAGCTCCACAGCGCCGAGGAATGAACCGCTATAACACTGTCGAAGACGTCATTGGCAACACGCCATTGGTACGGCTGGTGCGCGTGCCCGGCCGCGCTTTCGACGCGCGCGGCAACGTGCTCCTCGGGAAACTCGAAGGCAACAACCCAGCGGGATCGGTGAAGGACCGGCCGGCGATCAGCATGATCCGCCGCGCCGAAGAACGCGGTGACATCAAGCCGGGTGACACCCTGATCGAGGCGACCTCGGGCAACACCGGAATTGCGCTCGCGATGGCCGCTGCGATCCGCGGCTACCGAATGTTGCTCATCATGCCGGAGGACTTGAGCATCGAACGCGCGCGGACGATGAAGGCCTTCGGCGCCGAACTCATCCTGACGCCGCGCTCGGGTGGCATGGAATACGCTCGTGACCTGGCCGGACAGATGCAGAAAGATGGCAAAGGCGTCGTGCTGGACCAGTTTGCGAATACCGACAACCCACGTATTCACTATGAAACCACCGGGCCGGAAATCTGGCGTGACACGGCCGGGCGCGTCACTCATTTCGTCAGCGCGATGGGAACCACGGGCACGATCACCGGTGCGTCGCGCTACCTGAAGGAGCAAAACGCGGCGATCCAGGTGATCGGTGCCCAGCCGCTCGAAGGTTCGAGAATTCCAGGAATTCGCAAGTGGCCGCAGGCCTACCTGCCCAAGATTTACGATGCGACCTGGGTCGACGAGACGATCGGTGTGAGCCAGGCCGATGCCGAGGAAATGGCACGCCGCCTGGCGCGCGAGGAAGGGTTGTTCGCCGGCATCTCCGCCGCCGGCGCATGTTGGGTCGCGCTGCAAGTGGCGCAGAGCGCGGAAAATGCCACGATTGTTTTCGTCGTTTGCGACCGCGGCGATCGCTACCTATCGACCGGGGTTTTTCCATCCTGAACCGCAGTAGTCGACCTAGAATCCCGCCCGCTAAAGGAAGTGAGATGGACGCGCAGAAGGAACTCGATACGCGCGGCTTGAATTGCCCTTTGCCGATTCTCAAGGCGAAGAAGGCGCTGGCCGATTTGACAAGCGGGCAGGTTTTGAAAGTCGTGGCCACCGACCCCGGTTCTGTGCGCGACTTTCAGGCCTTCGCGCGCCAGACTGGCAATGAGCTTGTCGAGCAATCTACCTCGGGCGACGAATTCATTCATTTCTTGCGGCGCCGCTGATCCAGGTTGCCGCAGGCTTCAAAACCCGCCTAAATGTCGAGTGTGCGCAGGTAGTCGCGAAAGCCCGGCCCTATTTGCGGGTGCGCCAACGCCAGTTCCACGTTGGCCTGCAAGAACCCTTCCTTGCTGCCACAGTCGTAGCGTCTGCCTTGATACCGATAGGCAAGTACTTTCTCGCGCCGCAGCAGGCCGGCAATGCCGTCGGTGAGTTGGATTTCGCCGCCCACGCCGCGAGGCTGGCTTGCGATTTCGTTGAATATGCCGGGGGTGAGAATGTAGCGCCCGGCCACGCCAAGACGCGACGGCGCGACTTCGGGCGCCGGTTTTTCGACGATCCGGTTCACGTCAAGCAACTGGTCGCTGATGGGTGTACCGGCGACGATGCCGTAGCGGCACGTGTGCTCGGCGGGCACTTCCTGCACGGCGAGAATTGAAACACGCCATTCACTGAATAGCTCGACCATCTGCGCCAGCACCGGCTTGGTGCCGACCATCAGATCATCGGCGAGCAATACGGCAAACGGGTCGTTGCCGACCAGGCGCTGCCCGCACATTACGGCGTGACCGAGTCCCAGTGCCTGGGCCTGGCGCACATAAATGCATTCCATGTCGTCGGGTTTGACATTGCGCACCACCTCGAGCAGTTCGCGCTGGCCGGATTTCTCGAGCGCGACTTCGAGTTCGAACGTCATGTCGAAATGGTCTTCGATCGGCCGCTTGTGGCGCCCGGTCACGAATATCATCTGGCGCACTCCGGCGGCGTAGGCCTCTTCAACGGCATACTGAATCAGGGGTTTGTCAACAACCGGAAGCATCTCCTTGGGCTGGGCCTTCGTCACGGGCAGGAATCGTGTTCCCAATCCCGCCACGGGAAATATCGCTTTGGTCACTTTCATGTTTCAGGCACCCCGGTTCAGACCGGCCGGATTCTGGCACGATCCTTTGTCGACTCCGATATGTTAAAACCTCGCACCTTATGGACCTGCTGATAGTTGAAGCGCTCGAGAATGAAATGATGCAATGGCTCGAGGCGCACCACAGCGTGCGCTTCGCTCCGGAGTTGGCACTCGATCCGCGCGCATTTCGACAGGCACTGTACGACGTGCGCGCTGCCGTCGTGCCCGCCAGCGTTGCGTTGGACACGGAGGCGCTGCGCCATGCACCGGCGTTGCGTGCGGTGGGGCGCGTCAGTGCCGGGCCGGACAGCATCGACGCCGACGCCTGCCGCCGCGCCGGTGTCGAGGTCGTGCGCAGCCGCACCGCCTGCGCCCAGGCAGAGGCCGAATTCATCGTCGGCGCATTGCTGTCGCTGTTGCGCCGGGTGCCGGTGATGGGTGCCGACGGCAGCTTCGTCGGCCGTGAGCTCGGCGCCGCCACGGTCGGGCTGCTGGGCATGGCGCCGGCGGCACGCCCGCTCTCGCAGCTGCTCGCGGCCTTTGGATCGCACGTGCTCGGCTATGACCCGTCGCTTCACTCCAGCGACGCGGTGTGGGAGCGCTGGCGCGTCCGCCCCGTGGGGTTGCACGAGCTGCTCGAAGAATGCGACGCAGTGTGCGTGCAACTGGCCTATTTCAGCCGCTACCACGGCCTGCTCGGAGAACGCTTCCTGCGGTCATGCAAGCCCAGCCAGGTCATCGTCAGCATCGCTCATGCGGGCTTGTTCGACGAGGCCGCGTTGGCGGGCGCGCTGGCCAGTGGCCGCATCGCCGGTGTTTGGCTCGACAGTGTCGAGCCCGGAATGCTCGACGAGGGCCGGCCTCTTTATGGCATGCAGAATCTGCAGGTCACGCCGCGCCTGTCGGGCACGACGCGCGAGTCACGCCTGCGCAGTTCGTGGACTGTGGTCAAGCGCATCAATGAACTGCTGTCTCACTCGCCGGCGGCGCCGCGCGAGCTCAGTTCGACCGGGACAAGCGTGCCAGCTGATCTTGTAGGCTCGCCTGCGTTGCAGTGAAGGCGAGAATTCGTTGTCGTTCCTGCTCCACGACGGCCGCAGGCGCGCGCGCCACAAACCCCTGATTTGTCAGATTGGCTGAGGCTTTGGCGATTTCGACGCCAAGGCGCGCAATTTCCTTGCCGAGTCGCTCTCTCTGCGCAGCCGGGTCAATCTCCACCTTCAATGCCAGGCGCGTCTGGCCTTGCATCACGACGGGCGCGTCGCGGGTGGCTTGGTTGAATTCTGACTCGCTCGCGCAGCGCTGCACCTGCGACAGCTTGCCCAAGGCCTTGAGCAAGGCCTGGGCTTGCTCGATGAACGCATCGTCGCCGTACGTGAGCAACGGCACACGCGCGCCGGGTGGCAGGCTCATTTCGCTGCGCAAGGCACGGCATGAGCCGACGATTGCCTTGAGTTTGACCATCCAGCTGTCGGCCTGTGCGTCGACCTTTTCGAGCTGCGCCCTGGGGTAGGGCGCGACGACGATTCCAAGCACGTCTGCGGCGGGCTTGCGGCCAGCCACGGGCGCAACCTCTTCCCACAATTCGGCGGTGATGAACGGTGTGAGCGGATGCAGCAAGCGCAGCACTGTCTCCAGAACGCGGATCAAGGTGCGGCGCGTCGCGCGCTGTTGCGCGGGCGCGCCCTCCTGCAACTGGACCTTGGCAATCTCCACATACCAGTCGCAGTACTCATCCCACACGAACTGGTAGATCGCC
>JAEMQF010000210.1 GCA_022758925.1 Burkholderiales bacterium | reverse complement strand
GCCCCGCGTCTTTGGTCGCCTGGCGTTGCGCGTCGTTGAAGTACGCGGGCACCGTGATCACTGCTTCCGTGACGGCCTCGCCGAGGTAGTCTTCGGCGGTCTTCTTCATCTTGCGCAGCACTTCCGCGCTGACCTGCGGCGGCGCCAGGCGGTTGCCTCGCACCTCGACCCAGGCATCGCCGTTGTCGGCGGCGGCGATCTTGTAGGGCATCAGGTCGATGTCTTTCTGCACTTCCTTCTCGGTGAACTTGCGCCCGATCAGGCGCTTCACGGCGTAAAGCGTATTGCGCGGGTTGGTCACGGCCTGACGCTTCGCCGACGCGCCGACCAGGATTTCGCCATCTTCCTGGTACGCAATGATCGACGGCGTGGTGCGTGCACCCTCGCTGTTTTCGATCACCTTGGTCGTGTTGCCTTCCATGATCGCCACGCACGAGTTGGTGGTGCCGAGGTCGATGCCAATGATCTTTGCCATGTCGATTGCTCCTGAATACGAATTACGGTTGACTTGGAGTTGTGGATAAGTCGAGACTTTTCAAGCAGCGAACGGTCTTTTCTGGCCCCTGGTGGTACGCATCGACCATCAATTCTGGGGAGCGGTTACCGTGACCAAGGCCGGGCGCAAAGTGCGCTCGGCGATCGAATAGCCCTTCTGTAGCACGGCGACCACGGTGTTGGGTTCCTGCGCTGCGGAAGCGACGCTGATCGCCTGGTGCAGCCGCGGGTCGAAGCGGGTCCCGGCTTGCGGGTTGATCTCAAGCACCTTGTTGCGCTCGAGTGCAGTACCCAACTGGCGCAGCGTGGCATTCACGCCTTCGAGCAATTGTTCGGGGGGTGCGCCCTTGATCGCGAGCGTCGCCTCCAAACTGTCTTTCACGGGCAGCAGACTTTCGGCAAACGATTCGACCGCGAACTTGCGCGCCTTGCTCATTTCTTCTTCAGCGCGGCGTCGCGTGTTCTCGGCCTCGGCCTTGGCGCGAAGAAACGCGTCGGAAACCTCGGCGTGGCGGGCCCGCAGATCCGTCAGCTGCTGTTCGATACTGGGGGGCGCTGATGGCGCGCCCTCGGCAGGATCATCGGCTGGATCACCCGCGCGGCGGCGGTTGGCTGAGGAGTCTTGAGGTTCTTGCATGGTGACCTTGTCTTACCCAGGCGCGGATATGCCGCCAAAGGCCGTAGTTTCAAGAGGGGAACTCGCGAATTTGGATTGTGCAGTTGCGCAAACGTGAATTCCTGCTCTGCCCGCCCCGGCTCGCCCCATTGCGAGGCCGACTACAAGTCGTCGTCGGTGGCGCTCCAGCGGTTCCAGTCGGCGAGCTTGCGTCGGTCGCGTTTGGTGGGTCTGCCCTGCTCCAATGATTGCCCTGGCTCCACGCCTGAACGGCGCTGCTCAAGCAACCTGGCCCTGGCGACCAGACTTTGCGGAGTTTGTTCGTACAGGGCTTGCGCCACCGGCGCCGGGCCGCGATTCAGACTCAAGCTCTTGACGACGATTTCGAGTGGCATTTGCCCCTGCGAAAGCGCAATCACGTCGCCCACGCGCACTTCGCGCGACGCTTTCGCCGGCTGTTGATTGATCAGCACGTGGCCTTTGCCGACCTCTTCGGCGGCCAGCCCGCGCGTCTTGAAGAGGCGCGCTGCCCACAGCCATTTGTCGAGCCTCATCCTGACCGATTCTTCAACCATGGGGAGCGACATTAGCATTTGCCCCAATGCGCCGGCTCGGCAAATCGTAGCGAATGGAGTGAACAATGCGAGAGTGCGCAAGATTTGACTTGACCTGCGCCAACCTGCGCCCATCAATCACCCGGAGGATGCCATGCGTCGCGACACTTTCCTGAAGACCCTCACTGCCTTTGCAGCGTCCGGCGTGTTGCCGCTTCCGGCATCTGCAGCGGCCAATCTGAAGATGATGATCCCCGCCAACCCGGGCGGGGGCTGGGACTCTACCGGCCGCGCCCTGGGCAAGGCGCTGCAGGAAAGCGGGGCGGCCGATTCAGTGAGCTTCGAGAACAAGGGCGGCGCTGCGGGCGCGATTGGCCTGGCGCAATTCGTCAACTCCAGCAAGGGCGACCCGAACGCCTTGATGGTGATGGGCGCGGTGATGCTGGGCGGCATCATCACCGGCAAGCCGCCAGTCACGGTGACTCAGGCCACGTCGCTGGCGCGACTGACGAGTGAATTCAACGTGTTCGTGCTGCCCGCAAGCTCACCGCTGAAGACGATGAAAGACGTGGTCGAACAGCTGAAGAAAGATCCTGGCAGTGTGAAATGGGGTGGTGGCTCGCGCGGCTCCACCGAGCACATTGCAGCGGCGATGATCGCGCGTGAAGTCGGCGTCGACCCGGCAAAGATCAACTATGTGGCGTTTCGCGGCGGCGGCGAGGCGACGGCGGCGATTCTGGGCGGCAACGTTACGGTCGGCGGCAGCGGCTACAGCGAGTTTGCCGAATACATCACCGCGGGCAAGATGCGTCCGATCGGTGTCACGGCGGAAAAGCGCCTCAAAGGCATCGACGTGCCCACGCTCAAGGAGCAGGGCATCAACGTCGTCATCGGCAACTGGCGCGGTGTCTACGGTGCGCCGGGAATCAATGCCGAGCAGCGCAAGGCGCTGACCGAGCTGATCGTCAGGGCGACGAAGACGAAAGCCTGGGCCGAGGCGCTGGAGAGAAACGGCTGGACGCCGGCGTTGATGACTGGCGCCGAATTCGAGAAGTTTGTCGACGACGAATTCGCCAGTCTGCGCGCCGTGATGGTCAAATCTGGAATGCTGGGATGAGCTGGCATCGGACCCACGCGCTGGTCGGCGTGGGGGTGCTGGGCTTGGGCTTGGTCTTTGTCGGCGGCGCCACGACGATCACATCGGAGGCCGGCTACTCCGGCGTCGGACCGAATTTCTTGCCATGGGTAGTGGGTGTGGCGCTGCTGCTGTGTGGCGCCGTCTTGCTGGCGCAAGCGCGGCGCGGCGGCTTCGACGATCTTGATCACGTCGCTTCGTTACCGCGAGCCGACTGGCCTGGGTTCACCTGGGTTTCGGCGGGTGTGTTGGCCACCGCCGCTCTCATCACGACGCTCGGGTTCATCCTCAGCTGCACGCTGTGTTTCGTGCTCGCGGTGCGCGGCTTCAAGATCGCGCAAGGCAAGGCCGACTGGTCGCTGCGCGCATGGATCGTCGACGCGGCTATCGGCGCGGCGATCGCCGCCCCGGTGTTTTGGATGTTCACCAAGTTGCTGGCGATCAACCTGCCGGGCTTGACTGGATCGGGCTGGCTTTGATGGACATTGTCAACCTGCTGCTCCAGGGCTTCGCCACGGCGGGCACGCCCGCCAATCTGCTGTGGGCACTGCTGGGCTGCAGCGTCGGCACCGCGATCGGCGTGCTGCCGGGCATCGGGCCGGCGACGGCGGTGGCGATGCTGTTGCCGATCACGTTGAAAGTTGAACCCACGGCGTCAATGATTTTCTTCGCCGGCATCTACTACGGCGCGATGTATGGCGGCTCGACGACCTCGATCCTGCTCAACACGCCCGGCGAATCGGCTTCCATGGTCACGGCCATGGAGGGCAGCAAGATGGCGAAGAACGGCCGCGCCGGCGCAGCCTTGGCCACCGCCGCCATCGGCTCGTTTGTCGCAGGAACCATTGCCACCGTGCTCGTCACCTTGTTCGCTCCGCTCGTGGCGACCCATGCGGTCAAGCTCGGACCGCCCGAATATTTCATGCTGATGGTGCTCGCGTTTTGCACCGTGAGTGCCGTGTTGGGCCAGAGCACATTGCGTGGCTTGACGGCTCTGTTTGTCGGCCTGGGCATGGGGTTGGTCGGCATCGATCAGCTCACGGGACAGGCGCGCTATACGGGGGGTGTGTCCGAGCTGACCGATGGCCTTGAGGTTGTATTGATTGCGGTTGGGTTGTTTGCGGTGGGCGAGTCGCTGTTCGCCGTGTTGTATGAAGGCCGGGTGACGGAAACGCAAAATGCGATGAGCAAGGTGCACATGACGGGCAGCGAGTGGCGCCGCTCGTGGCCGGCGTGGTTGCGCGGAACCTTGATCGGCTTCCCGTTTGGCACGATTCCGGCTGGCGGCGCCGAAATCCCGACGTTCCTGAGTTACGCCACCGAAAAGAAGCTTTCGAAACACCCGCAGGAGTTCGCAACCACGGGCGCAATCGAAGGCGTGGCGGGGCCGGAAGCGGCAAACAACGCCGCCGTCACCGCGACCCTGATCCCTTTGTTGACGCTGGGCATACCGACCTCGAATACGACAGCGATCCTGCTCGGCGCGTTCCAGAACTACGGTATTCAGCCCGGGCCGCAGCTGTTCGACAAAAACGCCGCATTGGTGTGGGCACTGATTGCATCGCTCTACATCGGCAACGTGATGCTGCTGATCCTGAACCTGCCTCTCGTGGGCCTGTGGGTCAAGCTGCTGAAGATTCCCAAGCCTTACCTCTACGCGGGCATACTGATCTTCGCCACCGTCGGTGTCTACGGCATGCGCCAGTCGGCCTTTGACTTGGCGCTGTTGTATGCGATCGGCCTGCTCGGTGTCGTTATGCGCCGCTTCGATTTTCCGACAGCGCCCGTGGTCGTGGGCGCAATCCTCGGGCCGTTGGCCGAAGCGCAGATGCGCAATGCCCTATCGATCGGCGAAGGCAAGTGGACGGTGTTCATCGAACGCCCGATGTCGGCGGCCCTGCTCGTGGTCGTGATTGGCCTGCTGCTGCTGCCGCGTCTCTTGAGGAGCTTGCGCAAGCGCGCCTGAAGCGCGGGCCCGGCCTGCGGCGCCTGCAAACCCTCAGCGCTGCGCGCCCAGAGCCAACGCGCGCGCGGCTTGCGCCGCGAGCCCGGACTCATCGGCGTTGCGCGTCGTGTCCCAACCTTGCAGGTGGCGAATCGTCAATTGTGCAAGCGCCGCAATCCAGTCGTGTCGAATGTTGAGGCAGGGCAGGTAGTGGAACTCCTTGCCGCCGGCGCGCAGAAAGGCGTCGTGCACTTCGATGGCGATTTCTTCCAGCGTTTCCAGGCAGTCGGCCGAAAAACCCGGGCACACCACGTCGACTCGCTTCATGCCGCGCCGCGCGAATTCGACCAGCGTCGGCTCGGTGTAGGGCTGCAACCACTCGGCCTTGCCGAAGCGGCTTTGAAACGTCACGATCCACTGTTCGGCGCTGATGCCCAAGCGCTCGGCAAGCAGTCGCGCCGTCTTCAGGCACTCACAGTGATAGGGATCGCCGAGCAGCAATGTGCGCCGGGGCACGCCATGAAAGCTCAGCACCAGCCGGTCGGGGCGCCCGTGCAACTGCCAATGCTCGGTGACGCTGCCCGCCAAGGCGTCGATATAGCCCGGATCGTCGTGATAGTGATTCACCACGCGCAGTTCGGGCAGCCTGCGGATGCGTCGTGACCATGCACCCAGCGCGTCGATCACGCTGGCGGTCGTCGGCCCCGAGTACTGCGGGTACAACGGCAGCACCAGGATGCGATCGACGTGCTGCGCCTTGAGTTCGTCGAGAACGCTGGCAATGCTCGGGTTGCCGTAGCGCATCGCGAAGCGCACGGTCACGTCGTGACCCAGTTCGCCGAGGTGGCCGCGCAGCATCGTTGCCTGCTTCTCGGTCCACACCAGAAGCGGTGAGCCCTGCGCAGTCCAGATGCGGGCGTACTTGCGCGCCGACTTCCCCGGCCGAAGCCGCAAGATGATGCCGTGCAGGATCGGCCACCACAGCAGCTTGGGAATCTCGACGACCCGTGGGTCGCTCAAGAACTCGCCGAGGTAGCGCCTCAGCGCCGCAGGCGTGGCCGCATCGGGTGTGCCGAGGTTGCACAGCAAGACCGCGGTGCGCGGTGCGGTGCCGTGGGCAAAGTCGGGCTCGCGGGCGAAGTGCATCTGGGTCCAATCCGCAGCGCTTTGGCGCGGCCAACCGAGCCGCGAGGCCGGCTTGACCACTGTAGCGCGGTTCAGTCGTCGCTGAGTTCGCTCACGGCCTCGGGCTGGGAATCACCGAATTTCATGATTTCGAATCGCACGCTTGGGCTCGACGGCTCGAGCGGCGGTGTGCCCAGCCCCACCAGGCCACTGCCGTGCAAGGTGCAGGTGCCGCGGCGCAGGCTGATGATTTCGGGGTCGTGGTCGAAGCGCACATAGGTACCGTTGTAGCTCAGATCGGTGAGTTGAAACGTGCCGCCGTGCCAGTCGATTCTGGCATGCGAGCGTGAGACCCGGTTGTCGTCGATGCAATAGGCGGCCTGGGGGCTGCGCCCGAGGACGACGGGCAGGTTGGCGCCGGCGTAGACCCGGTCCAGGCCTAGCCAGACGAGGCGAATGCCTTCGGGCTCGGGCACGATGGCCATGTCGCCGAACGCCGTGGTCGCGGTGTCGCCCAATCGACGCGACTTCTCCAGCAGGTGCACATGCACGGGCTCGGTCCGGCCGCGCAGTTGCATCCGATCCAGACTGCGAAAGCGCTCGCGTGTGGCCTCGTCCAGGCTTGCCACGACATTGGCGGTGACCAGGGTTTCATTGTCGCCGGCATGGTCGAGAAGGCGCGCCGCGACGTTGACCGCGTCGCCAAACAGGTCGCCGGCCATCTCGACCACCTCACCATGCGCCAGCGCCACCTGCAGTTTGAGCGGCTGCAGGCTCGGCGAAGCGGAACTGGCCGGGCTCAATCGTTCGAGCGACTCGTGCATTTCATCGGCCGCCTCGACCGCGGACGACGAGCGTGGAAACATCGCCATCAAGCCATCACCCAAGGTCTTGACGACGCGCCCATCGAAATTGCGCACGATGCCACCGAGCAGTGCGACGCTTTGCGTAACGACCGCGCTCGCCTCGGCGTTGCCCAGGGCCTCGTACAAGGATGTGCTGCCGCGCAGATCGGCAAACAGAATCGTGCCTTCGACGATCTGGGTCATGCGCGAGGCTGGGGTTGCATTGCGATCGGATTATCGCGCAGCCGGGTGCCTCACCTCACAGCTGCCCGGGCCGGCCCTGCGGCCCAGGCGCCTACAGATTGTCGAGGTAGGTGCGCAGTTTGTCGGACCGGCTCGGATGTTTGAGTTTGCGGATCGCCTTTGCTTCAATCTGGCGAATCCGCTCGCGCGTGACGTCGAACTGCTTGCCCACTTCTTCGAGCGTATGGTCGGTCGACATCTCGATACCGAATCGCATGCGCAACACCTTGGCTTCGCGAGGCGTCAATGAATCCAGAATGTCCTTGACCACGTCGCGCAGCCCGGCCTGCATTGCGGCCTCGATCGGCGCCGTGTTGTTCGTGTCTTCAATGAAGTCGCCCAGGTGCGAATCGTCGTCGTCGCCGATCGGCGTTTCCATCGAGATCGGCTCCTTGGCGATCTTCATGATCTTGCGGATCTTGTCTTCGGGGATCTCCATCTTCTCGGCCAGCGTGGGCGCGTCGGGTTCGAAGCCGAACTCCTGCAAGTGCTGGCGCGACAGGCGATTCATCTTGTTGATGGTCTCGATCATGTGCACCGGAATGCGGATCGTGCGCGCCTGATCGGCGATCGAGCGCGTGATCGCCTGGCGGATCCACCAGGTCGCGTAAGTCGAGAACTTGTAGCCGCGGCGGTATTCGAACTTGTCTACCGCCTTCATCAGACCGATGTTCCCCTCCTGGATGAGGTCGAGGAACTGCAGACCTCGGTTGGTGTACTTCTTGGCGATCGAGATCACCAGGCGCAGGTTCGCCTCGATCATTTCCTTCTTCGCGTCGCGCGAGGACTTCTCGCCTTCGTTCATGCGCTTGTTGATCTTCTTCAAGTCTTCGAGCGGTACCACCGCGCGCGCCTGCTGGTCGGTGAGCTTCTTTTGCAGCTCCTGGACCGCCGGCAAATTGCGCGCAAGCACATTGCTGTAGGGCTTGCCGCTCGCGATCTCCTTCTCCGCCCACTTCAGGTTCAGCGAATTCGCGGGGAAGTTCTTGATGAAGTACTCCTGCGGCATGCCGCATTTGTCCACGAGAATCTTGCGCAACTCGCGTTCATAGCGGCGCACGTCGTCCACCTGCGAGCGCAGGATCGCGCACAGCTTCTCGATCGTCTTGACCGTGAAGCGAATCGTCATCAGCTCGGTGCTGATGGCAAGCTGCGACTTGTTGTAGGGCGCCGATTGATAGCCGTCCTTTTCAAACGCGCGGCGCATCTTTTCAAAGTTGCCGCGCAGGCTGTCGAACTTGACCAGGGCCATGGCCTTCATTTCCTCGAGCTTCTTCGTCAGCGCCTTGCTGCCGCCCTGGCCGTCGTCGTCGTCTTCGTCGAAGAAATCGACGTCTTCTTCGGCCACGTAGTCGTCGGCCTCGTCCTCGGAGACGAAACCATCGACGACCTCCGAGATTTTCATGTTGCCCGAGGCGATGCGATCGGCGTAAGACAGCAATTCGGCGACTGTCGTGGGCGATGCGCTGATCGCGAGCATCATCGCCTGCAGCCCGCCTTCGATGCGCTTGGCAATTTCGATTTCGCCTTCGCGCGTGAGCAGCTCGACAGTGCCCATTTCGCGCATGTACATGCGCACTGGGTCGGTGGTTCTGCCGAACTCGGAATCAACCGTTGACAGCGCCGCTTCGGCAGCTTCTTCGGCCTCTTCTTCCGTCGCGGTGGTTGTGCCGCCGCCCGCGATCAGCAGGGTTGCTGCGTCAGGGGCCTGTTCGTAGACCGCGATTCCCATGTCGTTGAGCATCGACACGATGGCTTCGAGAATTTCGTTGTCGACCAGCTTTTCGGGCAGGTGGTCGTTGATTTCCTGGTGCGTCAGGAAGCCACGCGTCTTCCCCATCTTGATGAGAATCTTCAACTCGTGCCGGCGCTTGGCGACCTCTTCCTCGGTCAGTGCGGTTTCGTCCAACCCGAACTCGCGCATCAGCGCGCGCTCCTTGGCGCGCGAAACCTTCATGCGCAAGGGCTTGGCCTTTGCGCTTGCGTCGACAACAGGTTCGCCTTCGAGGTCGGCTTCAAGGTCGGAAAGGTCGACTTCGCTCTCTTCGCCAGGCTTGCCCTTTGGATCAAACTTGGCCTTGCCGCGCCCGGCCTTGCCCTTCGCCGCCTCAACCGGCGCCTTGATTTGTGGTTTGGCCCGCGGTCCTGGCGGCACCTTGGCGCCGGGCCTGGCGGCCTTCTTCGCGCCGTCTTCAGCCTTCTCGCTCTTGACTGGCTTGCCGCCCTTGCCGGCATGCGCCGCAGGGGTGGACTGTTTTGCCTTTGCCGGAGCGCTCTTCTTTGCAGTCATGCAATTCCTCGAAATATTTAGGGCTGGCTGCCCAAAGGACCGGGTCTTGGCTGGCGGGCGAACAAGGCTCGACAATATTCAATCCGACGTTGGCGCGGGCGATACGCCGGCATTGGCACGGACCGCACGCACCCGCCACGACCGGGGTCTTGCGGAAGCAGTCTGAATCTGCCCGACTCTGCGGCCTTCGGTGAATACTGGCCAATCGGCACAGGCCGCAGGTATGGAAACCTTAAATTATCGTCCAAACTCAATTCGCCGTCAAAACGCAGTCTTGTCCAACGAGGTATGACCCTGGGGCCCAGGCCGTGATTCCAATGAGGAATGAGCCTGGAAGGTGGTCTGGGGGGGCGATTTAGCAGCTCAGGGGGGGCCGCCGCCGAGGCGAGTCGATCATCCACAGGATGGTGATCGACATGAACGAAGCGCAAGTACGCACCTTGGAGCAAGCGCGCCAGGTGGTGAGCGGTACGCAGGCCCTGGAATTCCGCCGGGCCGAGAACGACGAGGGTCGCTACGCCTGGATCGCCTCGGTGCTGCGGCGCTTTGACTACGGTCGCCTGAAGCGCCCCGAGCGAGGGGTGGTGCTGGCCTACCTGCGGCGCCTGAGCGGCTACAGCCAAGCGCAGGTCAAGCGGCTGGTTGCGACGTGGCGCACGGGCGAGCCCTTGGTTAAGCGCTACCGCGCGCCAGAGCACGCCTTTGCGCGGCGCTACACACGCGCCGACGTGGCATTGCTGGCCGATGTCGATCGGGCCATGAACACGCTCTCAGGCCCGGCCACGGCGTGCGTGCTGCGCCGCCAGCGCGATGTCTTCGGCGACACACGCTTTGAGCGTCTGGGATCGATCTCGGTGGGTCACCTGTACAACCTGCGCGCCAGCGCGGACTACCGTGCCCAGCGCGTACTGCAGACCAAGACCCGCCCCACCAAGTCCGTGACGATTGGCGTGCGCAAGGCGCCGGCCCCCGACGGCCGCCCCGGCTTCATCCGGATCGACAGTGTTCACCAAGGCGACCTGGACGGCGTCAAAGGTCTCTACCACATCAATGCAGTGGACTGCGTCACGCAGTGGCAGGTGGTGGCCACCGTGCAGACGATTTCGGAGGCGCACTTGCTGCCCGTCATCGAGCAGATGCTCGCGCAGTTCCCGTTCAAGCTGCTCGGATTCCACGCCGACAACGGCAGCGAGTATGTCAACCACTGCGTTGCCAAGATGCTGAACAAGTTGCGCATCGAATTCACCCGCAGCCGCCCACGGCACAGCAACGACAACGGCCTGGCCGAGACCAAGAACGGCGCGGTCGTTCGCAAGCTGTTCGGCTACGAGCACATCCCGCAGCGCCATGCGGTGCGCTTCAACACGTTCTGCGTCGAGTACCTCAACCCGTTCCTGAACTTCCACCGGCCGTGCTTGTTCGCCACCGACAAGCTCGACCCGAGGAAGCCGGGCCGCATCAAACGCGTGTACCTGCTCAAGGACGCGATGACGCCGCTGGACAAGCTGACCCGCCTGCCCGAAGCAGCGACGTTCATGCGCGAGGGCGTCACGCTCGAAGAGCTGCACGCACTGGCGCGCGCGCTCACCGATGTGCAGGCGGCCGAGGAACTCAACGAGGCGCGCTCGGCGCTATTCAGGCGCGTCCCGGCACGCACAGGCTGAGCAACTCACACAACAGACTTCGCGAGGGGTCTGTGGACATGCGGACGATGCGCTTGGCGCGCACCGGCACAGTCCGTGGACAACGCTGCGCGTTGCCCACCGCCCGCGCCTTCGCCCACATGCCCACATCCCTCGACCACAAGATTTGAATCTCAAATTCCAGGGCCCAATACACTGATCGCTTCTACAACGCATCGACTCGCTTCGCGTTGCCGATCTCAGACCGCTCCAGGGTCATACCTCATTTGGAAAAGACTAGCACTTTCTTGCCGTTGGCGAATTCGGGCGAAAACCGCCGCCGCAGGTACGTTCTCGACACCAACGTCGTGCTCGATCTCTTCGTCTTCCACGACGCTCGATGCCAGCCGCTGGCCGACAGGCTGCAGCGCGGCGTGTGCCGATGGTACGCAACAACATCCATGCGAGCTGAATTCGATGACGTGCTGGGTCGCCCGGCATTCGCGCGTTGGCATGCGCAACGCGACTCGTTTGCGCTGCAGTGGGCGAGATGGGCCGTCATTGTCGATCCTGCCGCGCCGCCCGAGCCAGCCTTGAGGTGCGGTGACTCGGACGACCAGATGTTTCTCGACCTGGCAGTCGCGTTGCAGCCGTGTGGCTTGCTCACCCGCGACCATGAACTGTTGCGCTTGGCAGGGGCCGCCGCCGCGCTGGGCGTTCAGATCGCTACCCCGGCACCCATCAACGCCGGTTGACAAAGGGCGGCCACTGGGGCCGCCCTCGCACATGCATCACGCCGCCTCGCCCTTCGCGAGCCGCTTGCCGACTACTGTTGCGCGGCGCTTTCGCTTTGCGCATCAACAGCGGCCATCTGCACCGCCGCAAGCTCTTCTGCCTCCTGCAGGGCAATCGTGCGGCGCTCGGCATCGTCCATCGCTTCCTTGGCCTTGCGCGCGTCGTGGAACGCCATGCCGGTGCCGGCCGGGATCAAACGGCCGACAATCACGTTTTCCTTCAAGCCGCGCAGCTCGTCGCGCTTGCCCATGATGGCAGCCTCGGTGAGCACGCGCGTCGTCTCCTGGAACGACGCTGCCGAGATGAAGCTGTCGGTGGACAGCGACGCCTTGGTGATGCCCAGCAGCACGTCGGCATGCGTCGCAGGCACCTTCCCCGCGGCCAACATCTTGTCGTTGGTATCGAGCAGCTCGGAGCGTTCAACCTGTTCGCCGACGATGTAGGCCGTGTCGCCCGCGTTCACGATCTGTACGCGGCGCAACATCTGGCGCACGATCACCTCGATGTGCTTGTCGTTGATCTTCACGCCCTGGAGTCGGTACACGTCCTGCACTTCGTCGACGATGTAGCGCGCCAGTTCTTCGATGCCGAGCAAACGCAGGATGTCCTGCGGATCCGCGGCCCCATCGACGATGGATTCGCCCTTGTTCACGACCTGCCCTTCGTGCACGACGATGTTCTTTTCCTTCGGCACGAGCTCTTCGTAGACCTTGCCTTCCGGGTCGGTGATCTGCAAGCGCACCTTGCCCTTCGTCTCTTTGCCGAACGACACGGTGCCGGTCACCTCGGCCAGCGTCCCCTTGTCCTTGGGGGTACGCGCTTCGAACAGTTCCGCCACGCGTGGCAGGCCGCCGGTGATGTCGCGCGTCTTCTGCCCTTCGACTGGAATGCGTGCGAGCACTTCGCCCGGAGCCAGGTCTTGGCCATCCCGAATCTGGATCAGCGAGCCGACAGGAAAGCCTATCGTCACCGAGTGGTCGGTGCCTGGAATCTTCACTTCGTTGCCAGCCACGTCGAGCAGCTTGACCTGCGGCCGCACGACCTTGGCCACGCCACGGCGCTTGGAGTCGATGACGACGAGGGTGGACAAGCCCGTCACTTCGTCGACCTGCTTGGCCACCGTGACGCCCTCTTCCACGTTCTCGAACTTCGCCTTGCCTGCGAATTCGGTGATGATGGGTCGCGTCAGCGGGTCCCAGTTGGCAAGCACAGTGCCGGCCCTGATGTGCTGGTCGGACTTGATGCTGAGCAGTGCGCCATACGGCACCTTGTGACGCTCGCGCTCGCGGCCATGCATATCCGAGACGATGATCTCGCCGGAACGCGAAATCACGACAAGCTCACGCTTGCTGTTCGTCACGTAGCGCATCGTCGCGTTGAAGCCGACCACGCCGTCGGACTTGGCATCGACGTTGCTGGCCACCGCCGCGCGCGACGCGGCGCCGCCGATGTGGAAGGTGCGCATCGTGAGCTGCGTGCCGGGCTCGCCGATCGACTGGGCCGCGATGACGCCGATCGCTTCGCCCATGTTGACCAGGCCGCCGCGGCCCAGGTCGCGTCCGTAGCACCTGGCGCAAATGCCGAAGCGCGTGCCGCAGGTGAGAGCGGTGCGGACTTTGATTTCGTCCACGCCTGCGGCCTCGAGCATGTCGAGCGTGTCTTCGTCGAGCAACTCGCCGGCAACCACCAGCGTCTCCTGTGACTCGGGATGCGCGACTTCGATCGCGGTGACACGGCCGAGAATTCGATCGCGCAAGCTCTCGATGACCTCACCCCCTTCAACCAGGGCACGCATGTTCATGCCGTTGAAGGTTCCGCAGTCGTCTTGGGTGACGACGAGGTCTTGCGTCACGTCGACCAGACGGCGCGTCAGGTAGCCCGAGTTCGCCGTCTTCAACGCCGTGTCCGCCAGGCCCTTGCGTGCGCCATGGGTGGAGATGAAGTACTGCAGAACGTTCAGCCCTTCGCGGAAGTTCGCGGTGATCGGCGTCTCGATGATCGAGCCATCGGGCTTGGCCATCAGGCCGCGCATTCCCGCGAGCTGGCGAATTTGCGCCGCCGAGCCACGCGCGCCTGAGTCGGCCATCATGTAGATCGAGTTGAACGACTCCTGCTCCACCTGCTTGCCGTGGCGATCGGTCACTTTTTGCTTGGACAACTGGCCCATCATGACCTTGCCCACTTCGTCGCCCGTTTTGCCCCAGATGTCGACGACCTTGTTGTAGCGCTCGCCCGCCGTCACCAGACCCGAGACGTATTGCTGCTCGATTTCCTTGACTTCCTTTTCCGCGTGCTCGATCAGGCCGGGCTTCTCTTTGGGGACCAGCATGTCGTCGATGGCGATCGAGATGCCGGCGCGTGTGGCCAGGCGGAAGCCCGCCTGCAGCAGCTTGTCGGCAAACACCACCGTTTCCTTCAGCCCGCACTTGCGGAACGAAGTGTTGATGAGGCGTGAGATCTCTTTCTTCTTCAACGCCTTGTTGATGTTCGCGAACGCCAGGCCTTTCGGCAGGATTTCGCTGAGCAGCGCGCGGCCGACCGTCGTGTCGACGAGTGTGGTCTCGGGCACGAATTCACCCGTCGCCTTGTCGATCGTGTAGTCGGTCATGCGCACGCTGACCCTCGACGTGATCTCGACCTGCTGGTTGTCCAGCGCGCGGTGCACCTCGGCCACGTCGGAAAAGATGATGCCTTCGCCCTTCGCGTTGATGCGCTCGCGCGTCGAGTAGTACAGGCCCAGCACCACGTCTTGCGATGGCACGATGCTCGGTTCACCGTTGGCCGGGAACAGCACGTTGTTGGAGGCCAGCATCAGCGTGCGCGCTTCCATCTGGGCCTCGATCGACAGCGGAATGTGCACTGCCATCTGATCGCCGTCGAAGTCGGCGTTGAACGCCGAACACACGAGCGGATGCAGCTGGATCGCCTTGCCTTCGATGAGCAACGGCTCGAACGCCTGAATTCCCAGGCGGTGCAGTGTCGGCGCACGATTCAGCAAGACCGGGTGTTCCTTGATGACTTCTTCGAGGATGTCCCACACCACCGGCGTGCCGCTCTCGACTTCCTTCTTCGCCGCCTTGATCGTCGTCGCAATGCCCATCGCCTCGAGTCGCGAGAAGATGAAAGGCTTGAACAGCTCAAGTGCCATCAATTTGGGCAGCCCGCACTGGTGCAGCTTGAGCGTCGGACCGACCACGATCACGGAACGACCCGAGTAGTCGACGCGCTTGCCCAGAAGGTTCTGACGGAATCGACCGCTCTTGCCCTTGATCATGTCGGCCAGCGACTTCAGCGCACGCTTGTTCGCCCCCGTCATTGCCTTGCCGCGCCGACCGTTGTCAAGCAGTGAATCCACGGCCTCCTGCAACATGCGCTTTTCGTTGCGCACGATGATCTCCGGCGCCTTCAATTCCAGCAGCCGAGCGAGACGGTTGTTGCGGTTGATGACGCGGCGGTACAAATCATTCAGGTCGGAGGTCGCGAAGCGCCCGCCGTCCAGCGGCACAAGTGGGCGCAGGTCGGGTGGCAGTACCGGCAGCACTTCCATCACCATCCACTGCGGCTTGATGCCCGACTTCTTGAAGGCCTCCATGACCTTCAGGCGCTTGGAGTTCTTCTTTACCTTGAGTTCCGAGCCCGTCATGTCGCCGCGCAGCTTTTCGATCTCGACCTCGAGGTCGATTTCGGCGAGCAGCTTGTGCACGCCCTCGGCGCCCATCAGTGCGACGAATTCATCGCCGAATTCGGTGCGCTTGGCGTCGAAATCGTCTTCGGTCATGATGCTGAATTTCTTCAGCGGTGTCATGCCGGGATCGACCACAACGTAGGCCTCGAAATAGAGCACGCGTTCGATGTCGCGCAGCGTCATGTCGAGCACGAGCCCCAAGCGCGACGGCAGGCTCTTCAAAAACCAGATGTGGGCGCAGGGGGCCGCAAGATCGATGTGCCCCATGCGCTCGCGGCGCACCTTGGTCTGCACGACTTCGACGCCGCACTTTTCGCAGATCACGCCGCGGTGCTTCAAGCGCTTGTACTTGCCGCACAGGCACTCATAGTCCTTGATCGGGCCAAAGATCTTGGCGCAGAACAGGCCGTCGCGTTCCGGTTTGAAAGTACGGTAGTTGATGGTCTCGGGCTTTTTCACCTCACCGAAAGACCAGGACCGAATTTTCTCGGGGGAAGCCAATCCGATCTTGATGGCATCGAAATGCTCATCAGGCGTGAACTGGCGGAACAGATCGAGTAAACCCTTCATGTTCTGTGTCCTTGTCTGTTAGTTGCGCTCGAGCTCGATGTCGATACCGAGCGACCGGATTTCCTTGACCAGCACGTTGAACGACTCCGGCATGCCGGCTTCGATCGAATGCTCGCCCTTGACAATGGACTCGTACACCTTGGTGCGTCCATTCACGTCGTCCGATTTGACGGTGAGCATCTCCTGCAGGATGTAGGCGGCGCCGTAGGCTTCCAGTGCCCAGACCTCCATCTCGCCGAAGCGCTGGCCGCCGAACTGTGCTTTTCCGCCGAGCGGCTGCTGGGTCACCAGGCTGTACGGCCCTGTCGAGCGTGCATGCATCTTGTCGTCCACCAGGTGGTGCAGTTTCAGCACATGCATGTAGCCCACCGTGACGGGTCGCTCGAACGGATCCCCGGTACGTCCGTCGTGCAGCGTGGCCTGGGTACGGGTGGCGGTGAGGCCCTTCGCCTTGGCCAATTCATCGGGGTAGGCCAGTTTGAGCATGTTTCTGATTTCTTCTTCCGCCGCACCATCAAACACCGGTGTCGCGAACGGCACACCTCGCGTCAGGTTGCCCGCCATCTCCAGGATTTCGGCGTCGCTCAAGTGCTCGAGCCGCTCTGTCTTGCCGCCACTCTTGTTGTAAAGCTCGTCGAGGAACACTCGCAGATCCTGCACCTTGGTTTCTTGCGCCAACATCTCGTTGATGCGTTGGCCGATGCCCTTGCCGGCCCAACCCAGGTGCACTTCCAGCACCTGGCCGACGTTCATGCGCGATGGCACGCCCAGCGGGTTCAGCACGATGTCGCAAGGTGTGCCGTCGGCCATGTAGGGCATGTCTTCAACCGGAACGATTTTCGAGACCACGCCCTTGTTGCCGTGGCGCCCGGCCATCTTGTCGCCCGGCTGCAAGCGCCGCTTCACGGCCAGGTACACCTTGACCATCTTGAGAACGCCGGCCGGGAGTTCGTCGCCCTGCGTCAGCTTCTTGCGCTTTTCTTCGAACGCGAGGTCGAAGCTGTGGCGTGTCTGGTCGAGCGAGTTCTTGATGCTCTCCAACTGCCCGGCCACGTCTTCGTCGGCCGGGCGCACGTCGAACCAATGGAATTTCTCGACGCTTGCCAGATACTCCTTGTCGATGGTGGCGCCCTTGGCAATGCGCTGCGGCCCGCCGTTGGCGGCCTTGCCCACAAGCAGCTTCTCGATACGGTCGAATGCATCAGCCTCAACAATGCGCAACTGATCGTTCAAGTCGAGGCGGTATCGCTTCAGTTCGTCGTCAATGATCTGTTGGGCGCGCTTGTCACGCACGATGCCTTCACGGGTGAAGACCTGCACGTCGATCACGGTGCCGTTCGTCCCCTGGCTCACGCGCAGCGACGTGTCCTTCACGTCCGAGGCTTTTTCACCGAAGATCGCGCGCAACAGCTTTTCCTCCGGAGTCAATGTCGTCTCGCCCTTGGGCGTGACCTTGCCCACCAGCGTATCGCCCGGATTCACCTCGGCGCCGACGTAGACGATCCCCGACTCGTCAAGCCGCGCGAGTTGCTGCTCCGATAGATTCGGAATGTCGCGCGTGATTTCTTCAGCGCCAAGTTTGGTGTCGCGCGCCATCACGACCAACTCTTCGATGTGGATCGAGGTGTAGCGGTCTTCGGCCACGACACGCTCCGAGATCAGGATCGAATCTTCGAAGTTGTAGCCGTTCCACGGCATGAAGGCGACCAGCATGTTCTGGCCGAGCGCGAGTTCGCCCAGGTCGGTGGACGCGCCATCAGCGATGATGTCCTCGACCTCAATGCGGTCACCTCGCTTCACGATCGGGCGCTGGTGAATGCTCGTGTTCTGGTTCGAGCGGTGGTACTTGATGAGGTTGTAGATGTCCACACCCACCTCGCCTGCAACCGTCTCCTTGTCGTTGACGCGAATCACGATGCGGTTCGTGTCGACATAGTCGACCACGCCGCCGCGTCGCGCAGCGACCACGGTGCCAGAGTCTTTGGCGGCGACTCGTTCAACGCCGGTTCCAACCAGGGCCTTTTCGGGACGCAGGATGGGCACCGCCTGGCGCTGCATGTTCGCGCCCATCAGCGCGCGGTTCGCGTCGTCGTGTTCCAGGAACGGCACCAGGGACGCCGCCACCGAGACGATTTGGGTCGGAGCCACGTCCATGTACTGAATGCGTTCGGCCGAGGTGAGAATCGATTCGCCGTTGTCGCGCGCGCTCACCAGCTCGTCGATCAGCTTGCCTTCCTTGTCCAACGTTGCGCTGGCCTGCGCAATCACATACTTGCCTTCTTCGATCGCCGACAAATAGTCGATCTGGTTCGTCACCTTGCCGTCAGCGACACGGCGATAGGGCGTTTCGAGGAAGCCGTACTCGTTGAGTTGTGCGTAGAGTGCCAGCGAATTGATCAGGCCGATGTTCGGGCCCTCCGGCGTTTCGATCGGGCAGACGCGGCCGTAGTGCGTAGGGTGCACGTCACGCACTTCGAAGCCGGCGCGTTCACGCGTCAGGCCACCCGGGCCGAGGGCGGAAACGCGCCGCTTGTGCGTGATCTCCGACAGTGGGTTGGTCTGGTCCATGAACTGCGAGAGTTGGCTCGCACCGAAGAACTCCTTGAGCGCCGCCGAAATCGGCTTGGAGTTGATCAGATCGTGCGGCATCAGCGCTTCCGTCTCGGCCTGGCCGAGTCGCTCTTTCACCGCTTTTTCGATGCGCGCCAGACCTGAGCGGTACTGGTTCTCGGCGAGCTCGCCGACGCAGCGCACGCGGCGATTGCCGAGGTGGTCGATGTCATCGACTTCGCCGCGGCCGTTGCGCAGCTCGACGAGGATCTTGACGACGTCCAGAATATCGTCGTTCGACAGCGTCATCGAACCTTCGGGCACGTCGCGCCCGACGCGCGCGTTGAACTTCATGCGCCCGACGCGCGACAAGTCGTAGGTGTCAGCGTTGTAGAACAGACGGTGGAAGAGCGCCTCGACGGCGTCTTCTGTCGGCGGCTCGCCAGGGCGCATCATGCGATAGATCGCGACGCGTGCGGCAAGCTGGTCGGCAGTTTCGTCGGCGGCCAGCGTCTGCGAAATATAGTTGCCTTCGTCGAGCTCGTTGGTGTACAGGCAGGGAACCTCCTGGACTCGTGCCAGGCGCAGTTTCTTCAGCAGCGCTTCCGTCAGCTCATCATTGGCCTTGGCCAGGATTTCGCCGCTTTCGGCATCGACCACGTTGCGCGCCAGCATCCGGCCCACAAGGTAATCCTCCGGCACGCCGATGTAGTTGGTCTGGGTTTGTTCGAGAGTGCGCGTGTGACGCGCCGTGATGCGCTTGTCTTTCTCGACGACTACGTTGCCTGCCTTGTCGGTGATGTCGAAGCGGGCGATTTCGCCGCGCAAACGGTCCGCAACGAACTCCATCTGCGCGCCCGAATCCATCAGGCGGAAGTTGTCGAAGACGAAGAAGTGCGCCAGGATCGCTTCCGGGTTCAGTCCGATTGCCTTGAGCAGAATCGTCACTGGCATCTTGCGGCGCCGGTCAACGCGGAAGTAGAGCAAGTCTTTCGGGTCGAACTCGAAGTCGAGCCAGGAGCCGCGATAGGGAATGATGCGCGCCGAGAACAGCAACTTGCCGCTCGAATGCGTCTTGCCCTTGTCGTGCTCGAAAAACACGCCCGGCGAGCGGTGCAATTGAGAGACGATGACTCGCTCGGTGCCGTTGACGATGAACGAGCCGTATTCGGTCATCAAAGGCACCTCGCCCATGTAGACCTCTTGCTCCTTGATTTCCTTGACGGTCTTGGGCTGCGGCGATTCGCGGTCGTAGATGATCATCTGCAGCTTCGCGCGCACGGCGGCCGCGTAGGTCAGGCCACGCTGCTGGCATTCGCGCGTGTCGAAGGTCGGCTTGGCCATGTTGAATTCGATGAACTTCATTTCCACAAATCCGTTGTGCGAAACAATCGGAAACGCGGCGATGAAGGCGGCCTGCAAACCTTCGGGCTTGCGCTTTTGCGGTGGCACGTCTTTCTGCAGGAAGGCGACGTACGACTCCTTCTGCATCGTCAGCAGATAGGGTACGTTGAGCACGCTCTCGCGTTTTCCGAAGCTCTTGCGGATCCGCTTGCGCTCGGTGTAGCTGTAGGGGGTTGTTTGCTGCGCCATAAACACTCCGTCTCAGGGCTCGTGGCCTGGCCCAGGCCCGCTCCCGAAGGCGACTGTCTTTCGAGCCAGCGGCTCGAAGCTTGGTGGCTGGCCACTACCAGCCGCTGGCGGACAACCCCGGCATTGCACCGAAGCCCGACCAAACCCGTTCTCTGCAGTCGGATCAAAGAACACTGCAAAGCACACGATGCGCTTTGCGCTGCTCTCTCTCTGCGGCGCCCGCAGCGCCACCTTAAATCGGGTGCGAAGCGCTGCGAGCTGCCCGAGGTTGCGACCAGAAGCGCAACCGTACTTGGGTACGGCGCGCATCAGGCTTGCAAGATCGGGGCGCGCGGCTGCTCCGTGCCTATTTACTTGAGGGCGGCTTTGGCGCCAGCGTCTTCCAACTTCTTCTTGGCAGCTTCGCCATCGGCCTTGGTGACACCTTCCTTGACGGGCTTCGGCGCACCGTCCACCAGATCCTTGGCTTCCTTCAGACCCAGGCCCGTCAGTTCGCGCACGGCCTTGATGACGGAAACCTTGTTCGCGCCGATTTCGAGCAGCATCACGGTGAACTCGGTCTGTTCCTCGACCGCGGCTGCGGCAGCACCACCACCACCACTGCCCCCACCCGGCGCGGCCATGGCTGCGGCGGATACCCCGAATTTCTCTTCAATCGCCTTGACCAGGCTGTTGAGGTCCATCACCGACATGCCGTCGAGTGCCGTCAAGAATGCGTCTTTGTCGAATGCCATGTTTGGCTCCTAGTTTTTCAAGAAAGGGTCAATGAAGGGTTCAGGCCGCGGCTGGGGCTTCGGCCGCAGCTTCAGCCGCCGGTTCGGTGCGCTTTTCGGCGATCGCGGCAAGTACACGTGCCAGGCGCGAAATGGGCGACTGCATCAGGCCGAGCAATTGGGCCAGAAGCACTTCTTTGCTCGGAATGTCGGCCAGGGCCTTGACCCCTGCGGCATCGAGTGCTTTGCCGCCATGTGCACCGGCCTTGACGATCAGTTTGTCGTTGCCTTTGGCAAAGTCGGAGATGACTTTGGCCGCGGCCACGGCGTCTTTCGAAAATCCGTAGATCAGCGGGCCAACCATGCTTGCCGCGGCGACTTCGAACGGTGTGCCAGCCACGGCACGGCGAGCCAGAGTGTTCTTCAGCACGTGAAGATACACACCTCGCTCGCGCGCGTGCTTGCGCAGCACGTTCAAATGGTCCACGGTCAGGCCACGGTACTCGGCCAGCGCCAACGTCTGCGAGCCCGCCACCTGGGCTGCCACATCCGTCACCACGGCGGCTTTCTCGTTGCGATTCAGACTCAAGGTCTACTCCTCACATCATGTGTCGCCAAGCCGTAACCAGCCCAATGACACGCCACAACTCAGCGACCTTCTGAGCCGGAACCGGAATTCCTTTTCAGCGGGACCGCCATCTGCGCTGGACATTAAGCAGCTCATTGAGCCGCACCAGCGGTCTTGGACGGCCAGATCTCCGATTTGATTGATTCGAAGACCTGCCCACCAACCTGCAACGGCAGCGCCTGAATGGCGCCACCCATTCCACTTTTCATGCCTGAACGTTTGTTGACACGATCGACGCAACGTCGATCCGGGCTCCAACACCCATGGTCGAGGAAACCGCGATCTTGCGCAGGTAGATGCCTTTGCTTGACGTGGGCTTCGCCTTGTTCAAAGCGTCGATCAAGGCGCGAAGATTGCCTCCAAGCTTTTCGGCATCGAACGAACGACGGCCGATCGAGGCATGCACGATCCCGCCCTTGTCGACGCGAAACTGGACTTGGCCGGCCTTGGCATTGCGCACCGCGGTCGCGACGTCGGTGGTCACGGTTCCGACTTTGGGATTGGGCATCAGGCCACGCGGCCCGAGAATTTGGCCCAAAGTGCCGACAACGCGCATGGTGTCGGGCGACGCGATCACAACATCGAAGTTGAGATTTCCGCCTTTGATTTCGGCGGCCAGATCGTCCATGCCGACGATGTCGGCACCGGCTGCGCGGGCTTCTTCGGCCTTGGCGCCCTGAGCAAACACGGCAACGCGCTTGGTCTTGCCGGTGCCGTTTGGCAGCACCACGGCGCCCCGCACCACCTGGTCGGACTTCTTCGCATCAATGCCGAGCTGAACGGCGACGTCGATCGACTCGTCGAACTTCGCAATCGCACAGGCCTTCACGATGCTCAGCGCGCTGTCCAGTGGATACAGCTTGGTGCTGTCGACTTTTCCGGCGATTGCTTTTTGGCGTTTTGTCAGCTTGGCCATGTTCAGACCCCCTCCACCGTCACGCCCATCGAGCGCGCTGAACCGGCAATGGTGCGCACCGCCGCGTCAAGGCTGGCTGCCGTCAGGTCTTTCAGTTTGACCTTGGCGATGTCTTCGATCTGGGCGCGCGTGAGCTTGCCGACTTTGTCGGTGTGCGGCTTGGCCGATCCCTTGTCGAGCTTGGCAGCCTTCTTGATCAACACAGTCGCGGGCGGCGTCTTCAGAACAAAGGTGAACGACTTGTCTGCGAATGCGGTAATGACGACTGGCAATACCAACCCGGGTTCCATGCTTTGAGTCTGCGCGTTGAACGCCTTGCAAAACTCCATGATGTTCAGCCCGCGCTGACCCAGCGCCGGACCAATGGGAGGGGACGGGTTTGCCTTTCCCGCTGGGACTTGCAGCTTGATGAAACCGACTATTTTCTTGGCCATCTTTACCTCTTGGTGCAACCTCGCCGTTCGCAGCGAAGCTCTTGAGTACTAACGCGAAGGACTGGATACCTTCGCTCCTCGCGCCGGTATCACGTCATCGGCAGCAACGGGCCACTTTGTGCGAGCGCGGCCAACTCGAATCGATCCGTGAGTCGGTGACTTGAATCAAACTTTTTCCACTTGCGAGAAATCGAGCTCCACTCCCGTCGCGCGGCCAAAAATCGTGACCGCGACGCGTACTCTTGACTTGTCGTAGTTGACGTCTTCCACGGCGCCATTGAAATCTGTGAACGGGCCTTCTTTGACACGAACCAGTTCTCCGATTTCCCACTGAACTTTGGGCCGCGGCTTTTCCACGCCCTCTTGCATTTGGGTCACGATCTTCATGACCTCTGCCTCAGAAATCGGCGAGGGCCGGTTCTTCGCGCCGCCGACAAAGCCCGTGACCTTGTTGGTGTGCTTGACCAGATGCCAGGTGTCGTCGTCCATTTCCATTTCGACGAGCACGTAACCAGGAAAAAAGCGTCGCTCCGAAACCGATTTCTTGCCATTCTTCAGTTCGACAACTTCTTCCATCGGCACCAGGATGCGCCCGAATTTTCCTTGCAACTCCGACCGATCGATGCGCTCGCGAAGGTTGCGCTCGACCGCCTTCTCCATTCCGGAATAGGCGTGCACCACGTACCAACGCAGGTTGGAACGCCCGGCACTCGCTTCAGTCGCAGCGGGATGAACTTGTTCTGTCATGATTTCGTCCTTCACCGCCGCCAGCCCAGAACCAAGTCGTACAAGACCCACTCGAGCGTCTTATCGGTGAGCCAGAGAAACAAAGCCATGACAAACACGAACGCGAAGACATAGCCCGTCATCTGCATTGCTTCCTTGCGCGTGGGCCAAACGACCTTGCGAACTTCGCGCACCGAGTCTTGCCCGTAGCCGATGAGTTGCTTCCCCGGTTCCGAAGTGAGGAATAGCGCCACGCCCATGGCCATCAGCCCGGCAAGTGCGGCAATGCGCAGCCATAGGTCGTGCTGGCTCAAGGTGTAAAAGACCACCACCGCGGCGATGACCAAGGCCCCCGCAGCCGCAAGCTTAGCCTTGTCCGCCCCAGTCGTTACCGTCTGAACTTCAGGAATTGCCATGTGTCTTCGACTCGATCATGTGCCTCGTGCTTCTCTGCGGCGATGGCACCCGCAGAAGGATCGGAGGGCCGCGTCTTCGGCGCTCCCCGCGCTCGCCTGTCACAGCCCTTGTCGGGGCCAGTGTCTGGCAGGGGCGGAGGGCATCGAACCCCCAACCTCTGGTTTTGGAGACCAGCGCTCTGCCAATTGAGCTACGCCCCTGTTGCCACTGACTCTGGTTGTCCCTTCACTATTCGATGATTTTCGCGACCACACCCGCGCCGACGGTGCGCCCGCCCTCGCGAATCGCAAAGCGCAGCCCCTCTTCCATCGCGATGGGGTTGATCAGCTTGACCGTGATGCTCACGTTGTCGCCCGGCATCACCATCTC
>JAEMQF010000295.1 GCA_022758925.1 Burkholderiales bacterium | reverse complement strand
TTGCCGCGGATTCAAGGCGTGGCCGTGGGCGTGGGCGCTTGCGCCGCCCTGGCCTCGGTCACATGATCCTCGAGGCGCCGGATGTCGGCGATCAGGCGGCCGGCGATCAGGCCGACAACTTCAAAGCCGAAGGCCGGGTTCTGGAAATAGAGTTGCTTGAAGTCGTCCTCGCCGATCGTCAGCACGCGGCAGTGCTCGGCGCAACGCGCAGTGAGGGTGCGGCGCCGGTCCGGCGAGAAGAATGCAATCTCGCCAAAGATCGATCCGGGTTCCTGGAACACGCCGATCTCGACGAGCTCGATGCGGCCCTCGGCGAGGAAGTACAGCTCCTTGGCGATGTCGCCCTTCTGGAACAGCACGGTACCGGCCTTCAGCTCGCGCTTTTTCATGTACGGCTTGAGCCACACGCCCGACATGTCATGCCGCGCCGCGGCTTGCGTCACGCGGCGCGTCAACCTGATCATCTCGATCGCGCGGTAGATATTGATCGGCAGCAGCAGGCCGTGCAGGATCATCATCGGCAACGACGGGTAGAGCACGCCGTAGAGGAAGAAGCAGACGCTGCTGCCCACGGCGAGCCAGCGCAGCGGCACCATGATGCGCAGGAACGAGCTGATGACGTTCAACGCCCCGGCGACGACCACCGACGCGACGGCGAGCTTGCCCGTGGGTGTGGACAGCGCGGCTCCGACCGTTGTGACGGCGACTGTCAGGATTTCAGAAAGCGAGATTTGCATTGATCTTCACGCTGCGCGGTGCCCGCCGAAACGGCGTGCGGCGTGCCGCAGTTTGCCTGTGGCGGGAGGATAGGTTCTTTCGCCGTGGGTGCTTCGATTTTGGCAAGGAAGTTGCACCGGTCACTTGCTTGCGGCCGAAGGTCGCGCCGGGGAATGCAATCGCCCTTTGTCTCGCCCGTGGGAGCCCCGGGCACAGCACTCGATGCTCTTGATGCGCCCCTGCGAGCCGACAGCGGCTGTTGAGTGTCGACAGACCCGTCGAAATGCGCTCGTCATTGGGGCTGTCTACGGGTTGCCCCTGACGATCACGCTGCGTCGACCCGTCCCAGGCCACCATCGAGGATCGCGGCCGCCGGCTGTGATGCGTCGGCGGGTCATCGTTGAACCCGGCGTCTTGCTTGGCCGCGACGTCCGCGGTGGTGCCGGCCGCCAGCAGCCGGCAGCCAGCGCGCGCGCGGCCGCAACCGCATGACTCAGGTTGAGCAGGCGCAATTCCGCGGCGCCATTTCTTGCTATCCTGACACTCGGCCCGCGATGGGCCTTGGCAAGGAAGCGGCAATCGCCAGCGGCCGAAAGCAGCGCACGGCGGATCTCAAGCTTTTTCTCAACCGGACAGGAGCATTCCACATGGGCGACGCAAGCACAGGCAAGAACTTGTTGACCAAGATCGGCGATGCCGTCGAAGCGGCAAAGGAGAAGGCGCAGGAAGCGGGTTCGTCGCTCGTGCACAAAGTGGAAGACGCAGCCGCTGACGCCATGCGCGAGGTCGAGAAAGCGACGCTGATGGTCGAGAAGAAGGCGCGCGCCGCGACTGCGACGGTGAAGCGCAAGGCGAAGGGCGCGCAAGCCGACGCGGAAGTGGCGCTGCGCAAGGCCAAGCGCAGCGTCACGCGCAAGGCCAAGGCCGCCCAGTCAGGCGCGCAAAAGACTCTCGGCAAGGCGAAACGCTCGGTGACGCGCACGGTGAATGTCGCCAAGGCGAATGCGCAGAAGACGCTCGGCAAGGCGAAACGCGCCGTGGCGCGGGGAGCGAGGTCGGCGGCGGCCGGAGCGCAAAAGGCCGCGGGCCGGGTCGAGCGCGCGATGGGCACCGGGAAAACCGCGGCCAAGCGCAAGACCGGCGCGGTGAAGACGACTGCGGGGCGCAAGACCGCCGCCGTCAAGTCCGCGCTGAACAAGGGTGTGGCCACGCTCAAGAGGACAGCCAGCAAAGCCGGCGCGGCGGTGCGCAAGGCGATCAAGGCGCCGGCGAAGAAGACGCCGAAGACGCCCGCGAAGAAGGCCGCCAGGGCGCCGGCGAGGACAGTGGCGAAGAAGGTGGCGAAGGCCCCGGCGAAGCGGGCGGTGAAGAAGTAGCTGCCTGCGTCAGGGCCGGCGGTCCCCGATGAATCGCCATGCGGCCGATGACGTGCCGGAATTGCCTGCGGCGCAATCAAGTGCGCTGCGGCTGTGGCGCGCCGGGGTCACAAGGTGCGCCGCCGTCGGTCTCGGCACAGGCTTTGCCGGCTTTCAGGTCAATGGTGGCATGACCTGGTTCATCGCCATTCCCGTCATCCTTGCCCACGGGTGCTTCGTGTTCGCCGATCCGACGGCGTGTCTGCCGTCGCAGCGACGCCGCCGTGCGCGTGCTCGCAGCACAGCTCGCGCGTGACGCGGCGGTGCTCGGCGAGCCGCGAACCAAACCGGGTTTGTATTTCCCGCGGCTCTCGGGCTGGCGCGAGTGGCAAAGTTCAAGGCCACCGGTGCCGCGACCCGGCACCGCTGCGGCCGCCGCGTCGAGCCTCAGGAGCGGCGCAATATGGCGTGAAAGCCGTTGACATCGCTGCCTTTTTCCTGGCGGATGATTCGCGGCCCGATGAATTCACACACGAACTGGTGAGAGGCGGCGAGCTTGCGAAGATAGGCAGCCGAATGCGCGTAACGCAGCGTCGGCCGCAGGACAAAATCTCCGGCATCGCTCGCTTCGACCGCGAAGCCGAACAAGCCCCCCGCTCTCAGCGCCTGCCTCGCGCCAGCGAACACCGGTGACAGGTCACCGATATAGACAAAGACGTCGGCGGCTGCCACCAGATCAAGATTGCCCGATTGAGTTTGCAGGAACTCGGTCAGTTCACCGCAGATCAGTTCGTCATAGACCTGCAGTTGCCGCGCCATGCCAAGCATGTTTGGGGAAAGATCGACCCCCGTCAACCTGCGGGCGAGCGGCTTGAGCAGGGCTCCCAGCAGACCCGTACCGCAACCCAGATCGAGGATGTCCAGGTTGCCCGCTGCGACCCACTGCGAAATTTCCTTGCTCAACAAGGCCGGCGTCTGATATTTCAAGGTGCCGATCAGGTGCTGGTCGAATGTGCTGGCGAACTGATCGAAATGCCTGGTGACGAACTGCCTTGGCGTAGCGGCAGGCACCGTCGCGGCACCCAACGCCGCCAAGGTGTACCCGATTTGTTCAGGATCGCCACCGTTTTCAAGCGCCAGCCGCAAGGCAGCGATCGCTTCCTGCGGGCGCTTCAGTTCCAGCAGCGCATGGCCGCGATTGACAAGTGCATCCTTGTGGTCGGGCTCGATGACCAGTGCCCGGTCATAGCTCTGCAGTGCTTCGTCAAGGCGTTTCAGGGCGTGCAATACGACCCCGCGGTTGAAGTGTGGCTGCACATGGTCTGGCGCGATCCTGAGCGCAAGGTCATAGCTCTGCAGTGCTTCATCAAGGCGTTTCAGTTCATGCAATGCGATGCCGCGCTGGTTGAGCGCCTGCGGATAGTCGGGCTTGATCCTGAGCGCCAGGTCACAGCTCTCGAGCGCTTCAGCAGGGCGTTTCAGGTCCTGCAAGGCAACGCCACGGTTGTAGAGGGACAGGGCGTGGTGCGGATCGATTCTGAGTGCCTGGTCGAACAACTCAAGCGCCGCCGCCGAGTTCTTGCGTTGCCCGGCAATCGTTGCCAGCAACTGGAGCGCGTGAAAGTGCTGCGGGTTGGACCGCAAGATCTCCTGGTACAGGGCTTCTGCCTGATCCAGCTGGCCCTGTTGTTGCAGGGCGAGTCCTGCATTCAGTGCGGCCGCACAGGCCTCCCCCTCGCCTGCGAGGGCGGGCCGCGCGGATCGCGTCGCATCAGGCCGTCTGGGCCTCGGTTCGCGTGGTCTGCTCTGCTTCATTGCCCGAATGTGAAGTCCCGTATGTGCGAAGGCTATGCCAATCGACCCTTGGCATGGTCTGAGGCGCTGCATCAACCGAACCAGTGGCTCGCGCCCGCGACGTTGACGCTGACTGCGCATGCTACCGGTTCGTCCGGGTTCAACATCGCGGTCGCGGTGGGCAAGGCGTTCAAGGACAAACACGGCACCGACATGCGCCTGCCCCCCAGGGCAACAAGCCCGGGCAAGCTCCAAGGGCGCAAACGCAGGAAACGCAGAACTCTTCTCATCGCGAACCTTCACCTGCAGTACGGCCAACAGGCCAGCGCCACCGCTGTCCTGGCTGCCGCCGGAGCAGCAGCGGCAGCGGCATCGCGCAGCGCGCGGCACGGGCTCGCTTTAGAGCAGCGCCTCAGCGCCGGGCGCAGGCTTTGCCCTAGCATGGGCGCATGGCAATCCGACATCCCCATACCGGTCAGCCGAGCGCCATGAATCAGGCGCTCGAACTGCGCGCCCTGCTCGAACTGGCGCTGCTGCCCTGGACGGCTCCGCTGCTGGCGCAGGCGCCGCGCGGCGACGGCCACCCGGTGCTGTTGCTGCCCGGCTTCATGGGCAGCGAGGCGACGCTGATCGGCCTGCAGATCTTCCTGCGCAGCCGCGGCTATGCGGTGCAGACCTGGGGCCTGGGGCGCAACGTCGGCTTCCGCGCCCTGCACGCCAAGGCGCTGGAGCAGAAGATCCGCCACCTGCCGAGTGCGAGGCGAACTGTGCGCACCACCGCGCGGTGCGGCTGAGTTGGGTGCGGCTGCTCAAGCGCGTGTTTGATCTCGACCTCGAGCACTGCCCGAACTGCGGCGGCGAGCTGAAGATCATCGCCGCCATCCTTGAGCAACCGGTGATCGAGAAAATCCTCATGCACCTGGGTCTGCAGGCCGACCGTGGACGCAGGAGCGCGCCTGCGCGCGGTCCTGCGCCTCGGGAGGGGTTCGCGCTTGCAAGCGCGAACGCGGCCTGCAAGGCCGGGCGCCGCCACGGGCTGCGGCAAGAGGGTCGCAGCTTGAAGCGGCCTGAACGCGCCCGAACAAATCCCCTTTAAAGCGGCTCCGCACTCGGGGCCGAGGAGGCGGCTGCGCCCGAGACTCTTTGGGACCGATCGAAGCGGCCCGATGATCATCGACACCCCGTAGATGACCCCAATAGCAGACGCATTTCGGCGACGCCGTTGACACTCACCGGGTCGCAGCGCAATCCAACAGCAGCGTCAAGCCTGCTGAGTGCCGTAGCAGGGGGTCATGGTCGAGAAAAAGGGCGTTTGAATTTCCTGTCCTCCGCCTCTCAGTAGCCCTTCTGTACCGTGAACTGATCAATCACCTGTCCATCGATGTTCTTGAAGTAGAAATCGGCACGATCCGCGTAGAAGTCACCAAACAGCACGCCGTACTTGGCGCCCTGGGTTGACGTGTAGACCTTGGCCCACCAGTTGCCACTGAGTAGTTGTGGACGGATGCTTTGCCCACCCAGACCCGAAACAAAGGCAAAGCTCTTGCCCGGGCTCACCGTGAAGGTGGACGAGGTGCTGTCCACGGTACGGTTGGTCATGCTGCTGAGCAAATGCGTGCGCGAGTAGGAGTGCTCATGGCCAGTGGCAATGAAGGCACCCTTCTGGCGGCAGGTCTCGTAGACGGTCCAGCCCGTCTCATCTGACTTTTCGCCAATCTGCATCAGGTGCTGGTTCTTGTGCCATGCGCAAATGCGCCAAGTATTGGCCGGCGCGGTGTTCAGGCTGCTGGCAATGAAGTTCTCCTGGTCGGAATCGCTGCCAATGGTGCCGATACCCGAGACCACGAAGTACAGGTTCTTGTAGGTGCAGGTCATGCGCTGGCCATAGGTGCCGTTGCAATTCACCGCGCTCTGGCGGTTCAAGCGCGCCTGGCTTAGCGAGACCACCTTGCCCAGGTTGCTGTCGTCCACATCGTGGTTGCCGATGGCGAGAAGCACCGGATCGGTGGAGGCCAGCGTGGCCCCTATCCTGTTGTCCCAGGCATCGTCGCCGGAGCTTGAGTACGAGGTATCGCCGAGGAACATGGTCATCTCGGCTCCCTCGGACTTGATCAGGTTCAGCACGTTCTGGAAGTTGCCGCCGGAGCCGGAGTCGCCCACGAAGGCGACGCGTGCCCGGCCATCGACGGGCGGTGGCGGTGTGCTGCCGCCTGTGTTGGTGGACCAGATCGTAGCGCCTGCCGCGGTTTGAAGCACCAGATTGCCGTCGTCCTGCATCACCAGACGGACCGCCCCTTTGCCATTCGTGCCACTGCTCCAGACGGCGGCGCCGGCCGCGGTGCGAAGCACCAGATTGCCATCGCCTTGCAGGAACAGCTGGGTGCCGCCCTTGCCCTGGGTTGCCGCCGCCCAGCGCACCTGGCCGGACGAGTAAAGCACCAGATTGCCGGCGCCTTGCAGGACGAACTTGTGAGCGCCATTGGCGGAGACGATGGACTGGCTGGCGCTGAGACTTTGGTCGGTTTTCAGACTGGAGGTGCCAGGGCCGCTGCCGCCATCGCTCGCGTTGATGACGTTGACGATTCGCGTCACGGTCGTGGCATTGTTGCCAGCCAAGTCGCGGGCGTTGTATTGCAGCGTGTAGATGCCCACCACGGACACGTTGACGCTGCCCGTCACGTTGACGCTGACATTGCCGTCTATGTTGTCGGTGGCCGTAGCGCCTGGGTCGGGAAAACTCGAGCCTATGGTCACTGTCATCGAAGCTGAACCGTTCAGCGTGATCACGGGGGGCGTGGTGTCTGCGGTGCCGCCATCGCCTGTGTTGGTACTCCAGACCAGCCCACCGGCAGCGGTCAGCAGCACGAGGTTGCCGTCGTCCTGCATCAGCAGACGGACCGCCCCTTTGCCATTCGTGCCACTGCTCCAGACGGCGGCGCCGGCAGCGGTGCGAAGCACCAGATTGCCATCGCCTTGCAGGAACAGCTGGGTGCCGCCCTTGCCCTGGGTTGCCGCCGCCCAGCGCACCTGGCCGGACGAGTAAAGCACCAGATTGCCGGCGCC
>JAEMQF010000057.1 GCA_022758925.1 Burkholderiales bacterium | reverse complement strand
ACCACCACGATGACCAGCAGGCCAAAACCGCCGCCGAACTGGCGCGCGCTGGGGCCGGGCGGAAGACCGCCGCCGCCACCTTTGCCGCCGAACAAGGCATTCAGCCGCTGGTGCAGCCGACGCCATAATTCATCGAGATCGGGTGGCCCGTCGTTGCCACGCTTTCCCCACTGCGGATCATTCAATGCCATTCTTGCTTGCTTTCAGTCTTGTTTCGGTTTTGTGGGAGTCCGGCCGCGATCGGGGACCGTCGAACTCAGGCCGCGGCAACCCCGATGGCGTTGCGCTGGGTATCGTGCCATTCGGCCAGCATGGCGCGCAAAAATTCGACGCCGGCACCTGTTTTCGCGCTAACGCGAACGATGTGAATTTTACCATACTGATCGCGTTCAACCCCGGGTTGCAGGCCGGCCGCGTCAATCTTGTTGAACACCATCACCTGGGGAACCGCGTCGGCGCCGATTTCGACCAGCACCTTGTTCACTTCGCCGATCTGATCGTCGCGCGCCGGACTTGCCGCATCCACCACATGCAGCAACAGATCGGCACGCACGGTCTCTTCAAGCGTCGCGCTGAACGCCGCCACCAAAGTATGCGGAAGATCACGGATGAAACCGACTGTATCCGACATGATGACTGAAGCGCCGCCGGCTCCGCTGAGGCGCCGCGAAGTTGTATCCAGCGTCGCGAACAACTGGTCCGCCGCATAGGTATCGCTGTGCGTGAGGCGGTTGAACAGCGTCGACTTGCCCGCATTGGTGTAGCCGACGAGCGAGACCGACAGGCCCTGACCGCGCTGGCGCGCGCGTCGCCGGGTCTGTCGCTGACGCAGCACGGTGGCCAGCTTGTCCTTGAGGACCTTGACTCGCTTGCGCAACAACTGGCGGTCGGTTTCCAGCTGGGTTTCGCCGGGGCCGCGCAGGCCGATACCGCCCTTCTGGCGCTCCAGGTGGGTCCAACCGCGCACCAGCCGCGTCGCCAAGTGCTCGAGCTGGGCAAGTTCGACCTGCAACTTGCCTTCGTGCGAACGCGCACGCTGCGCGAAGATGTCCAGGATCAGGCTGCTGCGGTCGACGACCCGGCATTCGACGCGCTTCTCAAGGTTGCGCTGCTGCGCGGGTGACAGGTCGTGATTGAACAGCACCAGCGATGCGCCGGCGCATTGCACTGCTTCTGCAATCTCCTCGACCTTGCCGGCACCGGCAAAGGTGGCCGCGTCGGGTCTCTGCCGTTTTCCCTTGATGAGCGCAAGCGGTTCCACGCCCGCGCTTTCGGCCAGGCGGCGAATTTCCTCCTGCGACTCGAGGAAATCCACATTGCCGAAATCCAGGCTGACGAGGACGGCACGGTCGCCGCCGCGGGGGCGATCAGGCATCGGCGGGATCCGTCGTCGAAACCGGCCTGATGGCGCGCGAACTCACGCCGCGCACCCCGCGGGTCGGGATAACTGCAAGCACGGAATCGGCAAAACGGACGAAACGGGATTGGCGAACACTCGGGATTGGCGAACACTCAGTCTTCGGACCCTTGCTCCAAAGACAAGTTCACCGCACGCGCGGGCACGACGGTGGAAATCGCATGCTTGTAGACCATTTGTGTCACGGTGTTCTTCAGCAAAACCACGTACTGGTCGAACGATTCGATCTGGCCCTGTAACTTGATGCCATTGACCAGGTAGATCGACACCGGCACATGCTCTTTGCGCAACGTATTCAGAAATGGGTCTTGCAACAACTGGCCTTTCGCGCTCATGGCTGCTCCTTATGCTCTTATTCGACCCGCGGTTACTGTACTGGATTTCAAGGCGTAATACTATCGGTTGGAAAATCGGGCAGGACTTGGCCCTTGATCGCGCTCAGCCCTTCCTGCGGCCCGCGAAAGGATTCCTGCCCTGCTTGAAAGAGACTCTTACCGGGGTGCCGCGCAACTCAAAGGCGTCCATGAACGCGCGCTCGAGGTAGCGGCGGTAACTGTCCGGGACGTGATTCAAGGCGTTGCCGTGAATCAGAATCAGCGGCGGATTCATGCCGCCCTGATGGGCATAGCGCAGTTTGGGACGGGAAACGCCATTACGCGGCGGCGACTGCTTTTGCACCGCAGCGAGCAATACGCGCGTGAGCTTGGGCGTGGTCAATTTGGCCATGGCAGCGGCATAGGCCGCATTCGCCGAACTGAGCAGCGCCGGGACGCCCACGCCGTTGCGCGCCGAAATGTAATGCACCGGCGCAAAATCCAGGAAGTTGAGCTTGCGGGCGTAGTCGCGCTTGGCTTTTTCGCGCGACTCTTCATCGGCGGCATCCCATTTGTTTATCGCCACCACCAAGGCGCGGCCGGCCTCGAGAATGAAGCCCGCCAGGTGCGCATCCTGGTCCGAGACGTCCTGCGTCACGTCGAGAACGAGCACCACGACGTTGGAATCGTCGATGGCCTGCAGGGTCTTGACCACTGAGAACTTCTCCGCGACGTCTTCCACGCGCCCCCGCCGGCGCACGCCGGCCGTATCGATGAGCGTGTACGCGCGAGCGTTGCGCTCGAAGTCGATGTAAATGCTGTCCCGGGTGGTACCGGGCTGGTCGAAGGCGATCACCCTCTCCTCGCCGAGCAGGGTATTGACGAGGGTCGACTTGCCGACGTTCGGGCGACCCACGATTGCTATCTTCGGGTGCTTGCCTTCCAGCTGCGGCTCGTCGTCGGCCGCGGGAAATTCTTCGACAACGACATCCACCAGTTCGTGCACGCCTTCGCCGTGCGATGCCGACACCGTCAAGGGTTCGCCGAGCCCGAGTTCGTGAAACTCCGCAGCAGCGGTTTCATGCGCCAGGCCTTCCGCCTTGTTGACCACCAGCCACAGTCTGCGCGCCGTCTTGCGCAGTTCGACGGCAATTTGCCTGTCGAGAGGAGTCAGCCCTTGACGTGCGTCGACCAGCAGCAACACGGCATCGGCTTCGTCCACCGCCTGCCGCGTCTGCCGCGCCATCTCCTTGTAGATGCCGGCTTTGGCCACCGGTTCGAAGCCCCCGGTATCCACAACCAGAAAGGACTTGGCGCCGGTTTTGCCATGCCCATAATGACGATCGCGGGTCAGGCCGGGAATGTCGGCGACCAGCGCCTGGCGCGAGCGCGTCATACGGTTGAAGAGGGTCGATTTGCCGACATTGGGCCGGCCGACCAGGACGATTGTGGGTTTCAATGGGGATTCTTTGCAGGCCCGAGGGTTTACGGCAGGCCGGCGCGCGCACGCCGGCCCTATTTTCTCCTGATGGCTATAGCGTAGATGCCGCCCTTGCGGGTCTGCACCAGCACCTTGCCCTTGTCGATCGACACCGGCGCCGACGCAATGCCGCCACCGTCGGTTGCAATGCGTGCGGCGAATGATCCGTCTTCGAATTTCAGAAAATGCACTTGGCCTTCGAAGTCGCCGACCACGACGTAATCCTTGACTGCCAACGGTGCGCTCAGGTTTCGGGCGGAAAGTTTGTCCTGTTTCCACACGCTGGCTCCGCTGTTCCTGTCAAGCGCCACCAGCGAACCATTGTCCTCCGACAGGTACACACTCAGGTCGTCGGCCGCAAGACTGCCGACACTGGATGCCGGTCGTGCCCATAACTGGGCGCCCTTCTGGGTATCGTAGCAGGCGACCCGTCCCTGAAAGGTCGCGGCGCACACCCTAGCCGTCTCCACCAGCGGCTGACCGGCAATATCGGTGATGCGCTCGAGTTCGTTGTCGCCCTTTGGCGCTGCCACGATCGCCTCCCAAACCAAGCCGCCATTGGCCAGATTCAATACCACCAGTTTGCCCGCGGGCATGCCGGCAATCACGAAATTCTCGATGACGATTACGCCAGGATTGGATCGTAGTGTCAGGGGCGGCGGTGTCGTCTGGTACTCCCAGCGGCGCGAACCATCTCGTGCATCCAGGCCGAAGATGCGGCTGTCGCCGCTGCGCACGACGACGAATTCGCCACCAGCCTGCGGTGCGCTGAGCACTTCGCTCGACACCCGCGATTGCCACAACGGCTTGCCCTCGAGGTCGTAGGCCAGCACCGAGCCTTTCGAGGTTCCGACCAGCACCATGTTTTCGCTCACGCCAACCCCACCCGACAGCGCCGCCTTGGTGTCGAGCCGCCACAGCGTCTTGCCGTTTGCTGCATCGAGCCGGACCAGGTCGCCGCGATTGCTCGCTGCGAACACGCTGTTTGCATGGATCGCCGGCGTAAATACATAGCGGCCGGCATCGCCGATGTTGACCTGCCAGACGACGACGGGCCTCGCCGAAGGCTTGAAGCTCACCAAATTGGCAGGCTGGGGACCCTTGCCGGCGCAGCCGCCGAGCACAACGCATGATAGCGAGATCGCTACCAGCACACGCAAAATCAACACGAAGCGCAGAGGCAACCGCGCAGCGGTCACTGATCGCCCCCAAGAGCGTCGAGTTTGATCTGCACGACATTGCGATAACTGCTGTTGGGCAAACTTGCCTCGATT
>JAEMQF010000188.1 GCA_022758925.1 Burkholderiales bacterium | reverse complement strand
TCAGCGGAGAGCTTGCGGGCAGCACGAACACGTTGAATTCGCTCGTCAGTCGCGCCAGCGACGTGGCCTGAGTCACCGTGACTGGCGGCTTGCCGGTGATGATGCCGCCCAGCATCACCGCGCCCATCACCATCAAGGCGTTCGGGTCGCCCTTGCTGGAGTTGACGAATTGCGCGAGGCCAATCGCGCCCGCAGCGCCACCCTTGTTCTCGAAGCTGACCGTATCGGCCGCCCCGCTCTCCTGCAGCGCCTTGCCCAGGGCGCGGCCGGTGGAGTCCCAGCCACCGCCCGGGTTGGCGGGGATCATCATCTTCAGATTGGCCGCTGCAGATGCCGGGAGCGGCAAGACGCCGGACGCCGCAAGGGCAGTGAGGGACTTCAGGAAAGTGTCGCGACGCATGGCATCCTCCGGGTGATTGATTGGCGCAGGATGGCGCAGGTCAAGTCGAATCTTGCGCACTCTCGCATTGTTCACTCCATTCGCTTCGATTCGCCGAGCCGGCGCATTGGGGCAAATGCTAATGTCGCTCCCCATGGTTGAAGAAGCGGTCAGGATCAGGCTCGACAAATGGCTATGGGCGGCGCGCCTGTTCAAGACGCGCGCCCTGGCCGCCGAAGAGGTCGGCAAAGGCCACGTCCTGATCAATCAACAGCCGGCGAAAGCGTCGCGCGAAGTGCGCGTGGGCGACGTGATTGCGCTTTCGCAGGGGAAAATGCCACTCGAAATTGTCGTCAGGGGCTTGAATCTGAAGCGCGGCCCGGCGCCGGTGGCGCAAGCCATGTACGAACAAACTCCGCAAAGCCTGGTCGCCAGGGCCAAGTTGCTTGAGCAGCGCCGTTCGGGCGTGGAACCGGGGCAATCATTGGAGCAGGGCAGACCCACCAAACGCGACCGACGCAAACTTGCCGACTGGAACCGCTGGAGCGCCACCGACGACGACTTGTAGTCGGCCTGGCGATGGGGCGAGCCGGGGCGGGCAGAGCAGGAATTCACGTTTGCGCAACCGCACAATCCAAATTCGCGAGTTCCCCTCTTGAAAATACGGTCATTGGCGTCACATCCGCCGCTGGGCAAGCAAAAGTCACCATGCACGAACCTCAAGACTCCTCAGCCAACGGCCGCGGCGCGGCTGATCCAGCCGATGATCCTGCCGACGGCGCACCGGCAGCGCCCCCCAGTATCGAACAGCAGCTCACGGATCTGCGGGCCCGCCACGCCGAGGTTTCCGATGCCTTTCTTCGCGCCAAAGCCGAGGCCGAGAACACGCGGCGCCGCGCGGAAGAAGAAATGAGCAGGGCGCGCAGGTTCGCGGTCGAATCGTTTGCCGAGAGTCTGCTGCCCGTGAAAGACAGTTTGGAGGCGACTCTCGCGATCAAGTCCGCAGGGCCCGAACAATTGCTCGAAGGCGTGAACGCCACGCTGCGCCAGTTGGCTGCGGCACTCGAGCGCAACAAGGTGCTCGAGATCAACCCGCAAGCCGGAACCCGCTTCGACCCGCGCCTGCACCAGGCGATCAGCGTCGTTCCCGCCGCGCAGGAACCGAACACGGTGGTCGCGATGCTACAGAAGGGCTATTCGATTGCCGAGCGCACTTTGCGC
This sequence comes from Burkholderiales bacterium, assembly GCA_022758925.1. Lineage (GTDB taxonomy): Bacteria > Pseudomonadota > Gammaproteobacteria > Burkholderiales > Burkholderiaceae_C > JAEMQF01. The sequence goes on along the minus strand of JAEMQF010000188.1, from coordinate 5,307 downwards.
CCGGCCTTGGTCACGGTGGCCGCCGCCCAGAATTGACGGTCGATGCGCGCCACGAGGGGCCAGAAAAGACCGTTAGCCGCTTGAAAAGTCGCGACTTATCCACAACTCGAACGCAAACGCAAATCGTATTCAGGAGCAACCGACATGGCAAAGATCATTGGCATCGACCTCGGCACCACCAACTCGTGCGTGGCGATCATGGAAGGCAACACAACCAAGGTGATCGAAAACAGCGAGGGTGCACGCACCACGCCGTCGATCATTGCGTACCAGGAAGACGGCGAAATCCTGGTCGGCGCGTCTGCGAAGCGCCAGGCCGTGACCAACCCGCGCAATACGCTTTACGCCGTAAAGCGCCTGATCGGGCGCAAGTTCACCGAGAAGGAAGTGCAGAAAGACATCGACCTGCTGCCCTACAAGAGCGCCGCCGCCGACAACGGCGATGCCTGGGTCGAGGTTCGAGGCAACCGCCTGGCGCCGCCGCAGGTCAGCGCTGAAGTGCTGCGCAAGATGAAGAAGACCGCCGAAGACTACCTCGGCGAGGCCGTCACGGAAGCAGTGATCACGGTGCCCGCGTACTTCAACGACGCGCAACGCCAGGCGACCAAAGACGCGGGGCGCATCGCGGGCCTGGACGTCAAACGCATCATCAACGAGCCCACTGCGGCAGCGTTGGCATTCGGCCTGGACAAGAAGGAAAAGGGCGACCGCAAGATTGCGGTCTACGACCTGGGTGGCGGCACGTTCGACATCTCGATCATCGAGATTGCCGACGTCGAAGGCGAGAAGCAGTTCGAAGTACTGTCGACGAACGGTGACACGTTCCTCGGCGGCGAAGATTTCGACCAGCGCATCATCGACTACGTCATTTCCGAGTTCAAGAAGGATCAAGGCGTGGACCTGCGCAAGGACGTGCTCGCGTTGCAACGCCTCAAAGAGGCGGCCGAGAAGGCGAAGATTGAGCTTTCCAACGGTGCCCAGACCGATATCAACCTGCCCTATGTGACGGCCGACGCCTCGGGCCCGAAGCACCTGAACATCAAGCTGTCGCGCGCCAAGCTCGAAGCCCTGGTTGACGACCTGATCGAGCGCACGATTGCGCCGTGCCGCACCGCCATGAAGGACGCCGGCGTGGCTGTGAGCGCGATCGATGACGTGATTCTTGTCGGCGGCATGACGCGCATGCCCAAGGTGCAGGAAAAGGTCAAGGAGTTCTTCGGCCGCGAGCCGCGCAAAGACGTGAACCCCGATGAGGCGGTGGCAGTGGGCGCAGCGATCCAGGGCCAGGTGCTTGCGGGCGACCGCAAGGATGTGCTGCTGCTCGACGTCACGCCCCTCAGCCTGGGGATCGAGACGCTCGGCGGCGTGATGACCAAGATGATCAAGAAGAACACGACGATCCCGACCAAGTTCGCGCAAACCTTCTCCACTGCCGACGACAACCAGCCTGCGGTGACGATCAAGGTGTTCCAGGGCGAGCGCGACATGGCGGCGGGCAACAAGAGCCTGGGCGAGTTCAATCTCGAGGGCATCCCACCGTCGCCGCGCGGTATGCCGCAGATCGAAGTCACGTTCGACATCGACGCGAACGGCATCCTGCACGTCGGCGCGAAGGACAAGGCCACGGGCAAGGAAAACAAGATCACGATCAAGGCGAACTCGGGGCTGTCGGAAGGCGAGATCCAGGCCATGGTGAAAGACGCCGAACTCAACGCCGCTGAAGACCGCAAGAAGCTCGAACTGATTCAGGCACGCAACTCAGCCGACGCCATGGTCCACAGCGTGAAGAAGAGTTTGGCCGAGCATGGCGGCAAACTTGATGCGCCCGAGAAGGCAAAGATCGAGGCCGCGCTGAAAGATGCGGAAGCTGCGCTGAAGGGCGACGACAAACAAGCGATCGAGGCGAAGACGGAAGCCTTGATGGCGGCGAGCCAGAAGCTCGGCGAAAAGGTCTATGCCGAGAGCCAGGCCGCGGCAGGGGCAGGCGCGGGCGGCGCTGCGCAAGGTTCGGCTGAAGCGGCTCAGGCGGGCGGCACCAAGGCGGCCGACGACAACGTGGTTGATGCCGATTTCAAGGAAGTCAAAGACAAGAAGTGACCCGCGTGGCCGCAGGGTGGCCGGCAGTGTTGCGCCGCGTTCGAAGCGCCAGACAAGGTCTGCGCGCAGGACGCGGCGATTCGTTTTGCGCGAATTGATCGGTGGCGATTGAACAGGTGAGCTGATGGCCAAACGCGATTACTACGAAGCGCTCGGCGTGCCGAAGAACGCGACCGACGAAGACATCAAGAAGGCCTACCGCAAGCTGGCCATGAAGCACCACCCGGATCGGAACCAGGGTGCTGGCGCAAAGAAGTCGGAGGAGCATTTCAAAGAAGGCAAGGAAGCCTATGAAATGCTCTCCGATCCGCAAAAGCGCGCCGCGTACGACCAGTACGGCCACGCCGGCGTCGACCCGAACATGGCGGGTGGGCGCCCCGGCCCTGGACAAGAAGGTTTTGGCGGTTTCGCCGAAGCGTTCGGCGATATCTTCGGCGACATCTTCGGTGCCGGCGGTGGGCAACGCCGCAGCGCCGGCGGCCAGCAGGTGTTTCGCGGTGCCGATCTCAACTATGCAATGGAGATCACGTTGGAGGAGGCCGCCAACGGCAAGGAATCGCAAATTCGAATACCTTCGTACGAGGCTTGCGAAACCTGCCACGGCAGCGGCGCCAAACCGGGCACCAGCCCTCGCGCTTGCAGCACCTGCGGGGGTGCCGGCACAGTGCACATGCGGCAGGGTTTTTTCAGCATCCAGCAGACCTGCCCGCATTGCCACGGCACCGGCAAGATCATTGCCGAACCTTGTACCACGTGCAACGGCCAAGGCAAGGTGAAGAAGACGAAGACGCTTGAGGTGAAGATACCGGTGGGCATCAATGAAGGCATGCGCATCCGCTCCAGCGGCAACGGCGAACCGGGAATGAATGGCGGACCGCCGGGTGACCTGTATATCGAAATACGGATCAAGCAGCACGACATCTTCGAGCGCGACGGCGACGATCTTCATTGCACCGTGCCGGTGCCGCTGACCGCTGCTGCACTTGGCGGCAACATCGAAGTTCCGACGCTGGGCGGCAGCGCCGAGATCGACCTGCCGGAGGGCACACAGCACGGCAAGACGTTCCGCTTGCGCGGCAAGGGCATCCGCGGCGTGCGCTCGAGTTACCCCGGCGACCTCTACTGCCACGTCAGTGTCGAGACACCGATCAAACTGACCGAGCACCAACGCAAGCTGCTGAAGGAACTCGACGAGTCGTTTCGCAAGGGCGGTGAGCGCCACTCGCCGACCTCGAAGTCGTGGGCCGACCGCGTCAAACGCATCTTCAAGTAAGGCGGCCGCGACCGATGCGAGGCACATGGCGCGCCGCGACGTGGTCCAGGTCTAGGAGCCTGTCGTGCTTTGGGTCGGGCCCGCCCAAAGCCCGTCAGGCTCAAATCGGCCGCACAAGCCTGCCCGATCGACTCTGGCCGGCGCGCTCGATCGCCGGCGCCTGCGAAGCCGATCCGGCGTGAACGTCAGCAAATTCGCGTCGAAAATCGGCGCCATGCGAACGTCGACACTTCTGCCCTCCTTGGGCAGCAGGCGCAGCAGCCTCAACCCGCTCACGCTGGCCGCCGTGGCGAGCGTGTGGATCGCGACGTTCGCCAACTGGCCGCTGTGGCAGGCACTGCTGCGCCTGCCCGAAATGATGTCGCTGCGCGGTGCGCTGTTCATTGCCAGTTTCGGGTTGATGTTGGCCCTGCTGTTGCTGGCACTTCTCACGCCACTGGCCTATGCGCGCAGCGTCAAACCGCTCACCTCGCTGTTCCTGATCGGCGCCGCGATCGGCGCCCACTTCATGGGAAGTTATGGCGTCGTCATCGATTCGGCGATGCTCACCAACGTGCTGCAGACCAATGTTGCAGAGGTCACCGACCTGCTGAGCTGGAATTTGCTCGCCAGCGTGCTGGCCTTGGCCGGATTGCCGACGCTGGCGATGTGGTGGCTGCCCATGAGGCGGCTCGGGTTTGCTGCACAACTGTGGCGCAACGCAGTGGTGTTCGCGCTGTGTTTGGTGGCGGTCGCCCTGCTCGTCCTGGCTTCGTTCGCCGATCTGGCCGCGACGATGCGCAACCACAAGTCCTTGCGCTTCCTGATCAATCCGCTGAACTCGTTCTACGCCCTGGGGGTGCTGGGGCTTCAGGCCAACGCGCGCCCGGCCGGTGCCCCACTCGCGATCGGCCTGGATGCGCGTGTCCTGCCGGGCACCGGACGCCCACCCCTGTTCGTCTTGGTGATCGGCGAAACAGCGCGCGCCGATCGTTTTTCGTTGAACGGCTATGCACGCCTCACCAATCCCGATCTGGCGCGCCACGACGTCTTGAGCTTCAGCAACGTGAGCTCTTGCGGATCGAGCACCGCGTCATCCTTGCCGTGCATGTTCTCCCACCTTGGCCGCGAACGCTTTGAGTCACGTGAGCGCGACAGCGAGAACCTGCTCGACGTGGTGCAGCGCGCCGGCCTGGCCGTGCTGTGGCTGGACAACCAGTCCGGCTGCAAAGACATCTGCGAGCGCGTGCCCCATGCCTTGGCCGGACAGCCCGCCGCCGCAGCGCCACCGCTTCCGAGCGCGCTGTGCAGCGCCGGCGAGTGCTTCGACGAAGCATTGCTGCACGGTCTGGGCGCGCGCCTGAATGCATTGCCCGCCGAACGCAGGGCGCGAGGTGTATTGCTCGTGCTGCACCCAATGGGCAGCCATGGACCGGCCTACTACAAGCGTTCGCCACCGCAGCACAAGCCGTTCCTGCCCGAGTGCACGACCAATGTGCTGCAGCAATGCACGGGCGAATCGCTGGGCAACGCCTACGACAACTCGATCGCCTACACCGACCGCGTGCTCGCGGCGCTGATTGCATGGCTGCAAACCGAGCCGACGCAGTTCGACAGCGCCATGCTCTACGTTTCCGACCATGGCGAGTCCCTGGGCGAAAACAATCTCTACCTGCACGGCCTGCCCTATGCACTCGCGCCGCGCGAGCAGACCCATGTGCCGTGGCTCACCTGGCTTTCCGCCGGCTCGCGCGAGTCGCAGAACCTGAACTGGCAATGTCTGCGGGACCGCAGCAAAGAACCGCTGTCGCACGACAACCTGTTCCACACCGTGCTCGGCAGCTTGCGGATTCAGACCAGCGAATACCTGCCCGGGCTCGACGCTTTTGCGCCCTGCCGTTCGCCGTGACTGCCGCGGTCGCGCCCGGCGCCCGGCGTCAGGCGAACAGGTCGCGTTG
>JAEMQF010000224.1 GCA_022758925.1 Burkholderiales bacterium | reverse complement strand
CTTGAGTCGCGCCCGTCCCCCACAACGGCACCGTGCCGGAGATCACCCGGCCGCGGCCGCGCGTCAGGTTCGGCACGATGATGTCCTGCGCCCACTTGGCGGCCTTGGCCGCGACCTCGCCGGTGACGCGGGCCTTCTTCTGCGGCGACAGGATCACCAGCTTGTTCCACTCGTGGCCAGGGGCGAACTGAATGTTCAGCCCCGGGGGCGCATCGCTGTAGCCGCCCGGGCCGGTCTTGATGAAGATGAAGACCATCTGCACCGCAAAGCCGCCGCCCATGCCCCACGGGTCTTCCAGGCCGGCGGCGACTTCGACCTGGAACTCGACGTCGGTTTGGCTCTGCACGGCCGAGAACTTGGTGATGTCGAACGACCCGGCCTTGTACACCCCGTCGGTCGGGTAGGTGTAATTGCCGGGGCCCTTGTCGTCACCGCGCGGGTCGGTGAATTCAACGGCCTGCGCCGCGGCGGCGCCGAAAGCAAGGATGGCGGCGATGCCGATGGCATGCAACGGGAAACGAGACTTCATGGGAGCGCTCCTCTGGTTGGACTGGGGACTACTTGACGCTGCCGGCGGTCAGGCCGGACACGAGGTACTTCTGCAAGTACAGGAACAGGATGACGACTGGCAGCGACACGATCACCGAACCGGCGGCAAAGAATCCCCATTGGGAGGAGAAGCCCCCGACGAAGAATCGCAGGCCCACCGGGGCCGTGTACTTGGCCTCGGCTTCCAGGAACACGGAAGCGAGGATGAATTCGTTCCACGCCGTCATGAACGAGAACAGCGCGGTGATGGCGATGGCCGGCTTCGCCAGCGGCAGGATGATGCGAAAGAAGATCGTCTGCGGCGACGCACCGTCAATGCGCGCGGACTCCTCGATGTCGATCGGGATCGTGTCGAAGTATCCCTTGAGCATCCAGACACAGAAAGGAATCGCGGTCGTGGCATAGACGATCACCAGCCCCCAGAACGTGTTGCCCAGCCCGAGCCACTTGACGATGATGATGAACAGCGGGATCAGCATCAGCGTGCCCGGGAACATCTGCGACACCAGGAACGCGAGCATGCCGCCGTCGCGCCCCGGGAAGCGGAAGCGGCTGAACGCGTAGGCCGCGGTGCAGGCCAGGAAGACGCCGAGCGCGGTCGTCATCACCGAGACCAGCACGCTGTTGAGCAGCCAGGTGCCGAACGGCTGCTCGGTCATCACGTCGACGAAGTTCTTGACCGAAAAATGTGCCGGCCAAGGCAGCACGCCGCGCGCGCGCTCGAGGAAGGTCGGGTCCTTGGGCAGGTCGATGATGCCCACGCTTTGCTGGCCCGAAAACGCGAGCGCCAGGACCCACAGCACCGGGTAGATCGTCAGCAGCGTGAAGCTGATGAGCCCGGCGTGGATCCAGAGGTGATTCGCCTTTTCGCGCATGGTGGGCCGGCTCAGTACGACTCGGTGGCGCGCGTCATGCGGGTCTGGAAGTACCCGTAGACGAGCAGGATGGTGAAGATCACGGTCGAGTACGCGGCGGCGTAGGCGTACTGGTACTGCTCGAAGGCGATCTTGTAGGCCTTGGTGATCAGGATCTCGTTGGCGCCGCCCGGCTCGCCGCCGGAGACGAGGAAGATGATGTTGAACATGTTGAAGGTCCACACCACCGACAGGATGATCGCCGGCACGAGCGTGGGCCGCAGCAGCGGCAGCGTGATGCTGCGCAGCTGTTGCCAGCGCGTGGCGCCCTCGACCTCGGCGGCCTCGTACATGTCGCTCGGGATCGACTGCAGCGCGCCCAGGATCACGACCATCATGAACGGGAAGCTGAGCCAGCCGTTCGTCACGAGGCCGGTGACGAAGGCGCTGACGACGCCGTCGAACCACTTCACCGGCTGCATGCCGAACATCTGCAGGAACTGGTTGATGACGCCGAACTGCGGGTGGAACATGCCGCGCCAGACCAGCGCCGTGATGTAGTTCGGGATCGCCCAGGGCAGGATGAGCAGGATGCGGTAGAGCCACTTGCCCTTCAGCCCTTCGGTGTTCAGCGCCAGCGCCAGGATGAAGCCGAAGGTGACACCGACGCTGACGTTGGTGACGGTCCAGATCACCGTCATCATCAGCGTCCAGTAGAAGTTCTGGTAGTTGACCGTGGTGCCTTCTGCGCCCTGGGTGACGATGTTGAAGTCGCCCAGGATCTGCAGGAAGTTGCCGAACCCGATCCAGCGCTCGCGGAACGGCGCCGACTCGTTGAACAGCGTGGTGTCGGTGAACGCGAGCCCGATGCCGTAGAAGAACGGGAAGAACACCAGCACCAGCATGCCGATCATGGCCGGCGCCACGTAGGCATAGGCATCGGCGTGGTCGCGCAGCGCGGTCGCGGTGCGCGTGGCGTAGCCCTGCAGGAAGAACAGCAGCAACGCCAGACCGACGAGGTTGATGCCCCAGAAGCTGCGGTCGAGGAAGCTGGTGTGCGAATCCTTCTGCGCCTCGCTCGTGCGTGGCAGGAGGCTGCCGTCGGCAGCGATCAGCTTCAGCGGGCGGCCGTAGGCGTCGGTGTCCCACGGGCTGGCGGCGCTGCTCACCAGCGGCGCCGCGCCGGTGCGGCTGTAGGCGCTCGCGGCGGCGGCCTGGAACCTGGAGACCGCCAGGTCCGAGGCGGCCGTGGCCTTGGCCATCTGCCCCAGACGCTGCTGCTGGAAGCCGACCGCCAGCGCAAGGAGTGCGACCACCGCCACGCCGCGGGCGATGTCGAAACGGAGTTCGGGGTTCACGCGCAGGAAGAACCCGATCACGAGCGCGCCGGCAAGCAATGCCAAGCCGAGCGCCCAACCGCCACCGGGCGACACCTTCACCGCGCCCTGGTCGTGCACACGCAACTGCACGATGCCTTCGAACTTGCCGTCGACGACGTAGGGCACCGAGACCGTGACCACGCCATCGCCCTTGTCGTCGATCTGCACCGTCTTCTTGCGCACGGCGCCTTCGCTGACGTTGGTCTCGCCGGCCGAGCGCAGCATGGTCGCCAGGTCGAACAGTGGCTTTTCCTCGCGCTTGAGCGAACGCGGCGCCCCGTCCTCGGGCCGCGTCGACGCCACGAGCTGGCGGCCGGCGATGACGAGCGCGGAATCGAGCCTCGGCAGCGCGGCCTGCCAGCGCTTGATGCGCTCGCCTGCGATTTCTTCGGTGGCGCCGGCGAGCGACGCGCCCACGGCGTTGGCCACGAGAACCGCTTCGCGCTGCCGCTGCTGGCCCGCCAGGTCGCCGCTGACGCTGCCGAAGAGCCAGCCCGAGAACGCCAGCACGACGGCCAGCGCGACGCCCAGGCCCCACAGCGCGCGCCGGTCCAGCCACGTCACGGGTTTGCTCATCGACTTCGGTCCGGTCGGCTCGGGTGGGCGTTACGGGCGCACTACTTCGCCTTGCGCAGCGCGGCGATGCTTTCCTGCATCGCGCCGGCTGCTTCCTTCAGCGCGGCCTCGACGGTCGCGTTGCCCTTGACGATCTTGTTCATCGCCGTCGTCGCGGGTGACCAGACCATCGTCATCTCGGGTCGATTCGGCATCGGCTCTGCGCTGTCGAGCTGGTCGCGGAAGGCCTTGAGCACCGGGTCGCCGCTGACCTTGGGGTTGTCGTAGACGGCCCGGTTGGTGTGCAGCTGCCGCCCCTCGACGGCGAGGACGAGGCCCGCCTCTTCCGAAGTCAGGTACCTGGCGAGTTCGTAGGCCGCTTCCTTCTTGCCCGAGCTCGCGGACACGTAGGCGCCTTCGATCGTCAGCCACGGTCGCATCGGCTTCTTCGCCGCGTCGATCACCGGCAGCAGGGCAAACCCGACATTGATCTTCTTGTCGATGTCGCCGACGAACCAGGGGCCGTTGATCACCATTGCGGCCTTGCCCTCGTTGAACATCGAGGCAATCAGCGCTTCGGACGGTTCGGTGGGCATGATCCCGTCCTTCTTGTACCAGGTCATCATCTGGTTCAACGACGCGACCGTGGCCGGGCTGTCGACGCTGAGCTTGCCGTCCTTGTCGAACACGGCGCCGCCGAAGGCGTTCATCACTGCCGAGTGGAAGTAGAAGTTCGTGTACCAGTAGGCCAGCCCGTAGCGGCCGGACTGCGGATTGGTCAGCGTCTTCGCCAGTTTGACCATCTCGTCGGTGGTCTTCGGCGGCGTCTTCACCAGATCCTTGTTGTAGATGAGCGTCGGGCTCTTGTAGTTGATCGGCAGGCCGTAGACGCCGCCCTTGTAGGTCATCGCCTCCAGCATGCCGGGCAGCAGGCGGTCGCGCGTGGGCTTGTCGATGAAGAAGTCGATCGGCTCGACGGTCTTGCCGGCTTCGATCCAGCCGCCCAGGCGGTCCTGTGCGTAGATGAACAGGTCCGGGCCCTTGCCGCGCGGGACGGCGGCGCTGATCTTGTCGGCATAGGCGTCGTAGGGAATCGCCAGCGTACTGACCTTCATGCCCTTGGCCCCGGGCGACTTCTCGAACATGCCGATCACCTTCTCGAAGGCGGCCTTCTCGGCGCCGCGATAGGCATGCCAGACGACGAGTTCATTCGCGGCCTGGGCGAATGCGCTGCTGCCGAGCGCGAACACGCCTGCGGCGCCGACGGTCTTGATCAGGGTCTTCATCATGGTGGGGTCCTCAATGGAATGATCAGCTGAGCCTCTGCTCACTGACCGGATCGAACAGATGCATGGCCTCGGTATTCACCTGCAGCGTGATCGGGTCGCCCGGCGCCGGCAGCGAGACATGGCTGCGCAGCCTGCCGGAGACCGTCTCGCCTTGCAGTTCGAAGTGGACGATGACCTCGTGGCCGAGCGGCTCGAGGATCTCGATCGCGCCGGTGATGCTGCAGTTGCTCTGCCAGTCGACCTCGTGCGCGGCACCGATATGCTCTGGCCGGATGCCGACAATCACGTCCCTGCCTTTGTGCTTCTCGGCCGCCTGCCGGAACTGCTGCGAAACCTGCATGCGAATGCCGTAGAACAGCACGTCATGGCCGTCGTTGGAGATCTTGGCCTTGAGCAGATTCATCTTCGGCGTGCCCATGAAGCGGGCGGTGAACAGATTTGCCGGCGTGTCGTAGATCTCCATCGGCGTGCCGACCTGCGTCAGGTTGCTGACCTTCGGGTCGGCACCGCAAGGCCGCAGCACGGCGATGCGGTGGCCCATCGTCATGGCCTCGACCTGGTCGTGCGTGACGTAGACCGTGGTCGTCTTGAGCTTGCGCTGCAACTTCGACAGTTCGGCGCGCATGTGCACGCGCAGTTCGGCGTCGAGGTTGGACAGCGGCTCGTCGAACAGGAACACCGACGGGTTGCGCACGATCGCGCGGCCGAGCGCGACGCGCTGGCGCTGCCCACCCGACAAGGCCTTGGGCTTGCGATCGAGGAAAGGATTCAGACCGAGCGTGTCGGCTGCCTCCTGCACACGCTTCTTGATCTCGTCGGGCGCGATCTTGCGGATCTGCAGGCCGAAGGCGATGTTGTCGTAGACCGTCATGTGCGGGTACAGCGCGTAGCTCTGGAACACCATGGCGATGTCGCGGTCCTTCGGGTGCACATCGTTGACGACGCGGCCTCCGATGCTGAGCGAGCCGGTCGTGATCGTCTCCAGGCCGGCGATCATGCGCAGCACCGTCGACTTGCCGCAGCCCGAGGGCCCGACGAAGACCATGAATTCGCCGTCCTTGATGTCGAACGTCAAGTCGCGGATGACGGTGACGTCGGCCGTGTAGGCCTTGCCGAGATGATCGAGCGTGATAGCGGCCATCGGCAGTCTGCCTAGTTGGAAGCCGGAGTGATGATGCGCACCGACTTCGGCGCCATCTCGAGCTTGATGCGGCCAGCGGCCGCGTTGACGGTCTCGCCGCTGAGGCGGTCCAGCGCCGGCTGTGCCGGCCAGTTCGGCGGCGCCGCCACGTCAATCGCGACCGCCTGGTCGTCGCGATTGGCGACGACGACCACCTGGTCGCCGCTGGCCGCGTCGCGGCGCGCGAATGCCAGCGCGGCGTCTTGCGGCTGCGTCAGCAGCGTGTAGTCGCCCTGCGTCAGCGCGGGATGCTGTTTGCGCAGCCGGATCAGCGTCTTGTAGAAATCACGCATCGCCTCGTCGCGGGCCACTCCCTTGCCGGGCAGGATGTCGCGCTCGCCCCAGGGCATGTCGTTGCGGTTCATCGGCCACTCATGTCCGCCGCGTGCGACTTCTTCGCCGTAGTAGATGACGGGCATGCCCAGCGAACTCATCTGCAGCGCGGCGCAGATGCGAAAGCGTGCGCGGTCGCCGCCCAGCGTGCCGAGCATCATGGGCTCGTCGTGCGTCGACAAGTAGTGCGCCATCAGGTAGCCGCGGCGCACGCCGTGACGCGAGCGCAGGTAGGCACCATAAGCGACGGTGCGGCCGCGCCCTTGCACCCAGGCCTCGCAACCGCCCTTGAAGCTGAAATCGAAGCCACTGTCGACCTCGTCGCGCGCAAACAAACCGTCCAGCGATTGCGCCGTTCCACCCCAGACCTCGGCGAGCAGGAAGAAGTCATCGCCCAACTCGGCGCGCGTGCGCTTGCGGTGCTCGAGCCAGAAGTCGCTCGCCACATGTTTGTAGGTGTCGATGCGAAACCCGGCCACGCCGGCTTTCCGGGCGAGCGCGATGTTCGCGCCGATCAGGTGCTCGCGCACCTCGGGCAGTTCGGTCTTGAAGTCGGGCAGCCCACCGACCGCACAAGTGATGGGGTCGACCTCGCAGTTGCCCTCGCCCACGCGCAGCCAGCTTTCGCCGCCGGAAGTCTTGCGTGCGCTGTAGCTCGAGGTGTAGCCGGCATGGTTCAGGACCACGTCGAGCAGCACCTTGATGCCACGTTTGCGGCCCTCGTCGACAAGCGCTTTCAAGTCGGCGACGCTGCCGAAATGCGGGTCCATCGCTTCGAAGTCGGCGATCCAGTAGCCGTGGAATCCCTCGTGCGTGAACGAGCCCACGCCCGCGCCCTGCGCCGGCATGCCCCGGGCTTGCTGCAACTGCATCGGGTTGATCCACAACGCCGTGACGCCGAGGTCCTTCAGCGCATCGAGCTGCTGCGTCAGGCCCTTCAGATCGCCGCCATGCCAGCCACCGGGGTTGCGGCGGTCCACGCCACGGTTGTTCGTGGAGTCGCCGTCGGCAAATCGATCGACCAGGACGAAGTACAGCACCTCGCGTGACCAGTCGCTGGCGGTTGCCGGCAGCGCGAATGCCAGAGCAGCTGCCGCGACCAGCGACCAGCGCCGAAATGCCGCGTATCCGCGATTCGGATCAACCCAATGCAACACCTTGCCCGTCCCTCATTGGTTGGCTGTCATCCGGATGCTGGGATAGCCGCTTCGTGCGCACAAGAGAAAGATCAAGCAAAGCCACTCTAGTAGCCTGACCCTAGGGAAAGCCCTCGCGCTTTCCCTAGTCGTCGGCAGATCACAACACCTCTACTGTTGCTGCGCAGACACTCGTTGATCGTTGCCCAGAGCTGTCTGCGGCCGAGAGATCACCGAGGGCTGATGAGGGCCCCAAGGCCGCCGCTTCGCGGCGACCGTCCCCCGTGGGGATCAAGTAAAGTGGCGAAGCCACATTTCCTTGTGAGTGCGATGCGAAGCTATCAATCCGCTCTCATCACCGGCGCCTCGCGCGGCCTCGGCGCGGCACTCGCCCGCGAGCTCGCGGCACGTGGCTACCGCCTGATGCTGGTGGCGCGCCGAAGCGTCGAATTGCAGGCGCTGGCAGACTCGCTGCAACGCGCGCATGGCGTCAACGTGGTGGCGCTGGGCGCCGACCTCACCGAACCCGACGCGGTGCTGCGCTGCGCTGACGAAGCGACGCGGCAGCTTGGCGCTGTCGATGTGCTCATCAACAATGCCGGTACGGGCCGCTACAAGCCGCTGGGCGAGTGGACGGCGCGCGAAATCACCGACTGCACCGCCTTGAACCTGACCGCGCCGATGCTGCTCGCTCGCGCCCTCGTGCCCGCCATGGTGGCGCGCAAGCACGGCATGGTGGTGAACATCGCGTCCGACCTGGCACGGCGCTACCTCGCCAACATGGCGCCCTATGTGGCCACGAAGTTCGGCCTGCTCGGCTTTTCAGGCTCGTTGCTGCGCGAAGTGAAGCAGCACGGCGTGAAGGTCACGGCGGTTCTGCCGGGGATCATCGACACCGCGTTCGGCGGCGGTAACGAGGGCGGGCGCGACGAACGCGGCGCGCTGCACCCCGCCCAGCTGGCGGTGCAGATCGCCGATCTGCTGGAGTTGCCACAACACATGGTGCTCGACGAGGTGACGCTGCACCCTTTGCAGCAGCAGGACTATTGAGCGCCACCGCGCTAACCACTCCGGCCACCCACGCCGACCGCATTCCGCCTGTCCGCCGACACAGGCGCCAACATCGAGCGCATTGGGATCGAGCGCGGCAAAACTGATGCCCGCATCGATTCAGCTGCGCCGATCGAACGAGAAAGGGCCGCCCGTGAGGCGGCCCTTCCTCACGCACGGCCTGGCCGCGGCACGCGGCGTGGGAAGTTCAATTCACGACGTAGACCAGCGCGGTGCGCGGCGGGATCGTGAAGGCCCCCGCTGCCGCAGCGTATGACGCACCGGTCGCCGGCCGTTTGTCGGCCGCACTGGCGGCGCTGTGCACCGGGTGCAGCACGAAGGCCTTGCCCTTCAGCGCATCGATGG
>JAEMQF010000073.1 GCA_022758925.1 Burkholderiales bacterium | reverse complement strand
GCGATCAGGACCTTCGCGCCTTCGCGCACGAACTTCGCCGCGATGCCTGCGCCGAACCCGGAACCACCGCCGGTGACGATCGCGACCTTCTGCGCCAGTCTCATGTTTGTCTGTCCCCGCTCAACCGTGGTAGATCGCGACCGTCTTCAGCACCGAGAAACCGTACAGCGCCTCGAAGCCCTTCTCGCGGCCGTGGCCGGATTGTTTGACGCCACCAAACGGCAGCTCGACGCCGCCGCCGGCGCCGTAGTTGTTGATGAAGACCTGGCCGCATTTGAGTCCACGCGCCATGCGCATCTGGCGTGCGCCGTCACGCGTCCAGACTCCGGCCACCAGGCCGAACGCGGTGCCGTTGGCGATCTGCAGCGCTTGCTCTTCGCCGTCGAAGGCGATCAGCACCTGCACCGGGCCGAACACTTCTTCCTGGGCCAGCACATGCGTTGGCGGCAGTTCGTCGATCAGCGTCGGCCGCACATAGTGCCCGCCGCGTGGCGCGTCCGGTGCCAGCGTGCCCTGCGCCACGATGCGCGGGCCAGCCCCTTGCGCCAGCGCGAGATAGCGCTCGACGACGACCTTCTGTCGCTGCGAGATGAGTGGTCCCAGGTCGAGATCGGCCAGCGCCGAACCGACTCGCAATGCACGATAGCGCTGCGCCATGCGCTCGCGCACTGCGTCCAGTACCTGGCGTTGCACGAGGATGCGCGAGGCCGCCGAGCAGGTCTGGCCGGCGTTCTGGATGCCGGCATTCACGAGGTAGGGCAGGGCGCAATCGAGGTCGGCGTCTGCGAACACGATTTGTGGGCTCTTGCCGCCGAGTTCCAGCGTCACCGGTACGACATTCTTCGCCGCGGCTGTCTGGATCAGTTTGCCCGTGGCCACCGAGCCCGTGAACGAAATGTGCTGCACGCCAGCGTGCGACGCCAAAGCCGCGCCGGCTTCTTCGCCCAGGCCGGTGATGACGTTGATGGCGCCCGCCGGAACCCCCACCTGCTGTGCGATGCGCGCAAACGCCAATGCCGTCAGGCAAGCCTCTTCGGCGGGTTTGAGCACGCAGGCATTGCCCATCGCGAGTGCCGCGCCGAGACTGCGCCCGATGATTTGCATCGGGTAGTTCCAGGGCACGATGTGGCCGGTCACGCCATGCGGTTCGCGCAGCGTCAACGCTGTATAACCTTGCGCAAACGGCAGCGTCTGGCCATGCACCTTGTCGGCAGCGCCGCCATAAAATTCGAGGTAACGCGCCAGCGCCAGCACATCGGCCCGGGCTTGCTGCAAAGGCTTGCCGACGTCCAGCGCTTCGAGGCGTGCCAACATGTCGAGCTGCTCAAGCACCTTGCGGCTCATCGCCGAAAGCAGCCGGCC
Source organism: Burkholderiales bacterium (assembly GCA_022758925.1). Lineage (GTDB taxonomy): Bacteria > Pseudomonadota > Gammaproteobacteria > Burkholderiales > Burkholderiaceae_C > JAEMQF01. The sequence goes on along the minus strand of JAEMQF010000073.1, from coordinate 4,822 downwards.
GCGTTCGGCGTGGCTGGTGCGGCCCCATTCGCCGTCCAACGCCGCCTGCGCCGCGGCAACCGCGGCGTCGACGTCGGCCAGGCGGCCACGCGCGATTTCACACAGCGTGCTGCCGTCAGACGGGTTCTCCAGCGGCAGGGTCTCGCCCTGCTGCGCCCCGCGCCACTCCCCGGCGATGAAGAGTTGACTCGGGTTGAAGGGCAGCTCGGGTTGCATCGTTGTCTCAGGTCGCGGCGGGTTTTGAGCCATCATAGGCGAAGCACTTTCCGGCTGCGCGCCGTCAACGTTCGCCAAGGCTCTGATCTCTGTTGTGAATTCGTGAGTCCGCCATCAGCTACTTTCTGATCAAACGATTTGCCGGTTTCATCGCCACTTTGGCTGCGGCGTCGGTGCTGATCTTCGGCGTGCTCGACATCCTGCCGGGCAACGCGGCGGAAGTGATGCTCGGCGAATCGGCGACGCCCGAGGCGGTGCGCGCGCTCTCGAGCAAACTCGGCCTGGACCGGCCGGCGCCGCTGCGCTACGCGAGCTGGCTGCAAGGCCTGCTTGTGGGCGAACTCGGTCAAAGCGTCGCCTACGACACGCCGATCGCTGAATTGATCGTCGAGCGCCTCGCCGTGACGCTGCCGTTGGCGCTGCTGGCGATGCTGCTCACGACGCTGATCGCGCTCGCCGCAGGCGTGTATGCCGCGGCGCGGCACAACCGTTTCGGCGACGTCGGCGTGATGCTGGCCAGCCAGCTCGGCATCGCCATTCCCAACTTCTGGTTCGCGATCCTCTTGATCCTGGTGTTTTCAGTGCAGCTCGGCTGGTTCTCGGCGGGGGGCTTCGCGGGTTGGACCCTGGACTCCGGTGGCGGTCTTTGGCAGGGCTTGCATTCGCTGCTGCTGCCCGCGATCGCGTTGGCCCTGGTGCAGGCAGCGATTCTGGCGCGCATCACGCGCTCGGCGGTGCTCGACGTGTTGGGCGAAGACTTCGTTCGCACCGCGCGCGCCAAGGGCCTGTCGCAGCGCGCCGTGTTGTGGCGCCACGTGCTGCGCAACGCGGCGGTGCCGGTGCTCACCGTGATGGGCTTGCAGTTTGCGAACCTGCTCACTGGCACGATCGTGATCGAGAACGTGTTTGCGTTGCCGGGGCTGGGGCGGCTCGTGTTCCAGGCGATCGCGAACCGCGATCTGGGCGTTGTGCAAAACATCGTGATGTTGCTCGCTGCGCTCGTGATCGCGATCAACTTCGTCGTCGACGTGCTCGCCGTCGCGATCGATCCGCGCTTGAAACTGGCGGGTGCTTGAAGTGAGCACGGCGCCCGGCTTCATTGCCCGCATGTGGCACCACCGCAGCTTCGTGCTCGGCGCTGCCCTGGTCGCCTTGCTCGCGGCGAGTGCGCTGCTGTCACTTGCGTGGACGCCCTATCCGGCGCGCGAGATCGACATTCCGAACAAGCTGTTGCCGCCCGGCGCGGCGCATTGGCTGGGTACCGACAGCCTGGGGCGCGACATCGTGTCGCTGCTGCTGGTCGGCGCGCGCGCGGCAATCGCGGTCGGCGTGATCGCGGTCGGCATCGGCATCACCTTCGGCGTCGCGCTCGGCCTGCTCGCCGCGGCGCGCCGCGGCTGGGTCGAAGAAGCCGTGATGCGCCTGGCCGATTTCACGTTTGCGTTTCCGGCGCTGCTGACCGCGATCATGCTCACGGCCATCTACGGGCCGGGGCTGCTGACGTCGATCGTCGCCATCGGCATCTTCAACATCCCGGTCTTCGCCCGCATCACGCGCGGCGCGGCGAACAGCATCTGGGCGCGCGAGTTCGTGCTCGCGGCACGTGCCTGCGGCAAGGGCGCGGCGCGCATCACGTTCGAACATGTGTTGCCCAACATCGCTTCGCTGTTGATCGTGCAGGCGACGATCCAGTTCGCGATCGCGATCCTCGCCGAAGCGGCGCTGAGCTACCTGGGCCTGGGCACGCAGCCGCCCACGCCGAGCTGGGGCAGGATGCTCAATGAAGCGCAGACGCTGTTGTTCCAGGCACCGCAATTGGCCATCTGGCCGGGCCTCGCGATCGCGCTCAGCGTTCTGGGCCTGAACCTGATGGGCGATGGCCTGCGCGACCTGCTCGACCCGCGCCTGGCGCGGCAACGCTGATATCGGCATGACGGCGACGCTGCTGCTTGACGTGCGCGACCTGCGCGTTCGCCTGGAGACGGCGCGCGGCCCGGCAGATGCGCTGCGAGGCGTCTCGTTCAGCCTGCGACGCGGCGAAACGCTGGGGTTGATCGGCGAAAGCGGCTGCGGCAAATCGATGACGGCGCTGGCCCTGCTCGGCTTGCTGCCGCAAGGCGCGCGGATCAGCGGCAGCATCCGCTTTGCGGGCCAAGAGCTGGTAGGACTGGACGAAGCCGCGATGAGCCCACTGCGTGGCAACCGCATCGCGATGGTGTTTCAGGAACCGATGACGGCGCTGAACCCGTTGCACACGGTGGGAGCGCAGGTTGCGGAGCCGCTGCGGGTGCACCAGGCAAAGAGCCGCGCCGCAGCGCGCGCCGAAGCGCTGCGCCTGCTGGACCGGGTGCGGCTGCCGCAAGCCGCGCAGCGCCTGGACGCCTACCCGCACCAACTGTCGGGCGGGCAGCGCCAGCGCGTCGGCCTGGCGATGGCGCTGGCGTGCGCGCCTGATCTGCTCGTGGCCGATGAGCCGACGACTGCGCTGGATGTGACGATCCAGGGCGAAATCCTCGACCTCATCGCCGAACTCGTGCGCGAGAGTGGCATGGCGCTGCTGCTCATCAGCCACGACCTGGGCGTGATGGCGCGCAGCGTCTCGCGCCTGCTGGTGATGTATGGCGGAACCATCGTCGAAAGCGGGCCGACGCCGGCGGTCTTCAGTCGACTCGCGCACCCTTACACGCGCGGCCTGTTCGGCGCCCGGCCGCGCCTGGGCGCGGCGCGCGGCACGCGTTTGGCGACGATCCCCGGGCGCGTTCCGGAACTCACCGACCTGCCCGCCGGATGCGGATTCGCGCAGCGTTGTGCCTGGGCGGTTGATGCCTGCCGCGCAGCGCCGCCGCCGCTGGTCGCAGTCGTCGCCGCGCTTTCGCCAGTCGACTCGGGCACCGAACACGCCGCGCGTTGTCTCAGGTTGGCCGAGCTGGGCGCGCCAACAGCCTGAAACATTCGACACAGAATTCATACGCCTGCCGCGGCTGCCGGAAAGACTCGAACCGGCGTGTCGCGATGCCTCAAGGCGCCAAGCCTGCGGTCGATAAGGCGAGTAGCTGCTGCGGCCATTTGCCGCGGGGCGCCCGCATGGCCAGCGACACCCAAACAGACGAATCCATCAGCGTGCAGGCGCTTCGAGTGGGCATGTTCGTCCGTCTGGACAGTGCCTGGATCACGCACCCTTTTCCGCTGAACAACTTCAAGATCGGCAACCCGGAACAGATCGCGACGATTCGCGCCCTGGGCGTCGCGAGTGTGCGGTGGGATCCGAGCCTGAGCGATAACGAAGCGCCTTCCACCGCGCCCGGGCTGATCGCAGCGCCGGTGCAGGCCGTCGCGCCAGCCCCTGCCGCAGCGCCGGCGCAGGCCGTCACGCCGACGCCTGCCGCAGCGCTGGCGCAGGCCGTCGCGCCGGCCACGCCCGCTGCCGCCCCCTTCGTCGGTGCGGCCGCGGTGCCACGCGCGCAGCGCCTGGCGCGGCAGCGCGAGGCACAGGCCGAGTGCGAGAGTCGCTTTACAAATTCCGTCACGGCGGGTCGGCAGGCCGCCGGTCGAATCGCGAGTGACCCGGAACGCGCCAAAGTGGAATTCGAGTCACTGACGAAATCGCTGCTCGGCGAGATCGTGACGCAGGAGGACATCTGCATCAGTCTGATACGCGACGCGGTAGGCAACAACGCCTCGACGCACGCGCAGAACGTGGCCGTCCTGGCGTTGTTGCTGGGGCGCAAATTCGGTCTGTCGCAGGCCGAGCTGCTTGACCTCGGGATGGGGGCATTGCTGCATGACATCGGCAAGATCGGCATTGCGGAGCGCCTGCACCACCCCGACGAGTACTTCACAGCGCTCGAAATCAAGGCCTATGAAGAACACGTGGCATTTGGCCTCGTGCGCGGCCAGCAAATGGGTCTGTCGGCAGGGGTGATGCAGATCATCGCCCAGCACCATGAGATGGCCGATGGCAGCGGCTTCCCGCTGAAATTGGGTTCGGAGCGCATGGGCCACGCCGCGCGCATCGTCGCCATGGTCAATGCCTTCGACACGCTGTGCAATCCGCAAGTCTCCAAGCGCGCCGTGACGCCGCACGAAGCGCTGGCACAGATGTTCACGCAGGGCAAGCGCCGTTTCGACACGAGCCTGCTCGGCGCCTTCATCAAGTTGATCGGCGTGTACCCGGCCGGTACCACGGTGCAGTTGACCGACGAACGGCTCGCCGTCGTGATCTCGGTCAACTCGGCGCACCCGCTTAAGCCGCGCGTGCTGGTGCACGACGTCAAGGTGCCGCGCGAAGAAGCCCTGGCCATCGACATTGGTGACGAACCCGGCTTGGGAATTCGCCGCAGCATCAAGCCGCAGCACTTGCCCGTGCCCGCGCTGCACTACCTGGCACCGCGCCAGCGCATGGCGTATTACTTCGATCCGGTGCTCGTCGAGCCCGCTGCATAGGGAGCCTGTCGGGCTTTGGGTCGGGCCCGCGTTGGGTCTGCTTTGGGGCGCAGGCTAGGCGCAAAGCGCAGCCGTGCCGGGTGGCACGGCGAGCATTTGCAACGACGCCTGCGCCCCAAAGCAGACCCAACCCGAAGGGCCGGGGCGAATTGCGGCGCCACTC
>JAEMQF010000336.1 GCA_022758925.1 Burkholderiales bacterium | reverse complement strand
GGCGATGGTCGCGCTCGGGGCATGGAGCCGGGGCGCGCTCGGCGCGCACCACGTTGGCGATGTGCTGGGCGGGGTACTGGTCGGGTTGGCCTGGCTCATCGTGTGCCGGCCAGTGCTGCGCGCCTCACGCTGGCCGAAGTGGACCTGATCGCGCATCGTCAATCCAAATCGCGCGCTCAAGGTGTTGGCCAGGTCACTTCGCCTCTCCGCGCCGGCCGCGTTCGCGTCACGCAGGCCTGCCGCAGCGGTGCTGGTCAGGCGCTGCGCACGCCGTGCCATTCGGCGGGATACGCCTGGCCCAGCATCTTCGGCGTGATCAGGGTCACGCCGCGTTCGGTGACGTGGAAGCGCGCGCGGTCTTCGGCCGGGTGCACGCCGGCCTTGAAGCCATCGGGCAGCATGCAGTGCTTGTCGACCACGACGCGACGCAATATGACGCCTCGCCCGACCACCACGTTGGGCAGGATCACCGCGTCTTCGAGCACGCTGTTTTCGCCGACGCGAACATTGGAGAACAGCACCGAGCGCCGCACCGTCGCGCCGCTCACGATGCAGCCGCTGGTCACCAGCGAATTCACCGCCATGCCGCGCCGGCCCTCGTCGTCGAACACGAACTTGGCAGGCGGCAGCTGCTTTTGCAGGCTCATGATCGGCCAGGAGGGGTCGTACAGGTTGAGTTCGGGCACCACCGCCGTCAGGTCGAGGTTGGCCTCCCAGTAGGCGTCGACGGTGCCGACGTCGCGCCAATAGGGCCGGCCTTCGACGATGTTGACGCAGCTGTCGGCGAAGTGGTGGGCGAACACGCGGTGGCCGCGCACCAGCGCCGGCAGCATGTCCTTGCCGAAGTCATGGCTGGACGCGACTTCGGCGGCGTCGCGCGCGAGGTGTTCGCCCAGGAAGGCCATGTTGAACACATAGATGCCCATGCTCGCGAGCGCGCGCCCGGGCACGTCGGGGCAGGGTATTGGGTGAGCCGGCTTCTCTTCGAAAGCGGTCACGCGCGCATCCGCGTCGACGCTCACGACGCCGAAGTTGCACGCTTCGCGCAACGGCACTTCGATGCAGGCCAGCGTGAGGTCGGCGCCGCGCGCCACATGCTCGTCCAGCATGCGCGCGTAGTCCATCTTGTAGATGTGGTCGCCGGCGAGCACCAGCACGAACTCCGGATTCGCCTCGCGCAGGATGTCGAGGTTCTGGTACACCGCGTTGGCGGTGCCGCTGTACCAGTTGTCGCCCTGCCGTTGCTGCGCGGGCACGACGTCGACGTATTCGCCCAGGCTCGCTTCCAGAAAACCCCAACCGCGTTCCACATGCCGGATCAGGCTCTGCGCCTTGTACTGCGTCAGCACGCCGATGCGGCGGATGCCCGAGTTGACGCAGTTGCTGAGCGCGAAGTCGATGATCTTCAGCTTGCCGGCGAACGGCACCGCCGGCTTGGCACGCCAGTCGGTGAGTTCGTGCAGCCGGCTTCCGCGGCCGCCCGCGAGCACGATGGCGTAGGCGCGCTGAGTCAGGTGATGCAGGGTTTCACGGGGCGCGCGCGAACCCGGCCAGGGCAGGCCTGCGCCGCCGGTTGCTTGAGAGTCTGTCATCGGGAGTCTCCCTTGCAGGATGCGCCGGCGGGTTGCCGGCGCAATGCCAAACTCGAACCTTGCCTGTGCTTCGCGCTTGTGTCTGCTGCGCGCCAGTGGCCAGCCTAGGCATTCACCAGCGACGTGCGTTGCTCAGGATCAATCCCACGGCATGAGCGCAGGTGTAAGCCGTGACCGATGCGCGTATTCGTCGCCACCAAGAGCTGGGCGCGCAAGATGCGCATCGAGTTCGGCGCTTGCAAGGCGAGCGCTGCGTGGCTCGAAGACGGGCTGGCCCGCGCCGAGCCCTGCGTTGCTCGCAGGGGGTCTGGCGCGCGCCGAGCGTGCGAGCCTCTACCCGAGCGACACAGTGGCCGCGCGCAAGCGCTTCAAAGCGATGCGCGGGGCAGCGTGACGACCCGCGCTGCCGATCGCCTCAAGCGGGCGCTGAAGGCTCGGCGCCGGCCAGGCGCTGCGCGAGTTCGGCGTCGTGCAGGGAGGTGTAGTCACTCGCAACGCAGCGCAGCAGCACCTTGTGCGCCTGTTCACTCAGGTGCGACTTCACGTGGCCGAGAAACGGGTTCGACGCGACCAGCACCACGCCTGCGCAACGCCCGGCCGCGATGGCCTCGTTCAGCGTGGTGGCAACCTGGCGCGCGAAACGGTCGCGCTCACGCTCGCGCGCGCCGGTGCGGTGATCGAACGACGAACTGCCGGTGCCATGCGCCCCGCCCATCACATGGCCCGGCGCGTCGGTTTCGAGGTCGCTGCCCTTCTGCCGGCTCTGCGTGTGCACCAGATCGGCGATGTGAACATAGGCACCCGGTCGATCGGGTTCTTCCAAGATGCGGGCCTTCGACGCATTCGCCACGACCAGCCAGTTTTTCATCTGCAACCCCCTTCGTTTCAAGTCTGCGCCCGGACCACCGGTCTCGGCGAGCGCCTTGCAGCAGAGTCTAGTTTTGCGGCAAGCGCCGGCATTGACGTTGCGCAATGCGCGGCCGCCACCGCGCACGGCGACAAGAATGTTCGGCCGCTCGTCGGCTTGTGGCTCCAGCCGCTGACGTGGCGGGCGCTGCGCAGCGATCGACAGCGCATCGTGCGACGATAGGCACGCGGCGAACCGAGCCGCGTCGACAGCAACGGCGCCGCGCCGATCGACAACGCACCGAGTCTGGGCGCCGCGTCAACGTCGCGCCCTTGCCGATGCCTGAGCCATGAAACCGCAGGCGGCCGTCGATCAGCATGGGATCGCGCGCATTGGGTCGGACCGATGGCGCATGCGCGAAGGGATTTCGTATTGATTGTTGTCAAGACGCAGACGCCGCAGGCGCGCAAGATCCGAGGCGTGATGGCGAGCGCGCGTAGCACCGGCGCCCAGCGTCTGGCAAGCGCCGGCGCGGCGCTGCTTGAGCGTGCGCGGCGCAGCGCCACGCGCGGTCGGTGCCTGCTGCTCGCGGCCGTGTGTGCCGCGCTCGTGTCGGGCTGCGCGACACCGCCGCTGGACGTTGCGCGCCAGGCCTCGTACGCCACCGCCCTGGCTCAAGACACGTTGCTCGGGCGCGCTTTCGCTGCGCGCTTCCCGGCCTCCGGCAGCGAATCGGGGGTACGCCTACTCGTCTCCGGTGTCGAGGCGTTTGTGACCCGCGCCGCACTCGCCGAAGCGGCGCAGCGCACACTCGACCTGCAGTATTACGTGGTGGCCGAGGACGCCACCGCGACGCTGCTGCTGTACCGCGCCATGCTGGCCGCGCAGCGCGGCGTGCGCGTGCGGCTGCTGCTCGACGACACCAGCGCCACGGGGCGCGACTTCGATCTGGCGACACTGGCAGCGCACCCGAACGTCCAGCTCAGGGTCTTCAACCCTTTCCTGCAACGCGGGCCGCTGGGCATTTCGCGCCTGTTCGAATTCATGGGCGACAGCGAACGCCTGAATCGGCGCATGCACAACAAGCTGTGGATCGCCGACAACAGCGCGGCCGTGATCGGCGGGCGCAACCTCGGCGACGCCTACTTCGCGGCGAGCGGCGAAGTCGATTTCGCCGATCTCGACGTGCTCGCCGCCGGGCCCGTGGTGGCGCAGGCATCGCGCAGCTTCGACGAATACTGGAACAGCGAATGGGCGCTGCCGATCGCGGCGTTCGTCGACGAGCCGCCGGCGCGAGCGCAGTGGGATGCGTTGCTTGCGGCGTTGGCGGCTGGCGCGGCGCGCTTTCGCGACACCGAATATGCGCGGGCGCTTCGCTCGGCGGAACTCGGGCGCGAGGTGCACGCGGGCAACGTGGCGTTGGTCGCGGCACGCGCGTCGGTCGTCTACGACGCGCCGGGCAAGCTGGACAAGGCCGGTGCGCAGGGCCCGGGGAGGATCTTCGCCGCGCTGCGCCCGCTGGTCGAAGCGGCGCAATCCGAAGTGATCATGGTCACACCCTATTTCGTTCCGAGCGGACGCGGCATCGAGCTCCTGTGTGCGCTCACGCAGCGCGGTGTCAGTGTCAAGCTACTGACGAATTCGTTGGCTTCGACCGACGTCCCCGCGGTGCACTCGGGCTACGCGCGCTACCGCCCTCGCCTGCTCGCGTGTGGCGTGCAAATGCACGAACTGCGCCCGAGCGTCACGCCCGCAGGGCACAAGCGCTCCGGCCTGTCCTCGGGTGCCAGCCTGCACGCGAAGGCGATCGCGGTGGACCGCAGGAGCGTCGTCGTCGGCTCGATGAACCTGGACCCGCGCTCGCGGCTGTCGAACACCGAGGTCGCCGTCTTCATCGAGAGCGCACAAATCGGCTCGCAGCTCGGTGCCATGTTCCAGGAAGCCACGGCGCCGGACCAGGCCTATCGAGTCGAACTCTCCGAGCCAGGCAATGCCGCGGCGCCGCTCGTGTGGCTCGGCCGCGAGGATGACAAGCCGGTGCGCCACACCGATGAGCCAGGCGCGAGCTGGTGGCGCCGCATGATCGTCGACCTGTTCGACGCGTTCGCGCCCGAAGAGCTGCTCTGATCAATCCAGCAGGTTGTCGGCCACCAGTTCGAGCAGGCTCTCGGTCTGCCTGCCCCACTGCGCGTGGCGCGCGCCCATCTCGAGTGTGATGCGGCATTGGCCGCAACTGGTGACGAAGCGCTCGGCGCCGGTCGCTTCGACCTGCTGCCTCTTCAACTCGAAGACCTTGTGCCGCAGCGGCGCGCTGCGCTGGTTCGACACGACGCCGCCACCACCGCCGCAGCACAGGCCCGTGACGCCGTGGTCCTTGAGCTCGATCAGCTCGAACCCAAGCGCGGCCAGCACGCGTCGCGCAGCCGCTTCGAGCCCGCCGCGGCGCACGATCTGACAAGGGTCGTGGAAAGTCGCGGTCGCGCCGATCCTGGCCACGCGAATCTGCTGCGACGTGATCAACTCGTCGAGGAACTCCGTCATGTGGATCACGCGCACCGGCAATGCCTGCCCGTACCACCTGGCCGCCTCCCAGCGTGCCGCGCCGTAGGCATGGCCGCACTCGGGCAGCAGCACTGTCTTCGCGCCGATCTTGACGGCGGTATCGATCAGCGCGCGCGTGAGCCTTTCCTGCAACTCGACGTCGCCGTTGTTGAAACCGACGTTGGACGCATCGAAGCCGGCCTGGTGCATCGTCCATTTGGCGCCGATGCGATTCAGCATCTTCGCTGCGTCGGCGAGCGCCTTGGTGTGCTCGCCCAGTTCGGCCGGAGCTGCCGTGACCAGGATCTCGGCCTGCGCCAGGTCGCAAGGTATCGCCACACCATGCCGGGCCGAGATCTCGGCCAGGATGTCGGGCAGGTCTTCGCCCGGGGTCGCGGTGCTGCCCCATTGCCGCGCCGTGCGATCCATCAGCGCCAACCGCTCGGGCACGAGCCCGGCCTTGAACATGCCGTGGCGTGCACCCCGCACCAACTCGGCGATGTCGATCCCCATCGGGCAGACCAGGGTGCAGCGGCCGCACATGTTGCACGAGTCGTAGATCAATTCCTGCCACTGCTCCAGGTCGGCGATGCCCGGCTTGCGCACCAGGCCGAGCGCGCGCACCAACGGCGCAAAGGGGCTGACCTCGCGCAAGTAGGCGCGGCGCAAGGGCTCGAGCTTGAGCGCCGGCGTGTACTTGGCATCACCGGTGGCCAGATAGAACTGACAGGCATCGGCACACAGGCCACAGTGCACGCACGATTCGACATGCAGCGCAGCGGTCAGGCCGAACTCGCGAACAAAGCTCTGCATCGCGGCGTCAACGCGCTGCTCATCGCTTTGTTGGCCCTGTTTGTCGAAGGCCGCGGTCGCGGTCGCGGCGCTGTTCATTCGATCCCCCCGGCCTCGCGCGCCGCGCGCCATGGCCACGCACGCGTCAGCCCCTCGCCTGCGGCGAGCGAGCGCCTCGGGAACGGCCGGCCGCTGCTCATACGTCGACTCCGCGATGGCTGAAGCGCACGCCGGTTGCGCCGCGCGAGAAAGCGAACAGGAAGGCGTGCATCAGCTTGCCGAACGGAAACCAGATCAGCAACAGCTCGAGCGACAGCAGGTGCACCGCGAGCGGGCCTCGATACATCGGATGGTCGTGCGCCAGGATCGCCGCGGAGGGCTCGATCAATACCGCCATCCCGGTGAAGATGGGCAGGAAGATGATGGCCCAGGTCAGCCAGTCGCCGGCGTTCGAGATTTTCATGCGCACCGGATCGGTCAGGCGCGACAGCAGGGCCAGCAGCAGCGAGGCCATCGTCGCGCCCGCGGCGAGATACATCACGATGTCGGGCAAGGCCGGCCACCCCAGGCCGGTGACCCGGCGCACGAACGCGATGTGCGGCGCGTAGCCGAAGAAGACCAGCGCCAGGCCAACGTGGAACACATAAGCGTTGATCGCGACGAAGCGTGTGCTCTGCACAAACGCCTGGCGCGGCCACATGCCGCGCAAGATGCAACGCAGCGCAGCCGACAGGTCGGACGGCGCGCCCGCGCGGGCCGGCGAGAGATCAGGCCTGCGCGGCAGCCGCAGCAAGCCGGCCAGGCGCCACACCGTGCCCAGCACGAACACGGCGAGAGCGAACCAAAGCGCCGGGCCACGGGCGATGTCGAGCAAGTCCATGCGTTGTTCCTGCGGCGGTGGTGATGGGCGATGCACAGGGCCGCTTGAGACGACGCCGCCCCGATGCCGCAGAGCCTACCGGTCCAGGATTCGGTGGCATTGATTCCGATCAAAGCGCCACCAGGCGGCAGCAGCCGCCCGATGCGCAAGACGCCTCGGCGCGAGACGCGCGACGCCTGGGCGCGAGACGCGAGACGCCTGAGCGCAAGACGCGAGACTCTTGAGACAGCGCAATCCCGAAGCGTGCCCTTTGCATACACTACCGGGTATAGGAGGCCTTGCTGCTCGGCGTCATCGCCGGTCACTGTGAGAGCCAGCCCTGCGGCTGGCCTTGCAGCGCGAGCCGGTCTGCGGCGGGGCGGCGTGTAGGTTCGGAAATGCTGGAGTCACCCATGGAACAATCATTCGAGGTTGAAAATCTCAAGTGCGGCGGTTGTGCGCGAACGATAGAAAACGCTCTGCGCGCCGATGAGCGCGTGACGCAGGTGACGGTCGATCTGTCCTGCAGCGTCGTGGCGATGGAGGCTGCAGCCGATCTGCGGCAGGAGGTCGCCGCCACGCTAACGCGCCTGGGCTACCCGGTGAAGGGCTCGGTCGAGGGTCTGCGATCGGCGGCGGCAGTGGCCAAGTCGTTCGTCAG
>JAEMQF010000113.1 GCA_022758925.1 Burkholderiales bacterium | reverse complement strand
GACCACGGTGTCGGCCAGGCCACCCACGCGGCGCACCACCGGCACGCTGCCATAGCGCAAGGCGTAGAGCTGGGTCAGGCCGCAGGGCTCGAAACGCGAAGGAACGAGCAGCGCATCGGCGCCGGCGATCAAGCGATGCGCCACGGCTTCGTTGTAGCCGATGCGTACCGCCACCTTGCCGGGGTGCGCCTGGGCCGCGGCATTGAAGGCCGCCTCCAACGATGCGTCGCCGCTGCCTTGCAGGCAGAACTGGCCGCCCAAACGCAGCAGCGCAGGCAAAGCGGCAAGGATCAGGTCCAGACCCTTCTGCTCGCTGAGCCGGCTGACAGCGCCGAACAATGGCGCTTCGGGAGTCGCGTCGAGGCCGAATTCGCGCCGCAGCGCATCACGGCACAAGGTCTTGCCGCTCATGTCTTGCGCCGTATAGCGCTGCTCCAGGGCGCCGTCGGTGGCGGGATTCCAAACGTCGCGGTCCACACCGTTCAGGATGCCGACCACGTCGCCGATGCGGCTGCGGATCACGCCGTCCAGGCCGCAGCCGAACTCATGCGTCGCCATCTCGGTGGCGTAAGTCGGGCTGACGGTGGTGATGCGCCGCGCAAATTTCAACCCCGCCTTCATGAACGAGATACGGCCGTGATACTCGATGCCATGCGAGGCCCAGGTTGATGCCGGCAGTCCGAGCTGGGAGAAGTCGCCCGGCGCGAACAAGCCCTGGTAGGCGAGGTTGTGCACCGTGAATACGCTGGCCGCCGCCGTCCCGGGATGCGCGGCCATGTAGGCGCAGGCCATCGCCGCGTGCCAATCGTGGGCGTGCACGATCTGCGGCGTCCAGCCGCTGTCGACGTCGCCTGCGGCCAGATGTGCCGCAACCCAGCCGAGCAAGGCAAAACGCTGCAGGTTGTCGCTCCATTCGCGCCCGCCTTCGTCGTCGTACGGCCCGCCGCCGCGCCGGTACAGATAGGGCGAATCGATCAGGTACACCGGCACATGGCTGAACGGCAACACGCCCGAGCGGACGGTGATGCGCAAGGCGCCGAACATGGGCCCGATTTCGCACACGGTTCGCTGCCGGGCCACAGCGTCGACGATCGCCGGCAGGCCCGGCAGCAGCAGACGCACTTCAGTGCCGGCGTCGATCAGCGCCTTCGGCAGCGCTCCCACGACGTCGGCCAGACCGCCGGTCTTGACGAGCGGAAAGACTTCGGCGGCGACATGCAGTACTTTCATGCCGGAGGCGCAAGGCGCGCCAGCATGTCGCGCGTCACGAGCGTGATGCCCATTTCACTGCGTTCGAAGCGCGCCGCGTCGGCCTGCGCGTCCTCGCCGATCACCATGCCGTCGGGGATGACGCAACCATGGTCGATGACCGCGCGGTTCAGGCGCGCGCCGCGCCCCACCTGCACTTCGGGCAAGAGCACCGACCAGTTCACGCTCGCATACGAGTGCACGCGCACGCTGGAGAACAGCACGGAGTGAAACACATAGCCGGAAATGATGGAGCCGCCCGACACCATCGACTCGACCGCCATGCCGCGCCGGGCATCGGTGTTGTGCACGAATTTGGCCGGCGGCAGTTGCGGTTGGTAGGTCCAGATCGGCCAGTTGGTGTCGTACAGGTTGAGCATCGGCACGGTGGCGGTGAGGTCGATGTTGGCGTCCCAGTACGCATCGATCGTTCCCACGTCGCGCCAGTAAGGCTCTTCGTCGGGCTTGGTTCCGACGCAACTGAGCGAAAACGGATGCGCCGAGGCCATGCCGGCGCGCACGATCTTCGGGATGATGTCCTTGCCGAAGTCGTGGCTGGAAAGTGGATCGGCGAAGTCGCGTACCAGCTCGTCGTAGAGGTAGCGCGCATTGAAGACGTAGATTCCCATGCTCGCGAGCGACTTGTCCGGGGCGCCCGGCATCGCCGGGGGATCGGCGGGCTTCTCCATGAAGTCGACGATGCGCGAGTCCTGGTCGACCGCCATCACGCCGAACGCACTCGCCTGCGCCCGCGGCACTGCAATGCAGCCCACCGTACAAGGGCGCCCCTTGGCCACATGGTCGGCGAGCATCAGCGAATAGTTCATCTTGTAGACATGGTCGCCCGCGAGCACGACGATGTAGTCGGTCTGGTAGCCCTCGAGGATGTCGAGGTTCTGGTACACGGCGTCGGCCGTGCCGCGGTACCAATGCTCTTCGTCGGTGCGCTGCTGCGCCGGCAGCAGGTCGACGAATTCATTCATCTCGCCGCGCAGGAACGCCCAACCGCGCTGCAGGTGGCGCAGCAGGCTGTGCGACTTGTACTGCGTGATCACGCCGATGCGCCGGATCCCGGAGTTCAGGCAGTTCGACAGCGCGAAGTCGACGATGCGAAATTTGCCACCGAAGTACACCGCTGGTTTGGCACGCCGGTCGGTCAGACTCCTCAGGCGGCTGCCGCGTCCACCCGCCAGCACCAGGGCCACGATGCGTTTGCGCCGGTCGATCTTCAGGGACGGATCTCCGTTGCTCATATTCCTCCTCCTGATTGCCGGTATGCGGACATTTTGGCGCCAAATGCCGGCGCGTTGAACCCAGGCCGATGCGCAGGCCGATATCGGCGGCGTCTGGTTGTACATTGCGGGCTCGCGAAAAGGCAGGCTGCCCAAGCGCTGCGCGCCCGCACTGCGGCTCGTTGACCCACGACTCGGAATAGGAACGACCGTGAACCCTGATTCGCATCAACCCCTGCCTCAGTTTGCGGCCGCGATCGACGAACACCTGCTGCAGACCGTCGGCGCAAACCCGGCGCACGCGAGCCCGGCCGAGCTGCTGCAAGCGGTGTCGCAGGTGGCACGCCAGCAGCTTTCGAAACGCTGGGTCGCGACGCAGACGCTGGAAGCGGCGGCCAAGGCACGGCGCATCTACTACCTGTCGATGGAATTCCTGATCGGCCGCACCCTGGGCAACGCACTCGGGGCCCTGGATCTGAATGAAGCTGCCGCACAGGGTATTGCGGCGCATGCGCGGCGTCTCGAAGACGTGGCACAACTGGAGGTCGACGCGGCCTTGGGCAACGGCGGCCTGGGGCGCCTGGCGGCGTGTTTCCTCGACTCGATGGCGACGCTCGGGCTGCCGTCGTTCGGCTACGGCATCCGCTACGAGTACGGCATGTTCGCGCAGGAAATTCAGAACGGCTGCCAGATCGAATACCCCGACCCGTGGCTGGAGAACGGAACGGCCTGGGAATTCCCGCGCAGCGGCATCAGCTATCCCGTGCGCTTTGGTGGTTGGGTTGAACACAACGCCGGCAAGGCCACCTGGCGTGCAGCCGGCGAAGTGGCGGCGAAGGCCTGCGACATGGTGATTCCCGGCCATGGCACGGAAAAGGTCAGCACGTTGCGGCTGTGGAAAGCGCAGGCGCCGGCGCATCTGGACCTGCACGCCTTCAACACCGGCGACTACGCCCGCGCCGCAGGGATCAAGAACGAATACGAGAACATCTCCTGGGTGCTGTACCCGAACGACAGCACGCCGGCCGGGCGCGAGCTGCGGCTGCGCCAGGAGT
The DNA here is from genome assembly GCA_022758925.1 of Burkholderiales bacterium. Lineage (GTDB taxonomy): Bacteria > Pseudomonadota > Gammaproteobacteria > Burkholderiales > Burkholderiaceae_C > JAEMQF01. The sequence goes on along the minus strand of JAEMQF010000113.1, from coordinate 6,893 downwards.
ATTTTTTCGTCGCCGCTTCGCTGCAAGACATCGTCGCGCGCCATCTTGAAGAACACGGCACGCTTTCGAACCTGGACGACAAGGTGGCGATCCACCTGAACGATACGCACCCGGCGATCGGCGTCGCCGAGCTGATGCGGGTGCTGTGCGATGAACAAGGCATGGCGTGGCAGCCGGCATGGGCAATGTGCCAGCGCATCTTCTCCTACACGAATCACACGCTGATGCCCGAAGCGCTCGAGACCTGGCCGGTGGCACTGATCCAGCACGTGTTGCCGCGCCATCTCGAGATCATCTTCCGCATCAACCAGGAGTTGCTCGACTTCGCCGCCCTGCAGCGCCCGGGCGACCATGGCCTGCTGGAGCGGATTTCGCTGATCGGCGAAAACGGCGAGCGACGTGTGCGCATGGCGCACCTGTCGGTCGTGGGCAGCCACAAAGTCAACGGCGTTTCGGCACTCCACACCGAACTGTTGGTGGGGACGATCTTCGCCGACTTTGCGAGCCTGTGGCCGCAGCGTTTCGTCAACATGACGAATGGCGTGACGCCGCGGCGCTGGCTGGCGCAGGCGAACCCCGGTTTGGCCGGCCTGCTCGATCGCACCTTGGGCAGTGGTTGGCGGCTCGACCTCGAGCAACTCGCGAGGTTGAAAGAGAACCAGGGCAGTGGCGCATTTCGCGATGAGTTCCTGCGCATCAAACGCGCCAACAAATTGCGTCTGGCCGAACATGTGAAAGAGGTGACGGGCGTCACGCTCGATCCGAGCAGCCTGTTCGACGTGCAAGTCAAACGCATCCACGAATACAAGCGGCAATTGCTCAACGTGCTGCATGTCGTGACGCGTTACCAGGCGATCCTGGCCGCACCGCAAGCCGACTGGGTGCCGCGCACCTGCATCTTCGCCGGCAAGGCGGCGTCGAGCTACCAGATGGCCAAGACCATCATCCGGCTTATCCACGACGTCGGCGCCGTGGTCAACAACGACCCACGCGTCGCCGGCCGCCTCAAGGTCGTGTTCGTGCCGAACTACGGTGTCTCGGTGGCCGAGCTCATCATGCCTGGCGCCGACCTGTCGGAGCAGATCTCCACCGCAGGCACCGAGGCCTCGGGCACGGGCAACATGAAACTCGCGTTGAACGGCGCGTTGACGATCGGCACCGACGACGGCGCGAACATCGAGATTCGGCAAGCCGTCGGCGACGACAACATCTTCATCTTCGGGCTGCGCACGCCGGAAGTGGCGGCGCTGCGCAAGAGCGGCTACCACCCGATGCGCCTGGTGCAGAGCAACCCTGCCATGAAGTCCGTGCTCGACGCGGTCGGCAACGGCGCATTCAGCGCCGACACCCCGTCACGCTATCGTGGCCTGGTCGACTCGTTGCTCTGGGGCGGCGACAACTATCTGCTGCTCGCCGACTATGCGGCTTATGTGCAGACCCAGAACCAGGTCGACGCGCTGTATCGCACACCTTCGGAATGGGCGGCGCGCGCCATCGCCAACATCGCCGGCATGGGCAGGTTTTCATCGGACCGCACGATCCGCGCCTACGCGAGCCAGATCTGGAACGTCCAGCCGCTCGGGCACTGACGGTCCGCAGCCTCGTCGAACGTGAGCCCGGCAAGCGCCCCGAGCGCCCTCGCCCCCGGCCGACCCTGGCCGCTCGGCGCGACCTGGGACGGACGCGGCGTCAACTTCGCCGTGGCCTCGGCGCACGCGAAAAGCCTGGAACTGTGTTTGTTCGACGCCGACGGAAAGTTCGAGACTTCGCGCTCCGCCCTTCCGGCGCGCAGCCACGACGTTTGGCACGGCTACCTGGAAGGTGCCGCGCCGGGGCTGGTGTACGGCTACCGCGCGCATGGGCCATGGCGCCCGGACCGTGGCAACCTCTTCAACGCGCACAAACTGCTGCTCGACCCGTACGCGCGCGAGATCGTCGGCCGCTTCGAGTGGCGCGACGAACATTTCGGCGCCGCCCCGCACCATGTGCACCACCCCGATGCCCGGGACAACGCCGCCTTTGCGCTGAAGGCGCGTGTTGTCGGCGGCACGTACGACTGGGGCACGGATGTGCATCTGCACACACCGCTCGCCGACAGCGTGCTCTACGAATTGCATGTCAAAGGCTTCACCCAGCTGCACCCCGACGTTCCCGAAGCGCTGCGCGGCACCTACGCCGGACTGGCCAGTGATGCGGCAATCGCGCACCTGAGGCGCCTGGGCATCACCGCGGTGAGCCTGCTGCCGGTACAGCAGCACCTCGACGAACAGCGCTTGAGTCGAATCGGCCTGTCGAACTACTGGGGCTACAACACGATCGGCTTTTTCTGCGCCGAGCCGCGACTGGCGAGCGGCGTCGCGGGTCTGAGCCCGCGCGACGAGTTCCGGGCGATGGTCAAGCGGCTGCATCAGGCGGGAATCGAAGTCATTCTCGACGTCGTCTACAACCACACCGCGGAGAGCGATGAACTGGGCCCCACCTTGAGCTTTCGCGGCCTGGACAATGCGCTCTATTACCGCCTGCAGCCGCAGCACCGCTCGCACTATGAGAACCACACCGGTTGCGGCAATACGCTCGACCTGCGCCAGCCTCGCGTGCTGCAACTCGTGATGGACAGCCTGCGCTACTGGGCCGGTGAGATGCATGTCGACGGCTTTCGCTTCGACCTTGCCCCCGTGCTCGGCCGCGGCGACCATGGTTTCGAGAAGAAGGCGCAGTTCTTTGCGGCGGTCGCGCAAGACCCGCTGCTGTCGCGCCTGAAGATGATCGCCGAGCCTTGGGACATCGGGCCCGGGGGTTACCAGCTTGGCGCCTTCCCGCAGGGCTGGCTCGAGTGGAACGACCGCTTTCGCGACACGATGCGCAGCTTCTGGGTTGAGCAGGGCAGCAACCGCGGCGAGTTTGCGCAGCGCCTGTGCGCATCGTCCGCAACTTTCCAGGCGCAGGGCCGCACGCCCGCCGAGTCGGTGAACTATGTGGTGTCGCACGACGGTTTCACGCTGCGCGACCTGGTCAGCTACAGCCAGAAGCACAACCTCGCCAACGGCGAGAACAACCGCGACGGCCATGACCAGAACCACAACCACAACTGCGGCGTCGAAGGGCCGAGCGCCGACCCGCAAGTGAACGCTCTGCGCGGCCGACTGCAGCGCGCACTGTTGGCGACGCAGTTGCTGGCGCAAGGCACACCCATGCTGGCCGCGGGTGATGAACTCGGCCACACCCAAAGCGGCAACAACAACCCCTACTGCCAGGACAACCGGCTCACATGGATTGCCTGGGACAAGTCCGACGCTGACCTGCTCGCATTCACCGCGCGTGTTCTTGCGCTGCGCCGGCAGGCCTTGCCGCTGGGCAACCACTGGTACGACGGACTGAGCGACAGCCAGGGTCGGCACGACCTGGAGTGGCTGGGCGCCGACGCCAAGCCACTGGATGCTGACGCTTGGCGCGCAGCGGGCGCACAACCCCTGGCCTGTCTCATCGGCAAGCCAGGGCGCGCGCCGGCGCCACTGCTGTGGTTGATCAACGGCAGCGCCGGCGATGTCGAGTTCACGCTGCCGGCGGGTACCTGGCAGGCGCTGCTCGACACCGCGCATCCGCGTGGTTTGGCACAGCAGCAAGGCCGCGGCGAAAACAGGCTCGCCGTTGGCGCGCGATGCATGCTCATGCTGGCCAGTGCCGGCAGCGGCGTCACGCTGTAGCGCCACCCCAAAGTTCGCTGCGGCCGCAGCCGGGTATGCTCACGCCGCACGCGCAGCATTGCTTCAAGAACCTCCATCAAATCCAGCCATGACCTACTGCATCGGCATCAAACTCGACGCCGGCCTGGTGTTCCTTTCCGACTCGCGCACCAACGCCGGGCTCGACCAGATCAGCACTTTCCGCAAGATGATGGTCTATGAACAGACCGGCGACCGGCTGATGGTGATGTTGTCTTCCGGCAACCTGTCGATCTCGCAGTCGGTGCGCGAGATCCTCCAAGTCGAAAAACTCGACGACGGCGCAGGGCCGCCGCTGACGATCTGGAATGCGCGCAGCATGTTCGACGCCGCTCGCGTCCTGGGCAGCGCGGTGCGGCGCATCTCCGAGCAGGACGGGCCGTCGCTGAAGCAGTCCGGCATCGACTTGAACGTCTCGATGATCTTCGGCGGCCAGATTCGTGGCGAGGCGATGCGCCTGTTCCTGGTCTACTCAGCGGGCAATTTCATCGAAGCGACGCGCGAGACCTGCTACTTCCAGATCGGCGAATCGAAGTACGGCAAGCCGGTGCTCGACCGCATGCTCACGCCCGCGACGCCGCTGCCTGAGGCCGCGAAATGCGCGCTCGTGTCGATGGACTCGACGCTGAAGTCCAACCTTTCGGTGGGCTTGCCGCTGGACCTGCTGGTGTACGAGCGCGAAAGCTTCACGACGCAGCGCCTGGCCTGCATCGACGAACAAAACCCCTACTTCCACATGATCCGCAGCACCTGGGGCCGCAAGCTGCGCCAGGCGTTCGAATCGATTGAAGATCCGCAATGGGACCTCGGCCAGACCGCGCACCCTCTGCACAGCGGGTCCGAGCGCTACGAGCCGATGCGCAAGATCACGCATCCCGGGGAGAAACTCGCTTGAATGCTCGCCCCTCGGCGGTGCCCGTATCAAGACGGTGACCGCTGGCGCGGAATTTGCTAACGTCGGGTTCAGGAGAGCATGCGATGAGACCCGGTTTCGACGAGATGCACAACGGCAAAGACGCGGTCCGCGAGCATTACCGCGGCTACCAGCGCTGGCTCGCGGAGCAGCCGGGCGACGTCATCCGCGCCCGGCGCGAAGAGGCGGAGGTCATCTTCCGCCGCGTCGGCATCACGTTCGCCGTGTACGGCGCCAAGGACGAAGACGGCGCAGGAACCGAACGCCTGATTCCGTTCGACCTCATCCCGCGCGTCATCCCTGCCCATGAATGGGCCGAGTTGGAGCGCGGCCTGCGCCAACGCGTGACCGCACTGAATCGGTTCATTCACGACGTCTACCACGGCCAGGAAATGATCAAGGCCGGCATCGTCCCGGCCGAACAGGTGCTGGACAACGCCCAGTTCCGCCCACAGATGATGCATGTCGATGTGCCCGGCGGCGTCTACTCGCACATCGCCGGCATCGACATCGTGCGCGCTGCCAATGCGGACGGCAGCGGCAGCTACTACGTGCTCGAAGACAACCTGCGTGTGCCCAGCGGCGTGAGCTACATGCTCGAAAACCGCAAGATGATGATGCGGCTGTTCCCCGAGCTGTTCAATCTGCACCGGGTTGAGCCGGTGGCACATTATCCCGATCTGCTGCTCGAGACGCTGCGCGCCGTGGCGCCGGCCGCGGCGAACGATCCCACCGTCGTGCTGCTGACGCCCGGCATGTACAACAGCGCCTACTTCGAACACGCCTTCCTCGCGCAGCAGATGGGCGTGGAACTGGTCGAAGGCCAGGACCTGTTCGTCGAGCACGATTTCGTCTTCATGCGCACCACGCGCGGGCCGAAGCGAGTCGACGTGATCTACCGGCGCGTCGACGACGATTTTCTCGACCCACAAGTGTTCCGGCCCGACTCGACGCTGGGCTGCGCCGGGCTGCTCGACGCCTACCGCGCCGGCAATGTGACGCTGTCGAATGCGATCGGCACCGGCGTTGCCGACGACAAGTCGATCTATCCATACGTGCCGAAGATGATCGAGTTCTACCTCGGCGAGAAGCCCATCCTGGCGAACGTGCCGACCTACCTGTGCCGTGCGCGCGACGACTTGAAGTACGTGCTCGACCATCTGGGCGAACTGGTCGTGAAGGAAGTGCATGGTGCGGGCGGCTACGGCATGCTCGTCGGCCCGGCCGCAAGCCGCGCCGAGATCGCAGAGTTCAAGGCAGCGCTGCTCGCCAATCCAGCCAACTACGTTGCGCAGCCGACGCTCAGCCTGTCGACCTGCCCGACCTTCGTCGACAGCGGCATCGCGCCGCGCCACATCGACCTGCGCCCCTTCGTGCTGTCGGGCAAGAGCGTGCAGATCGTCAGCGGCGGGCTCACGCGCGTCGCGCTCAAGGAGGGATCGCTGGTTGTCAATTCATCGCAGGGCGGCGGCACCAAGGACACCTGGGTCCTCGAGTCCTGAACCGCAATCGCACCCCATGTTGTCCAGAACTGCCGACCACTCACACTCGATGGCGCGCTGCACGCGGCCGGCGGCTCAGGTTGCGCAGCGACCCGCGGCGCAGCCGCAACCCAGCCCCTCAGGTCAGCGCGTCAGCGCTGTTCTCGGCCGGGCGGAGCACCTCCATGCTGTCCAGAACCGCTGACCATCTGTACTGGATGGCCCGTTACATGGAGCGGGCCGAGAATACCGCCCGCATGCTCGACGTCAACTACCAGACGTCGCTGTTGCCGCAATCGACCGACGCCGCGCTCAACGGCTGGAAGGGGCTGCTCAGCATCAGCGAGTTGAGCCGCGATTTCGCTCAGCATCACGGCGAGGTCAACGCGCGCGGCGTGATGAGCTACATGGTCAGCGATGAGGTCAACCCGTCGAGCATTCGCAACTGCCTGCGCGCGGCGCGCGAGAACGCGCGCGCGGTGCGCGGCACGCTGACCACCGAGGTGTGGGAAACGCAGATCCAGACCTGGCTCGAATTCCAGCGTTTGGTCGCCACCGACGCATTCGAGCGCGACCCGTCGTCGGGATTTGAGTGGGTCAAGTTTCGCTCGCACCTGTCGCGCGGCGTGACGGTGGGAACGTTGCTGCAGGACGAGTCGTTCCACTTCCTGCGCATCGGCAGCTCTCTGGAGCGCGCCGACAACACCGCGCGGCTGCTCGACGTGAGGTTCCACGCCGTTGCGAGCGAATACTTCGGCGCCGGCGCGAGCCCACAGT
>JAEMQF010000011.1 GCA_022758925.1 Burkholderiales bacterium | reverse complement strand
CTTCTTCTCGGGCGGTCAAGGGCCTGTCCTTGCCGGGTGCCCGTGCAATTGCTGCCTCGACCTCGGCTTGGCTAGTGGGGAATTTCTTGGAAGAACCTGTTGACTTCATATTTCGCGGCCTCTCGAAGGCTGATGACGTGGAGGTCGTCTTCGCGCTCCGTGTAGGTCATGTGCATCACTCGACCCTGGAGCCACCCAACCGCGCAAAGACGATACTCGCCGTAGGCAAGACGTTTGTCCTCATAGACCCAGACGGGCCCATCAAAGATTCGCTCGCAGCCTGGGAAATCGTAGCCGTGCTTTCGAATGTTCTCACGACGCTTCGGATCGTCCCAGGTCGGCATTCGCGGATTGTAGCTACGAAAAACGTATTCAATAAGGTGGAGCCTCGAGGGTGGCGCTTCTTTTGGGGCCTAACGCACCTTGTACTGGAACTTGGCCTCGGTCACACCCGCCACGCCCGGTCGTTGAATCTGCGCAGTGATCGTGTAAGACTCGGGGCCGGACATGCGGAAATAGCCGCCGTAGCTCACCATGTTGTTCGCCGAGATGGCCTCCAGGGTCTTGCTTTCCACACCCATCGGATCAGCCACCTTCACCGTGATTTGAGCATCGCCGATCGCGGCCTTCGTCTTGCTGTCGAAGAGCGAGATGTTCAGGTGGTAGTAGCCCTTGCCGCTCGGCGCACCTGTCTGGCGCTGCTGCGCAGGCAGCGCGTCGGCCCTGACGATGCCGAGATGAATATCGGTGCCGGCGATCGTCTGGCGATACGGATCGGCGCGCGCCGGCGTCGCTGGAGGGGGCGTGGGCGCCGCCACGATGTCGGCGTTGAACATGTAGACGACAGCGCCGCGGATCTCGAGATCGCTCAGATCGGCCAAGCCACCGCGCGCCGGCATCGGGCCATGGCCGTGCACGGCTGAACTCACCAAAGCGTCCAGCCCTTTCTTCATGCGCGGGGTCCACGCGGCACGATCGCCGATCTTGGGCGCACCGTTCAAACCATCCTGGTGACACTTGGAACACTGGGTCTGCACGATCTTCGCGCCGCTGCGAGCCACTGCAGGCGTGGCACCGCCCGAGGGCTCAGCCCAGTTCCCGCCGGATTGGTTGACCATGTACGCAATGGCGCGCTCGACCTCGATGTCGCTGAGCCCCGGGTTCCCGCCGTGCGCGGGCATGTTTCGAATGCCCTTCAGCGCGTGCTCCGACAGCGCGGTGAGGCCCTGGGAGGCGCGTGGCGCCCAGGCTGCTTTGTCACCGATGCGCGGTGCGCCGTTCACGCCCTTTTCATGGCAGGAGGCACAGCCGGTGGCGACAACCTCTTGGCCGGTGCGCTCACGCTGCTGCGCGTTTGCGGTCGAAGACCACATTGAGCCGGCGAGCCCAAGCAGCACCAGCGACGCCATCATGTGTGCGAAACGCGGACGCTGCAACCTTGGGCCGATCTTGCGGTGAATCTGCACGAGCGGTCTCCTCGAATAAACGCCTAGCCCCAACCCCGCGGCTCTTGGCGCCGCCCTTGAAGATGGCTTGGAGCCAATCTCATTGCGGCTCAGGTTCTTGCGATAGCTTGGAATCACACTACACGCTCTTCACAGCTTTCGATTGAGATCGATCAAGGTTTCCATCGCTGTCAGGCGAGCCGCATGATCAATGGAACGCTTCAGGCCTCACTGATTGGCCTGACGTATCGAGCAAAGCAAGCTCAGTGCTCATGCTGTGGCAGACCATCATTGATGTTGTAGTAGTCGCCCTTCTCAGCGACGAAGATGTGACGTTGGAGCTGCAGGCCGGTCGACCCATCGAAGGCGCCCATGGCGATGGACGTCCAGTCTCGAGCCAATGGCTCCCAGAACAGCCATGACCCACACCTGGAGCAGAAGCCTCGCCGTACCTTTGCTGAGGATTGAAACCAGGTCAGATTCTCGGCGCCGAACGTCGTGACTGCCGCCTTGCTGACGTTCGCGGATGCAAAGTAGTGGCCCGACTGCTTGCGACACTGCACACAGTGGCATGCGCTGGGGGCTCCAGGGGTTTCGGCCAGTTCGAAGCGAACGCTTCCGCACAGACAGGAGCCTTTGAGCATGGCAAGTCCTTGAGTGGTGGCGCTTGTGAGGCCTGGTGTTTGAGGTGCGCCGCCGCCGGAAGCCGCACTCCGGAAGCGGACGGCTGCACCCGCTGGTCAGGCCGGACTGCACGCCTCTTTGAATATCACCTTGAAGCGCTCACAAGCCACTGGCATTGCGCCGGTAAACGCGCGGCCCATGCGAGCGCACTCGCGTGTGAAGTATTCCTGGTGAGCCTGGCGCCAGTAGGCGAGCGACCCATCGCCTTCGCCCTCGGTGGCGGCGAACTCCACGGTAACCTCATCGAACGGCACGATGTCGACCCTGGTTGTTTCGATCACACACAGCGGCGTCCCTGCCCAGCTTGTGACGACACTCAGATCCCCTTGCCGCGGAGCGCGCGTGCCCGCGGCTTCGAAGGACCACATGGAGCCCGCCGTCGCGCGCTTGGTCCCGTCGAGCACCAATGCGGCCAGAGAGGTCGCCAATTGCTCGTTGTCCCCGAACGAGAACGCCTCATAGAAGCGCGCTGGATCAATCGCGCCTGATGCCTTGACGAATCGGCCCCAGAAGTCGGCGACGGATGAAGGGATAGTCATGGTTGGTTTTGCGCGGCTCACGCCTCGCAGATCGCCGGCAGCAACTCGCCGATCGCGCCGCGCAGCAGCGCATCGGCCAGGTCATCCATCGGCGTCGTCTGGTCGTTCATGATGACCACTTTCGCCCCGTTGTCCTTGGCCAGCGGCACGACACCAGCCACCGGATAGACCTGCAAGGTCGACCCAATCGCCAGCAACAGGTCGGCCTCGCCTGCCAAAGCAAACGCGCGCGCAATCACTTCGGGCACCAGGGCCTGGCCGAACGAGACGGTGTCGCTCTTCAGGATGCCGCCGCAGGCCAGGCACGATGGGTCGAGCTCGCCCGCGCGCACGCGCTCCAGCGCCTCTTGCATCGGCGCACGCACGCCGCAGCTCCAGCACATCACGCGACGCATCGTGCCGTGCACTTCGATGACGCGCTCGCGCGAGTTGCCGGCGACCTGGTGCAGCTCGTCGATGTTTTGCGTGATCAGCGCATGCAGCTTGCCGCGCCGCTCCAGCGCCACCAGCGCCCTGTGGCCGCGATTCGGCGTCGCGGTCCAGGCCGCGTGGCCCAGGCGCGCGCGCCACGCTGCGCGGCGCACCTCGGGCTCGGCCAGGTAGGTCTGGAGCGTCGACAGTTTTTCCGCCGCGGGGTTGCGCGTCCACAAGCCCTGCGGGCCGCGGAAGTCGGGTATCCCCGAATCGGTGGAAATGCCGGCGCCGGTGAGCACCACGATGCGCTGTGCGGCGTCGACCCAACGGCGTACCTGGGTCGTCAGCTTGGCGTTGGGCATGGGTGGATTCATGCTAGATTGAACCCGCAATGATGCTCTCCCCGCGCTTCGAGCAACCCGCAACCGTGGCCGAAGCGCTGCACCGCCTGGCGCTCGGCACGATCCAGCCTCTCGCCGGTGGCACCGATCTGTTCCCGGGGTTGGTCGGGCGCACGCTCGACACTGCCTTGCTCGACCTGTCACGCATCGCTGCGCTGCGCGGGATTCGCGGCGCCTCCAGCGGCTGGTGGTTCGGCGCGACGACGACATGGACCGACGTGCTGCGCGCCGAACTGCCGCCTGTGTTCGATGCCCTGAAGCAGGCGGCGCGCGAAATCGGCGGCGCGCAGATCCAGAACACCGCGACGCTCGGCGGCAACCTGTGCAACGCCTCGCCCGCTGCCGACGGCACTCCCGTGTGGCTGGCGCTGGATGCGCAAGTGGTGCTGCAGTCGCCGCGCGGCGAGCGGCGCTTGCCGCTGTCCGAGTTCGTTCTGGGCAATCGGCGCACCGCGTTGGCGCCGAACGAATTGCTCACCGGGCTCTGGGTGCCGGAGCACAGCGCCGCCGCGCGCTCCGTGTTCGCGAAGCTTGGTGGCCGGCGCTACCTCGTCATTTCGATCACGATGCTGGCGCTCGTGATTGACGTCGATGACGCCGGCCGCGTGTGCGAGGCCGGCGCCGCAGTCGGCAGTTGCGCGCCATGTGCGAAGCGCCTGCCGGAGTTGGAGGCGCGCTTGATCGGCGTTGCGCGCACTGACCTGTCGCGCATCGGCGTCACGCCGGCGGACCTCGCCCCGTTGCAACCGATCGCCGACATTCGCGCCAGTGCCGCGTATCGGCTCGACGCCACCGCCACCTTGCTGCAGCGCGCGTTGCAGGAGCTCGCGTCATGACCGCGCGCGACGAGGCGCCGCTGCAGAGGGTTCGCCTGCGGATCAACGGTTCGGCGCTGGAACTCAGCTCCGACCCGGCGCGGCGCTTGTCCGACGTGTTGCGCGACGACCTGCACCTGACCGGCACGAAGGTCGGCTGCCATGCCGGCGACTGCGGCGCCTGCACCGTGCTGCTCGACGCAGAACAGGTGTGCTCGTGCATCGTTGCGCTCGGCCAGTGCGAAGGGCGCAGCGTGCTCACCGTGGAAGGGCTGGCCGGCGCCGACGGCAGCTTGTCGGCCTTGCAGCGCGCTTTCATCGCCCATGGTGCTGCCCAATGCGGCGTCTGCACCCCCGGCATGTTGATGAGCGCGCACGCGCTGCTGCTGCGCAATTCGCGCCCGAGCGAGGCCGAGGTGCTGGACGCGCTCGGCGGCGTGTTGTGCCGCTGCACCGGGTACCGCAAGATCGTGCAGGCCGTGCTTGCGGTGGGGCGCGAGGCGCTGGCTGAATCGGACGTGCCGGTTCACAGCGTGAGATCGGGTCAGGCCGTGGGCGCACGCGTCGAGCGCCTGGATGGGCCAGACAAGGTGCGCGGCACCGCGCGTTACGGCGCTGACACCTGGCCCGCCGGCGTGCTTGCGATGCGCATCGTGCGCTCGCCCCATGCGCATGCGAAGTTCAGGCTCGGCAGCCTGGCCGAACTGCGCCGCCGCTGGCCGGGCTTGGCCGATGTGCTGACGGCGGCCGACGTGCCGAACAATGCCTTTGCCATCTTCCCCGACCTGCGCGACCAACCCGTGCTTGCCGATGGCGTGGTGCGGTTTCGCGGCGAGGCGGTGCTGGCGCTGGTGGGCGATGCCGCCACGCTGGAGGCGATCGCCGACGCCGACCTGCCGCTCCAGTACAGCGCGCTGCCTGCGCTACAAGACATCGGCGCCGCGCTCGCCGCCGGCGAAGGCGATGCATTGGTGCAGGCGCGCCACGCCGGCAATGTGCTGTGCCGCGGCCGTGTGATCAGCGGCGACGTCGATGCCGCGCTCGCCGCGGCGAGCCATCGCGTCGCGGCGCGGTTCGAAACCGCCTACGTCGAACACGCCTACATCGAGCCCGAGGCCGGGTATGCCGAAGTGGTCGCCGGGGGCTCGGCCGGCGCAGCGCCGCGCGTGCGCATCTTCGCCTGCACCCAGACTCCCTACATGGACCGCGACGAGGTTGCGCATGTGCTCGGCATCGAGCCGGGCAGGGTCCACATCGTGCCCTCGGCCATGGGCGGGGGCTTCGGCGGCAAGCTCGATCTTTCGGTGCAGCCGCTGCTGGCAGTCGCGGCGCTGAAACTGAAGCGCGCTGTGCGCCTGGTCTACACGCGCCCGGAGTCGATGCAGTCGAGCACGAAGCGGCACCCGGCGCACATGAGCGCGCGCGCCGCTTGCGATGCGCAGGGGCGGCTCACGGCGTATGACTTCGAGGGCGACTTCAACACCGGCGCCTACTCGTCGTGGGGCCCGACGGTGGCGAACCGGGTGCCGATCCACGCCGCGGGCCCCTACCGCGTGCCGAACCAGCGCGCGCTGACACGCGCAGTGTTGACGCACAACAGCGTCGCCGGCGCCTTCCGCGGCTTCGGCGTGCCGCAGTCCACGTTGCTTGGCGAACGGCTCGTCGATGAACTCGCGCATGCCTGCGGCATCGACGCTCTCGAGTTCCGCCATCGCAATGCGTTGCGCGCGGGCGATCGCACGGGCACCGGCCAGCTGCTTGCCGCAAGCGTCGGCCTGCAGGCCTGCCTGGATGCGCTGCGCCCGGCATGGCAGGAAGCGCTGCGCGCAGCGCAGGACTTCAACGCGGACGCGACCGCCGCCTCAAAGCCGCAACGCCGCGGCGCTGGAATCGCCTGCATGTGGTATGGCATCGGCAACACCGTGATCGCGAATCCGTCGACGATGCGCGGCAGCCTGCGCCTTGATGCGCAGGGCAGGGCGCGGCTGCTGCTCTACAACGGCGCGCAGGAAATCGGCCAGGGCACGGCGACGATCCTGCCGCAGATGTTTGCCGACGCCGTGGGCCTGCCGCTGGCAAGCGTCGAGCAGGTGATGGGCGATACCGACCTCACGCTCGATGCCGGCAAGTCGTCGGCGTCGCGCCAGACCTTTGTCTCGGGCAATGCGGCGAAGGCGGCGGGTGAAGCCTTGCGACGCCAGTTGCTGGCGGCACTCGGCGCCGACGAGCCGGCGCAGCTCCAGATTGAAGCCGCCGTATTGAGCGCGCGCAGCGCGGCCGGAGCGCGCCAGCTCGACTTGAGCGCGCTGGCCAGCGATGACCGCGGCGACCTGTTCACCGCAACCGGCCACTTCAATCCGCCGACGATTGCGCTCGACGCCGACGGCCAGGGGGTTCCGTATGCGACCTACGCGTTTGCAGCGCAGATTGCGCAGGTCGAGGTCGACATCGAACTCGGCACGGTGAAGCTGCTGCACATCGACGCCGCCCACGATGTCGGCCGCGCCATCAACCCGACGCAGGTGGAGGGGCAGATCCATGGCGGTATCGCGCAGGGCATCGGCATGGCGCTGATGGAGGAATACCGCAACGGCAGCACCGACAATTTGCACGACTATCTGATTCCGACTTTCGGCGACGTGCCGCCGATCACGGTGCACCTGATCGAAGACCCCGAGCCGCTCGGGCCCTGGGGCGCGAAGGGCGTGGGCGAGCCGGCGCTGGTGGCCACGGCGCCGGCGATTCTGAATGCGATCCATCACGCGACCGGCGTGCGCATGGCGCAGGTGCCGGTGACGCCGAGCCGCTTGCGCGAGGCGTTGTTGCAGTCCGTGATCGCGGAGCACGCCGGCCTCCAGCGCCCCGAGTCAGCGCTGGGGCCGGCGCTGGATCGCGCCCCCGCGCCGGGCACGGGGCGAACCTTTGCTCGCCATCAAAGCAGCGAGGACAACGCGACGTGACCGCTCCCGCCTCCCCCGTCCCGCCATTCGACCCTCGCTCCGACGGTCAAGCCGTCACGCCCCTGACGCCTGTCGTGCTCGAACACTCGCGTGCACCCGAACGCATGGCGGCCGACAAGGTGCGCTGCGAAGCCTGCCCGGTGTTGTGCCAGATCAGCCCGGGCAAGCTCGGCGCGTGCAACCGCTACGGCAACGTCAACGGCGAACTCGCGCGACTGGACAACGTGCACCTGGTGCGGCGTGCCGGCGCGGAACTGGTCGAATGGAAGCCGGCGCCGCAAGGCTGGAGCGGCGAGTTGCTGAACGACGCGCCGGTGTTCGTCAGCGGCGTCGGCGCCGGCACCACCTACCCCGACTACAAACCCGCGCCCTTCATCATCGCCTCGTTGCAGCAGGGGGTGGACATGGTGACCGTGGTCACCGAAGGCATCTTCAGCTATTGCAGCTTCAAGGTGAAGATCGACACCGACCGCTACCTCGGCCCCGAGCAGGCGACGGTGCGCCACAAGGGCGAAGCGGTGGGCCATGTGACGACGATCGAGTACGGCTCGCAGTTCCTCGCGCTCGGCGGCGTGCACCACCTGACCGGCGGCTCGAAACGCGAAGGCAGAATCACCTGCGACATGATGCTGGCGCTGGGCAACCAGCAGCCGGTGGAGCTGCAGGTCGAGGGCGGCGCCGCGCTCACGGTGCAGGCGAATCGCGCGCCGATCGTGAACGGCGTGGAAGAGCAGCGCATGCGCGTCGGCTGCGGCTCGGCGACGATCGGCATCTTCGCGCAGCAATGGTTCGGTCACGTCGATGAAGTGGTCGTGATCGACGACCACATCACCGGCGTGCTGTCGGAGCACCAGGCCGGCAAGTGCCTCGACATGCCGGCCACGGGCATTCGCCTGCGCGGGCGCAAGTCGACGCCGGGGCGCTATTTTCAGGTCGCCAATCCCGGCTCGGGCTGGGGCGGCACCGACATCGTCGAGCCGTTGTCGATCATCGAGGAGTGGGACCCGAAGCACGCCCGGCCCGGGCTGCGCTTGTTGATGGTGTCGACGACCGGCGAACACCAGGCCTACTTCGTGCTCGACCGCAAACTCGTGCCGCAGCCTGCCGCAATGCCTGCCGCGGTGCGGCGCGTGGTCGAGCGCATCGGCGAGAACTGCGAACCGGCGCTGGCGAGCGTGCTCTATGTCGCCGGCGCCGGCGGCTCGCTGCGTGCCGGCGTCACCGAGAACCCGGTGCTGCTGACGCATTCGATCAAGGACCTGCTCGTCAACGTGACCTGCGGCGGCGCGCCGGTGTATGTGTGGCCGGGCGGCGGCATCACGGTGATGGTGGACGTGGCACGCATGCCGGCGAACAGCTTCGGCTTCGTGCCGACGCCGGCGATCGTCTCGCCGATCGAGTTCACGATGCGCCTGAGCGACTACCGCGCACTCGGCGGCCATATGCACCGGGTGCGGCGCATCGAAGACCTGCTGGCGCAGGGCGAATACAAGTTGATCGAAGCGGCACCGGGCAATCCCTGGCCGCTGCATCGCGCCGCGCCATGAACGGCGCAAGGCGCCAACCCCTGCCCGGTGGACGCTGGTTTTTCCAGCATGGGCCGATCGATTGCGTGATCGGTGCCGAGGGCGAGCCTCTTGCCGTGGCGCAGGCGTTTGAGGCGGCGTGGGCGCGCTTTCAAGGCGTGCTCACGGAACTGGTGGCCGAGCTTGGATTGCTGCGCATGAACCTCGCCGCGGTGCCCGGCCACAGCGTTGCGGCCGGCGGCCCGGTCGCGCAGCGCATGGTCGCCGCGTGCCGGCCCTATGCGGCACAGGGCGAGTTCATCACGGCGATGGCCGCGGTCGCGGGCAGCGTCGCGCAGGAGCTTGTCGGCCACTTCCAGCTTCCGGGCGTGCAGCGTGCCTATGTCAATAACGGCGGTGACATCGCGCTGCACCTGGCGCCGGGCGAAGCGTTCGAGATCGGGCTGGTCATGGACCCGCGGCACGCGGTGCCGGGAATCGACGGCCGGTTCCGCATCGACGCCGCCAGCGGCGTGCGCGGCATCGCGACGTCGGGTTGGCGCGGCCGCAGCCTGTCGCTCGGCATTGCTGACAGCGTGACGGTGCTGGCCGAGACCGCGGCCCAAGCCGACGCTGCGGCGACGATGCTGGGCAACGCGGTGAACGTTGACGATGCGCGCATCGTCCGCGCCGCGGCGAATTCAGTGCGCGATGACAGCGATCTTGGCCAATTGCTCGTGACGCTGGGCGTGCCCGCGTTGCCGGCGCCGCAGGTGGCGCTGGCGCTGGCTTCGGGCGCGGCCCTTGCCGGGCGCGAGATCGGCGCCGGCCGCATCGTTGCCGCGGCGCTGTGCCTGCAGGGCCAGATGCGGCAAGTTGCGTCTCAGGTGTTTCACGGGTCGCGCCGCGGGCTCGTTGGCCCGATACTGAGCCCAATGCCGAAGCTGCAATCCGAGCATCCGGCCTGTACGGAAGCCTGAACCATGTTTTACGCCGCCACCGCCGCCCTGCCTGAAGTCAACGTGCGCAAGTGCGTGCTCAACATCGAAGACGTCTGGCACGACGGCGGCGCGCGTGCCGCCACGCCGCTGCGCCGCGGCAGCGTCGCCGCCGTGCTGCGCAACCCGTACGCGGGGCGCTATGTGGCCGAGATCCAGCCGCTGATGGAAGCGCTGAAACCGCTCGGCCGCGCCATGGCGCAGCGCCTGATCGACGCGCTCGGTGGCCCGGGCGCGATCCAGGCCTATGGCAAGGGCGCGTTGATCGGGCTCGGCGGCGAGCTCGAACATGGGGCGCTGTGGCATTTGCCCGGCGGCTACGGCATGCGCGAACTGCTCGAAGGTTCACACGCGATCGTGCCCTCCACGACCAAGGTCGGCACGGCCGGCGCCTGCATCGACATTCCGATCCACCACCGCGTCGCGGCCTATGTGCGCAGCCATTTCGATACGCTGGAAGTGCGCATCGCGGATGCGCCGCGCGACCACGAAATGATGCTGGTGCTCGCCATGACCACCGGGCCACGCCCGCACGAGCGCGCCGGCGGACTCCGGGCCGACCAGATTTCCAAGTTTGACGGGCAGCGCTGAGGCAACGCCTCGGCCATTTCAACACGGCACACCACACAAGGAGCCACCATGACGGAATCACTCACGCAACGCAGAACCCTGCTCGCCGGCAGCGCATCATTCCTGCTGCTCGGCACGGCCGGCATCCCGCTGTACGCCGGCGCTGCCACGAAACCCGGCGCGAAGAGCGCTTTGATCGTGGTCGACGTGCAGAACTGTTTTGTCAGCGGCGGCACATTGCCGGTGAAAGACGGCGAGCAGGTGGTTCCGGTGATCAACAAACTTGCGCCGCTGTTTGCCAACGTCGTGGTCACGCAAGACTGGCACACCGCCGGCCACGCCTCGTTTGCGTCGAGCTACGCCGGCAAGAAACCGTTCGAGATGACGAAGCTGGGTTACGGCATGCAGGTGCTGTGGCCCGACCATTGCGTGCAGGGCACGGGCGACGCCGCGTTGCACAAGGACCTGGCTCTGCCGACGGCGCAGCTCGTGATCCGCAAGGGTTTTCGCAAAGACACCGACAGTTATTCGGCGTTCACCGAAGCCGACGGCAAGACCACGACCGGCCTCGCGGGCTACCTGAAAGCGCGCGCCATCGACGAGGTGTACGTGTGCGGCCTGGCCACCGACTTCTGCGTCGCCTGGACCGCGCTGGACGCGCGCAAGGCCGGCTTCAAGGCCTCGGTGATCGAAGACGCGTGCCGCGGCATCGACCTCAATGGCTCGCTGCGAGCGGCCTGGGCGAACATGGCCAAGGCCGGGGTCAAACGCATTCAATCGTCCGACATTTCGGCTTGAACGCAACCGGCCGCGTGCCCGCCACCTCACTCCAGGAGACAACTTCATGCCCAGAATTGCGTTGATTGCAGTCGCCGCGCTTGTACTGTCGGGCCCGGCGGCGCAAGCGCAGGACGTCATCAAGATCGGCGAAATCAACAGCTACAAGGCGCAGCCGGCGTTCCTCGAGCCGTACAAGAAGGGTTGGGAGCTCGCCGTCGAAGAGGTGAACGCGGCAGGTGGCGTGCTCGGCAAACGCCTGCAAGTGATCTCGCGCGACGACAACGCGACACCGGGCGACGCCGTGCGCGTCGCCGAAGAACTGGTGTCGCGTGAAGGCGTGGCGCTCATCACCGGAACCTTCCTGTCGAACATCGGCCTGGCGGTGGCCGACTTCGCCAAGCAGCGCAAGGTGTTCTTCCTCGCCGCCGAGCCGCTGTCGGACAAGATCACCTGGGCCAACGGCAATCGCTACACGTACCGTTTGCGGCCCTCGACCTACATGCAGGCGGCGATGCTCGTGCCGGAAGCGGCGAAGCTGAAGAAGAAGCGCTGGGCCATCGTCTACCCCAACTATGAATACGGACAGTCGGCGGCGGCGACGTTCAAGACCATGCTCAAGGGCTTGCAGCCCGACGTCGAGTTCGTCGGCGAGCAGGCGACGCCGCTCGGGCGCATCGACGCCGGTGCGGTGACGCAGGCGCTGGCCGATGCCAAACCCGACGCGATCTTCAATGTGCTGTTCGGCGCCGACCTTTCGAAGTTCGTGCGCGAAGGCAATACGCGCGAACTGTTCAAGGGCCGCGAAGTGGTGAGCCTGCTCACCGGCGAGCCGGAGTACATCGAGCCGTTGAAAGAAGAAGCCCCCGTGGGCTGGATCGTCACCGGCTATCCGTACTACGGCATCCCGACGGAGGAGCACAAGAAATTCTTCCTGGCCTACTTCCGCAAGCACAACGAGTACCCCAAGCTCGGCTCGGTGGTCGGCTACGCGACGATCTGGTCGATCGCCGAAGGCATCCGCAAGGCGAAGTCGACCGACACCGAAAAACTGATCGCAGCGTTCAAAGGCCTGAGCCTGATGTCGCCGCTGGGCAAGATCACCTACCGCGCCAGCGACAACCAAAGCACGATGGGCGCCTACCTCGGCCGCACCAAGCTCGAAGGCACGAAAGGGGTGATGACGGATTACCGTTACATCGACGGCGCAACCGTGTTGCCGAGCGACGAAGAGACGAAGAAGCTGCGGCCGGCGGATTGATCGGCTTCCCAGGTCGCAGCAGGCAACACTGCGGGCGAGCGACGGGCGGCGCTTCACGGCGCCCGCCGCGCACCTGCAGTGTGGCTGACGAGATGCGTGCTACACCAAGGAACTCACGGCGTGCATGCCGGCCGGCCGCGCTTCGCGGGCCTCACACGAACTCGCATGCGATTGAATGAGATTTGGTGGATGGAACCGACTCACAGTCGTCTGTCCGCGCACGGTCAGCCTGCCGGGGTCGTGGCGGCAGGGCGGCGGCGGCGCCCCCGTTCTCCGGCCCACGCTCGCGGGCGGCCGTCGATGCCTGCAATCCGCAGCCGCGTCAACACCGCTGCGCCCTGCAATCTTGGGGGGCGACCGCGAATGGTGCCTGCGCCCGGGGGCACCACCACCGCGCTGTGCATCCGGGGTGGCGTGCCACGCCTTTGCATGCCGCCCGGGTGCCCGGGCAGGTGGCTTGG
>JAEMQF010000008.1 GCA_022758925.1 Burkholderiales bacterium | reverse complement strand
GTTCGCCGCCACCATTGGCGGCCAGGTGCTAGGTGCTGGCGCACCGATCGCCAATTCGGCGGTGACGCTGTGGGCGGCAAGCACGGGGGTGCCGAAGCAGCTCGCACAGGCACGCACCGGCGCCGACGGTCGCTTCACAATCAATGCGCCTGCAGCAAGCACTGGAACGTCGCTGTATTTGACCGCGAAAGGGGGTGTTCCTGCCGCCGACAAACGCGCCGGTGACAACCCCGCGATCGCGCTAATGACGGTGCTGGGTGGCAAGGCGCCGGGCAAGGTCGCGATTAACGAGATGACGACGGTCGCATCGGTGTGGACGCACAACCAGTTCGTCGACGGCGCAGCAATCAAGGGCGATCCGCTGCAACTGAAGATCGCCGCCGGCAATGTACCGAGCTTCGTGGATCTCGCCACCGGCGGCTGGGGTGCGACGATCCAGGACCCGCTGAACAGTGGCCAGACAACAACGATGGCCAATTTCGCGACGCTGTCGAATGCGCTGGCCGGTTGCGTCGCGCGGGTGCGTCCGGATGCGTGCCTGACGTTGTTCGTGGCGGCCAAGGGGCCGACCGGCAATACGCCGACCGATACATTGACGGCGGTGCAAGCGATCGCGCGCGCGCCGTGGTACCAGCCGCATCGGGTGTTCGAGGCGATGCAGGTTTTCTATTCGGTGCCGCAGGGCAAGACGATGCGCGACGTGCCGTACATGCCGTACCTGCAGGTCGCGCCCAGCGCTTGGGTGCTGCCGCTGAAGTTCGACGGCGGCGGCTATCGCGCCGGCGGCAAGGCGATGTTCGACGCCGAAGGCAATCTCTGGGTCGGCAACAACTTCACCGTCGGCTGGCAGGCCAACGACGCGCTGTGGCAGGGCAACGCCAGCAAGTTCAACCCGAACGGCAAGCCGCTGTCGCCGATCACCACCGGTTTTGCGGGTGGCGGCATGCAGGGCGGCACTTTCGGAGCGGCGGTCGACCTGAAGGGCAACGTTTGGCTGTCGAGCTATGGCAGCAAGTCGATCACGGTGTTCGACAAGGACGGCAGGCCGTTGACCCCACCCGAGGGCATCAGCTTTGGTGGCCGCCTTGGCTTGATGCAAGGAATCATCACGGCACCCAACGGCGACATGTGGGCGTTGGGCATCTCGAAGCGCCAGCTACTGCATTTCCCCAAGGGCGACTGGAACAATGGCCGCATCGTCTGCGAAGGCGACAGCGCCGAGCCGTGCAAGTCCTTCACAGCGCCATTCCACCTCGCCATCGACCAGCAGGACCGCATCTGGGTCTCGGACAGTTCGTTCCACGTCATCCGCTTTCCGGCGGTCGACCCCAGCAAGGCCGTGAAGCTCGAGGTTCGCTCCAACAACAGCGGGCTCAACATCGACAGCCAGGGCAATGTCTGGGTGACCAATCGCTTCGGTTCCGGCCTGCTTGGCATGGCGCACATGGTCGATATGGCCGTGCATCTGAAGACGGGAGGCGTGCTGTCGGCTTCGGACTATCTGACCAAGACCATGTCGGAACAGAAGGGGGGAAGCGGCAGCGTCACCGTGCTGCGACCCGACGGGACGCAGTTGCCGGGGTCGCCGTTCAAGGGCGGCGGCCTGCCCGGTCCCTGGGCAGTTGTGGTGGACGGCAACGACAACGTCTGGGTGAGCAATTTCGCGATGCCGGCCAGCCCCATCGTGCAGCTGTGCGGCGTGCGCACCGAAAATTGCCCGCCGGGAATGAAGACCGGCGACCAGATCTCGCCGCCGGGCGGCTACGTCGGCGGTGGTTTGCAGTTGCAGACCGACATCGCCGTCGGCCCGGCGGGCGATGTGTGGGCGATTAACAACTGGCAGGACATAGACAGTTGCTATGCCGGCGCAACCGAGGCACTTTCCACCCGTTGCGGCGGCCAGGGCGTCGTGATCTTCTTCGGCATGGCCAAACCGGTGCGTGCCCCGCAGATCGGTCCGGCGCGGCCTTACTAATTCAGGAGCGATTCATGATGACTAGACGCCGTTCGCGATTGGTGCGCGCGATCTTCACCGCACTGGCCACAACGGCTACGGCGTCGGCATTCGCGGCCACCCTCGACGGCCAGGTTCAAGGTGGTGGCGTGCCGATTGCCAATTCGACGGTGACGCTCTGGTCCGCGAGCGCCGGCAGTCCGAAACAACTGGCACAGGCGAAAACTGGTGCGGACGGACGCTTCGCGTTCAACGCCCCAGACGCGGCCGACAAAGGCGACACGCTATACCTGGTGGCCAAGGGCGGCATTTCGGCGGCCAACAAGGCTGGCGGCGACAACCTGGCGATTGTCCTGATGACGGCGCTGGGCGGCAAGCCCCCAGCCACCGTCACGATCAACGAGATGACGACCGTGGCCTCCGTGTGGACCCACAACCAGTTCATCAACGGCACAGCCATCCAGGGCCAGCCGCTACAACTGAAGATCGCTGCCGGCAACGTGCCCAACTTCGTCGATCTGGCGAGCGGTGGCTGGGGAAAAGCCATTCAGGATGCACTGAACAGCACCCAGTCGCCGACCATGGCCAATTTCGCCACACTTGCCAACGTGCTGGCGGGTTGCGTGACCCGCGTGAAGCCGAACGCCTGCCAGAGCCTGTTCGCGGCTGCCACCGCGCTGGACGGCAGAGTGCCCGGCGATACGCTAGCGGCGGCAACATCCATCGCGCGCGCGCCCTGGCACCAACCGCAGAAAGTCTTCGCTCTGCTGGACGAGTTTTATCCCGTTCCTGCGGGCAAGAAGATGCCACGAGCGACACCCTTCGCGCCGTATCTGACCTTTGCGCCAAGCTCCTGGGTGCTACCGCTTCGTTTTACAGGTGGGGGGTACTACGCGGGTGGCAAGCTGATGTTCGACAGCCAGGGCAATGTCTGGGCAGCCTCCAATTTTCAGGTCGGTGCGCAGGCCCAGGACTACTTCTGGCAAGGCGGTGTCGCCAAGTTCGCCCCGGACGGCACGCCACTGTCGCCGATGACCACCGGTTTCACTGGTGGCGGCCTGCTTGGCCCCGGCTTCGGTCTGGCCATCGACGCCAAGGACAACGCGTGGATGACCAGCTTTGCGGGTAACAACAACGTCGCGCTGTTCGGCAATGACGGCAAGCCACTGTCACCGCCCGAGGGCTGGAACTTCGGCGGAAAGCTCTCCAACATGCAGGGCATCATCGTCACGCCAAGCGGCGACGTATGGGCCGCCGACACGGTGGGTTCGCAACTGGTTCACTTCCCCAAGGGTGACCCGTCCAAGGGCCGAGTGCTGTGCCAGAACCCTGGCGGCGACCCACTCAAGAACCCCTGCAAACTGCTATTACCCTTCGCGTTCGCCATTGACCAGAAGGACAACATCTGGGTCACCAACATCCTGGGCAGCCACGTCACCCGGTTTTCCAATGGCGATCCGACCAAGGCCGAAACCTTCAAGACCGGCTATTCGGGTAGCGGCATCGCCGTCGACAGCTTGGGCAATGTCTGGGTCACCAACAAGCTCGGGAACTCTGAGCGCGGCCGCCTGAAAATGCTGGAGATGGCGATTGCGGGCAAGGTGAACTACGACGGCGAACCCGACGCCACTTCGCGACTCACCCGCGTCATGGTCGAGGCCATGTACACCCAGAAGCCCGGCCCGGAGGGCGGCAGCATCACGGTCCTGCGACCGGACGGCAGCGAGGCGAGTTTCTCGCCGGTCTACGGCAGGGGCATCACGGGTCCGTGGGCGGTCTCAGTCGACGGCAACGACAACATCTGGATTTCCAACTTCTCCAGCGCGACGGCCGGAATCGTGCAGCTTTGCGGCTTCCGCACCGAGAACTGCCCGCCCGGCATGAAGACCGGTGATGCGATTTCGCCCCCCGGCGGCTATGTCGGCGGCGGCCTGCAGTTGCAGGTCGACATCGGTGTCGGCCCGGCTGGCGATGTCTGGGTGACCAACAACTGGCAAGACACCGCTTCTTGTTACGGCAAGCCCGATGAGACCATTTCCACCCGCTGTGGTGGCCAGGGTGTCGTGGTGTTCTTCGGCATGGCCAAGCCGGTGCGCACGCCGCTGATCGGACCTGCCCGCCCGCAATGATCGACACTTGCCCGGCTGCAATGCGGCCGGGGATTTTCTTGTCACGGAGCATCCAATGAGTTCCATATCCACCACGATCAAATTCAGTGTTTTTTCGGTGTTGACCGCCGCAATGCTTGCCTCCACCCCGGCCCACGCCGAACTGAGCGCCGAGGAACTCGCCAAACTCGCGCAGAACCCGGTGGGCAACCTGATCAGCCTGCCGTTCCAGAACAACACCAACCTCAATTTCGGCCCGGAGAAGGGGACGCAGAACATCCTCAACATCCAGCCGGTGATTCCGGTGTCGATCGACAAGGACTGGAACATCATCACGCGAACCATCGTGCCGGTGATCTGGAATCCGGCGCTTGGGCCGGACATCGACAGCAGGAGCGGCATCGGCGACACGGTGTTCACCGCCTTCCTGTCGCCGGCCAATCCGGGCCACTGGATCTGGGGCGCGGGACCCGTCGTGCAGATCCCGACCAACAGCAACGCCGAACTCGGCAACAAGAACTGGGGCATGGGGCCGTCGGTGGTCGTGCTGCATCTCGACCACGGCAGTCCGTGGGTCTATGGCGCGCTGGTCAACAACATCTGGTCGCTCACCAGCGACAAGCAGGGCGGCTCGTACAACAACGGGCTCATCCAGCCATTCGTCAATTACAACTTTCCCGGGGGGCTCTACCTCACCAGCGCGCCGATCCTGACGGTCAACTGGAAGGCGGAGAACAGCCAGCAGTGGACGGTGCCGATCGGCGGCGGCGTGGGCAAGATCTTCCACTTCGGCAAGCTACCGGTGAATACGCAGATCTCGGCTTACTACAACGTCGTGCGCCCGGATTACGGCGCCAATTGGCAGATCCGCGCGCAGGTACAGCTGATGTTCCCGAAGTAACCCTCTTCAACGAAAGATTGCTTTTTCGAATTCGATCATGAGACCACGGCTTCGCATTGCGTTACTCGCACTTGTCCTCAACGTGCTTGGTGCCTCCGGGTTGGCGCTCGCCCAGTCGGGCAAGGCGACAACGCTGCCGCCCGATCCGTGGCCGCGCGTGGTGGACCTCAACAATGGCCAGGTTCTCGTCTACCAGCCGCAGGTCAGCAAGTGGACGGACAACCAACTCGATTTCCGCGCGGCACTCGCGATCAAGCCCGACGGCGCGAAGGACGAGGCGTTCGGCACCATCGTCGCGACGGCGCGCACGCAGGTCGACAAGACGCTGCGCTCCGTGACGTTCGAGAATCTGCGCATTTCCAAGATCGACTTTCCGACGTTGCCGGACCGCGGTGCGGCCTACGCGGCCCAACTGCAGACGCAGTTCGCGAAGCAGGTGCGCACGATCGCGCTCGACCGCCTGGAATCGTCCCTGGCGCTCGCCGGCATCAAGCCGCCGGCGGTCGCGGTGCAGAATAACCCGCCCCAGGTCATCGTCAGCTATTCGCCGGCCATTCTGGTGCCGATTGACGGCGCGCCGGTGCTGAAGGCGGTGCCGGGCCATCCTCGCGCGCAGCGTGTGATCAACACCCGGGCGCTGATCCTGCAGGACAGCATGAGCGGCACCTACTACATCCACGTCTACGATGGTTGGCTGCAGTCGAGCGCGATCGGCGGACCCTGGACGCAAGGGTTCATCGGGCCGTTCGTCAAAGGCGCGCTCGACTCGATTGCTCAGTCGCTGTCGACCTCCGGCACGGTCGACCTGCTCAATGGCGGCAAGTCCGCCAATCCGAAGCCGTCGCTCGCCAACGGTGTGCCGACGATTTACACGAGCCAGGTGCCGTCGGAACTCATCCTGTTCAAGGGCCAGCCCGACTTCGTGCCTGTGGTGGGCACGCAACTCCTGTGGGCGGCGAACACCACCAGCGACGCGCTGATCGATACCAGCAACAACAACTATTACGTGCTGATGGCGGGCCGCTGGTTCCGAGCAGCGGCACTCACCGGGCCGTGGACCTTCGTGCCGAGCGACGCGCTGCCGGCCGACTTCAACCGCATTCCGCCGCAGTCGCTCGCCGGCGCCGTGCTGCCGACCGTGGCGGGCACGCCGCAGGCGCAAGAGGCGGTGATCTCCAACTCGATTCCGCAGACGGCGACGGTGCCGCTCGCGAACGGGCCGAAATTCACGCCGACGTTC
>JAEMQF010000014.1 GCA_022758925.1 Burkholderiales bacterium | reverse complement strand
CGAAGACGCGCGACCTGATCTCGGTCATCACCAAGGTGCATGCACAAACCGAGCGCGGCTTGCGCCAGTATCTGAAGCGCGCGCTGCGCGACGGCTGCACACCCGCTGAAGTGCTGGACGCGTTGTTGATGGCGTTTCCGGCGCTCGGCCTGGCGAAGATCGTCTGGGCCGTGGACATCATCCTCGCGATGGACCTGCCCGAGTTTCGCGCGGCGGGGCTCGGTGCCGAGCCGCCGGCCGCGAAGTGGCACGACGTGATGCCTGTCACCGACCTCGCTCGCGGAGCCACGGCGCGCATCGAATGCGACGGCCGCGGCCTGTTCGTGCACCACGGCAACGACGGCTGGCTGGTATTTGACAGCCTGTGTCCGCACCAGACCACGAACATCCCGCACCTGGCGCTGCAAGGCACCACGCTGACCTGCCCGAAACACGAATGGGCGTTTGACGTCTCGAACGGGAAATGCATCGCGAAGGGCGATGCTCCACTGAAGCGCTGGGACAACAAGGTGGAGGACGGGCGCCTGCTGGCCCGCTGGTAGAAAACCCCGCCGCTCTTGCCACCGATCCACAAACCGGCCGAAAGGCCAACCACGAGGAGAGTGATGATGAAACGCACGCACAAACTGTTCCGCTTCGGCGCCATTGCCGCCGCCTGCATCGCCGGCCCGGCATGGGCGACGAACGGCTACTTCCCGCACGGCTACGGCATGAAGGCCAAGGGCATGGCCGGTGCCAGCATGGGGATGGCACAAGACAGCCTGGGCGGCGCCACGAACCCGGCGAGCATGGTGTTTTCCGGGTCGCGCATGGACATCGGCCTGGATGTCTTCATGCCCTCGCGCGACGCCGAACGCAGTGGTGCCGGCGTTCCAAGCTTGAACGGCAAGGTCGACAGCGACAAGGGTGAGTTTTTCGTCCCCGAATTCGGCTACAACAAGATGCTCGGCAACGACATGTCGCTCGGCGTCACGGTTTACGGCAACGGCGGCATGAACACGACCTACCCGCAGGGCAATTTCAACTGCGGCGCAGGAGCGTCGAACATGCTGTGCGGAAGCGGCGAGTTGGGGGTGGACCTGATGCAACTGATCGTCGCGCCGACGCTCGCCTACAAGATCAACCCGCAGCACGCGGTGGGTGTGGCGGTGTTGTTGGGTTACCAACGCTTCAAAGCCAGCGGCCTGCAGGCCTTCGACAACGCTCCCGGCTTCCCGCCGTTCACCGGTGCACCGGGGAGCGTGACGAACAACGGCTACGACAGCTCCACCGGCATCGGGCTGCGCCTGGGCTACCAGGGGCGCATCACCGATGCCTTCACGATCGGTGCGGCGTACGCGCCGAAGATGAACATGAGCAAGTTCGACAAGTACAAGGGCCTGTTCGCGGAAAGCGGCGACTTCGACCTCCCATCGCATTACAACATCGGCGTCGCGTTCAACCCGTCACCCGCCTGGACCATTGCATTCGACGTCGGCCGAATCAACTACAGCGACGTCGCATCGGTCAACAATCCGAGCCTGCCGGTGGCTCCGTTGGGCGCCGCCAACGGCCCCGGATTCGGCTGGCAGGACATCAACGTCTACAAGCTCGGCGTCGCGTGGAGCATGTCGGACGTCTTGACGCTGCGCGCGGGCTACAACAAGGGCGACAACCCGATCACCCCGGCCGACGTGACCTTCAATATCCTCGCACCGGGTGTCATCACGGATCACTACACCGGCGGCTTCACCTGGAGCATGGACAAGGAGAGCGAGATCACCGGCATGGTCATGTACGCACCGCGCCAAACCGTTTCCGGCGCGTCATTGTTCAACGGGTTCATGGGCGCCGGCGCCGCCGGCAACGAGACCATCGGCATGAGCCAATTCAGCTTCGGCCTGGCCTGGGGCCGCAAGTTTTAGGCACCCCAAGGCCGCCGCGACCGCCCTCGAGGGGATCAAGGAAAGTGGCAAAGCCACATTTCCTTGAGAGCGCTCACGCGCACCGATCAATCCCGCGCAACGCATCGGGTTCGCGCTGCACGGCGCGTCGCCTTACCCACATGGGCTATCGGCGATCACCCATCGCGGGAATAGACTCGGCAGCGCGGCTCCCCCGTAATAGCCCCGCAAAGGAGATCTGAATGAACTACGACAAGGAATTCGACGCTTCGGGGCTGGCCTGCCCGTTGCCCATCGTCAAGACGAAGAAGTCGCTGAACGACATGGCGTCGGGCCAGGTGCTGCGCGTGATCGCCACCGACCCGGGCTCGGTGTGCGACATGGAGGCCTTCGCCGAACAGACCGGCAATACGCTGTTGGCCTCCAGCACCGAGAACAGCAAGTACGTCTTCTTCCTGAAGAAGGCCTGAGGCTTGCCCCTTCCATTCGCGCAACAGGAGATTCAATGGCTGCAAAGAAGATGGCGATCATCGCGACCAAGGGCGCGCTCGACATGGCGTACCCGCCGCTGATCCTGGCCTCCACGGCCGCTGCGCTCGGCTGGGAGGTGCAGGTGTTCTGCACGTTCTACGGCCTGCAGTTGCTGCGCAAGGACCTGAGCGGCATCAAGATCAGCCCGATTGGGAATCCGGCGATGCCGATGCCGGTGCCGATGCCGGTGGTGGTGGCGATGCTGCCGGGAATGGAGTCGATGGCGACGATGATGATGAAGGACAAGATGAAGAAGAAGGGTGTGGCGTCGCTCGAAGAGTTGCGCTCGCTGTGCCTGGAAGCCGACGTCAAGTTCATCGCCTGCCAGATGACGGTGGACCTGTTCGATTTCACGAAGAGCGATTTCATCGACGGCATCGAATACGGCGGCGCCGCAATGTTCCTCAAGTTCGCCGGCGAGACCGACGTCTGCCTGTTCATCTAGGCTGCACGAACTCGTAGCGCGCGGCGATGGACACGACGCTGCAGCCCTTGGCCCTGCAGGTCGTCGCCTGGGGCTTCGTGCTCGCGTTCGTGTTCGGCGCGGTGGCCAATCGCAGCAATTTCTGCATCATGGGCGCGCTGTCGGACGTGGTCACCATGGACCACTGGGGGCGCATGCGCATGTGGCTGCTCGCGATCGCGGTGGCCACCTCGGGCGCCACGCTGTTGAGCGTCACGGGGCAGATCGACCTGTCCAGGAGCATAACGCAGCGGCCCACGCTGGCCTGGTTGTCGCTGCTCGTGGGTGGCCTGAGCTTCGGCGTGGGCATGACGCTCGCAGGCGGCTGCGCCAACAAGAACCTGGTGCGCATGGGCGGCGGCAGCGTGCGTTCGATGGTCGTGCTGGTGTTCGTCGCGATCGCTTCGTACATGACGCTCAAGGGCCTGTTCGGCCAATGGCGTGCGAGCCTGCTCGATCCGGTTGCGATCAACCTCGCAGGCCTGGGCTGGCCCGACCAGAGCCTGGCCACCGCCGTGGCGCGTCTGACCGGGGTCTCGCCCCGGGCCGCACTGACCGGGACTGTCGCGGCACTCGTGCTCGCGCTACTCATCTTCGTTTTCAAAGACAAGCGGTTTCGCGCCAATCTCAGTCAAATCGTCGGCGGCGTGCTGCTCGGCGCGCTGGTGGTCGCAGGCTGGTACGTCAGCGGCCACCTCGGCTTCGGCGAGAACCCGGCGACGCTGGAAGACAGTTACTTCGGCACCAACTCGCGCACCCTCGAGTCGATGAGCTTCGTCGGGCCCCTGGCCTATGGCCTGGAGCTGCTGCTGCTGTGGACCGACAAGTCGCTGCACCTGACATTCGGTATCGCCAGCGTGCTCGGCGTCGTGCTCGGGTCCGCTGCATGGGCATGGCGTGCCGGCACGTTCCGCTGGGAAGGCTTTGCATCCCTGACCGACCTGCGCAACCAACTCGTCGGCGCGGTGTTGATGGGCTTCGGCGGCGTCACTGCCCTGGGCTGCACCGTCGGCCAGGGCGTGTCGGGCGTTTCGACGCTGGCGATCGGCTCGTTCATCGCCACCGCGGGCATCATCGCCGGCTCGGTGGCGACGTTGAAGTTCATGCTGTGGCAGGAGGAACGCAGCGCCTGAATTGCGACGACTGCGGCGGCGCAGGCACGCGCTGCTGTGGCGCGCCGGAAATAGCGGCCCATGAAGCCGCGCCTTCACCTGTACCGTGACCGCCGGCTCGCCAATGGCTCAGCCCGCGTGCTCCCGGAAACACTGGTCCAGACGCGCGACCAACGCCGCTTTCGCCGCGGCATCGATGAAACTCGCCTCGAAGCTGTTGCGCGCGAGCTGGTAGGCGTGGGCTGCGCCGAGTTGCGGCAGGGCTTCGAAGGTTTCGACGAAGTTCTGGTTGAGGTAACCGCCGAAATACGCCGGGTCGTCGGAGTTGACGGTCGCGCACAGGCCTGCCGCCAGCAGCGCCGGCAGGTTGTGCTCGCGCAGCGACTTGAACACGCGCAGCTTGACGTTGGACAGCGG
>JAEMQF010000346.1 GCA_022758925.1 Burkholderiales bacterium | reverse complement strand
CTAGAAACCGCAGTTGACCGCTTCCCCCCGCTGGCCACACCGCATGAACACTGAGATCTCTACCCACGACCACCCTCACCGTTTGGGTGAGAGCGCTACGCACCCGATTGAGCCGCGCTGCGGCGCGCTGGCGGCGTTGCTCCGCCTCGCGGGCATGAGCCCGCCGCGTCGTCGCGCCTTGCCAGCGCACCGCATCGCGGCCCACTCGGGCGCGTCCAACTGCGGTTTCTAGGTTGAACGATTCTAGGTCGGCAAGCCGCGGCAGTCGTGATAATTGCCGCAATGCCCGAGCTTCCCGAGGTCGAAATCACGAGACTGAGCTTCGCGTCGCGGATTCAGGGCGCACGCACGACGGGCGTGCGCGTCGGCAAACCCTTGCGCTGGCCCATCGGATGCGACCCCCAGCACCTCTTGTCGCAGAGCGTGGGTGAAGTCGTGCGGCGCGGCAAGTACCTCTGGCTGCCTTTGGAAAGTGGGGGCCTGTTGCTGCACTTGGGGATGTCGGGGTCGCTCAGCTTTGCCGCAAACGTCGGGGAGCCAGGGCGGCACGACCACTTCGACCTGTCGACGACGAAGGGCACGCTGCGTTTGACCGACCCGCGCCGGTTTGGCGCAGTCGTGTGGTCGCCCTCGATGCACAGTGGGCCGGCGGCGAAGCTGCTTTGCGGCCTGGGGCTCGAACCTTTCGACGCCGAATTCGACGGCGCGTACTTGAAGTCTGCCTTGCGCTCGCGCAGCGGGCCCATCAAACAAGCGCTGCTGTCAGGAGCGATCGTCGTCGGCGCGGGCAATATCTATGCTTGTGAGGCCCTGTTCGAAGCTGGCATCGACCCACGCACGCGAAGCTCCAAACTCAGCCTTGCGCGCTGTGAGCGCCTTGCCGCGGCGGTGCGTCGAACCCTTGCGCGGGCGCTCGACCTCGGCGGCTCGACGCTGCGCGACTTTCGCGATGCGCATGGCATTGCGGGCGAATTCCAGTTGCACGCCCAGGTCTACGGCCGCGAACACGAGCCCTGCGCGCGCTGTTCGGCACCGATCCGGCGCATCGTTCAAGGCCAGCGCGCAAGCTACTTTTGCGGTCGCTGCCAGCGGCGCTGAGGTCAAAGGCGCGGCGCTTCGACCCATGACGCGGCGCTGCGCTTCAAGCAAGCTGCGCCAGAGGTCACGGCACAAATAAAGGCGCGGCTTCATGTGCCGTCAGTTCCGGCGCATGACACCAACCCGTGTGCCGCCGCCGCTCGAAATGAAGGGCTCATGCGGCTGCGCCGATGGAACCGGCACCTCCTGTCGACGTGGATTAGTGCCGACGCCCGCAAGGTGAGCGGATGTCTCGCGCGCTCAATCCAGCGACGCTTGCGCTAGCATGGCCCATCGGTGGATTTCCGCAGGGCGGCGCGTTGCACTCATGAACCATTCTTTCGCTGGCAGCCTGGACGCCCTGGGTGGTTGGCGCGCCGCGCTTGTCGAGGGGTTGGACGAAATCTCGCAGTTCCTGACGGGCAACAGCCTGATCGACGAGCCCATTCAAGAGCAGATCGGCTTGCTTCGAACCCGGCTCGGAAGCGACAAGTTGATCGTTGCCTTCGTCGCCGAATTTTCGCGAGGCAAGTCGGAACTGATCAATTCGATCTTCTTCTCCGACACGGGCCGCCGCATCCTGCCCGCGACGCCGGGGCGCACGACGATGTGTCCGGTGGAGCTCGGTTGGGACGCCCAGCAAGGCGCCGCGCTGGCGCTGCTGCCGATCGAGACTCGGCTGGAAGGCTTGTCACTCGCCGAATTGCGCCTCCAGCCCCGCGCCTGGCGCCGTATTCCACTGGACGTGCTGGACCCGGAACAACTCTCCAATGCCTTGCAGGAAGTGATGCGCACCGAGTGGCTGAGCAAGGCGCATGCTCAGGATCTGGGGTTCTGGAACGACGAGCGCCCCGAGGACAACCCGCCGCTGGACGAACTCGGCCGAGTCCAGGTGCCGGCCTGGCGCCACGCGCTCATCAACTACCCGCACCCGCTGCTGCGCCAGGGCCTGGTGGTGCTCGACACACCGGGCTTGAACGCGATCGGCGCCGAGCCTGAACTGACTTTGAGCCTGTTGCCGACGGCGCACGCCACGGTATTCGTGCTGGGAGCGGACGCGGGGGTGACCAAGTCCGACCTGGAGATCTGGCGCGACCACCTGGGCACGAACCCCTTGGCGCGCTTCGTGGTTCTGAACAAGATCGACACGTTGAACGACCCGCTGCTCACGGCCGAGGAAGTGGCAGAGCAGATCCAGGTTCAGGTGCGCGACGCTTCGCGATTGCTCGGCATTCCGGCGGCGCGCGTCTTCCCGCTGTCGGCGCGCCAGGCGTTGACGGCGCGAATCACCGGCGACGACGAGGCACTGCGCGAAAGCCGCTTGATCCCGCTCGAGGAAGCGTTGAGTGCGCAACTGCTGCCGCAACGCCGAACCGTTCTTGAACAGCTGGTGCTGAGCACGACGCAGCAGATCGAAGCCCAGATCGCGCGCCGTCTTGTGGACGAGCGACGCCAGTTGTCGGAGCAGTTGCTCGAGTTGCGAGGCCTGCGTGGCAAGAACAGTTCCAAGGTGCTGCTCATGCTGCACCGAGTCGACGCCGAAGTTCTGGAGTTCGAGCAGTGCAAGGTGCGGCTGCAAGCCATGCGCATGGTGCACACCCGCCTCCTCAAGGATATGCTGGTGGGCCTGTCCACTGACCGGGTGCAGGGGGAGGCGAGCCGGATGCAAGAGGCTATCCAGGGCAGCGTCTTGAATATGGGAGCCAAGAAAGCCTTTGTTGTGCTGTGCGAGAGCCTGAACGCCATGCTCGCTTCGGCCCAGAAACATTGCCTTGAAATGCGCGAGATGCTGGAAGCCACGTTCGCCAAATTGAATGCCGAATTCGGCTTCAGCCTGGCGCTGGCCAAGGGGCCGGATCTGCAGCGCTTCGGGCGTGAACTCGCGCTCATCCAGAGCAACTACATGCAGTATTTCGGGCTGACCCAGGCGCTGCGCATGTCGCAGCCGAGGTTCATGAATCAGTTCCGGCGCATGCTGGTGTCGAGGTTGCGCGTCGTGTTCGAGAACGCGAGTAGCGAAATCGAACTCTGGAACAAGACGACGTCAGGACAGGTCGACTCGCAACTGCGCGAACGCCGCCGCAGTTTTCAGCAGCGCCGCGAAGCGCTGGAGCGGATCCGGTCTGCCTCGGGCGAGCTTGAACTGCGCATCAGCGAACTCGAAGCGCAGGACCAGCGCTCCAAGCAGTTGTTGACACGAGCCACCGAACTCGCGGCGACGCTGCGATTGCAGGCGAGCCGGGATGCCGCAGGAACCCCGACTTTGTTGGACTCCGTCCCACCCGGGGTCGCCAAAGCAGTGACCGCGCCGCGCCTGCGCAGCGCCTAGGCGGCAACGGCGCCGAACGGCGAGTGACCCGCCCCAGCACGTTTGCGCAGCGCATCATGCGTTGGCAGCGCAGCCACGGTCGGCACACGTTGCCGTGGCAGAAGACGCGCGACCCCTACCGCGTCTGGCTCTCGGAAATCATGCTGCAGCAAACGCAGGTGGCAACGGTCCAGCGCTACTACGAGCCCTTCTTGCGGCGCTTTCCGCGCGTGACTGACTTGGCTGCGGCGTCGCTCGACGAGGTACTGGGCATGTGGAGCGGCTTGGGTTACTACAGCCGCGCCCGCAATCTGCATCGCTGCGCCATCGTTGTGACGCAGGAGCGGGCCGGCGCCTTTCCAACCCACAGCGCCGACCTCGCGCGCCTGCCCGGCATCGGCCGCTCCACGGCGGCGGCGATCGCGGCGTTTTGCTTCGGCGAACGGGTCGCGATTCTCGACGGCAACGTGAAGCGGGTCTTGACGCGGGCATTCGGATTCGACGCCGATCTGTCCGAGGTGCGCCATGAGCGCGAGTTGTGGGCGCTGGCGCATGCGCTGTTGCCGAGGACGGGCATCGAGTCCTACAGCCAAGGCCTGATGGACCTGGGCGCAACCACCTGCGTCTCGCGCAATCCGTCCTGTGAGTCGTGCCCGGTGCAGGCAGGGTGCGTGGCTGCCGCGACCGGGACCCAGCACCACTACCCCGTCAAGTCGAAACGCGGCAGCCGCGGTGCGCGTGAGCATGTCTGGCCGATCCTGGTTTGGCGTGGGCAGGTGTGGCTTGAGCGACGGCCCGAGCACGGGGTCTGGGCCGGGCTGTGGAGCCTGCCCGAATTCGATTCGGTGCAAACCTTCGAGCGCGTCAGCGCCGGGTGGCCCGGCCGGGCCGAATGGCTGCCGAGCTTCGTCCACGCCCTGACCCACCTCGACTGGACGCTGCACCCGGTGCGCTGGAGCTTCCCCGCGCGTACCAGTGCGGCACGCATGTCCGGTGTCGTCGCGCAGTGGCCGCGTGGCCGCTGGTTCAGTTGCGATGAGGCGCGCGCCGTGGGTTTGCCGGCTCCGCTGCGAAAACTGCTGCTCGGCTGAAGGCGAGTTCGACGCACATCGATGCAGCAGCACGGTTCAGCGCTCTTGAGGAAAAGCACGGCCGCCCGAAGTTTCCTCAACCCCCACGGGGGGCGGACGACGTATGTCGTCGGCCTGGGGGCGCTCTCAAGCAAATGTGGCTCTGCCACTTTGCTTGACCCCCACGGGGGGCTGAGCCCGCACCGAGTGAGCGCCT
>JAEMQF010000321.1 GCA_022758925.1 Burkholderiales bacterium | reverse complement strand
TTCCGCACGCAGCTCATCCTCGACGGCTGCGAGGTTGACGATCGGGTGACCGAACGTCTTCGGGTAGAAGACGACGAAGACGATGTGCAACTCGGCGCCCACGCTCTTGGCCAGCTTGATGGCCTCATTCAATGCGGCGGCACAGGGTTCGCTTCCGTCGTCGGCGACAAGCAGTTTCTTGTACATGGCCACTCCAGATGGCGCCAAGGCCGGCCCCTATCGTCTCGAATGTGCGGCGCGCAGGGCCTGCATTGGTTGCGGCAGATCAACTGCGCCGCCTGGATCGGCGTCTTCGACTCATCCACCGGCGTTTTGCCGACACGATGGGAGGGCTCCTTGGCAGCGGATTGATCGGCATCGCCAAGACCAAGGCCAAAGCCCCGCTGGGACCTGTGCGGCCTGCGCGCGCGGCTTGGCTCAAACGTTGAGGCCGCAGAGGGCCACACCGTTGCACCTCCTGGCGAAAGAATTCATGGCCGCAATCACTCAGCGCGTCCTGGCACTCGTCATCGCCACATCGATGGCCGCGTGCACCAGTCTTCAGCCGCTTCCGCATGGCAATGCTCCGGGTACAGGCCGCGCGCAAAGGCAAGCGCAAAGCATCGCGATCGGAAATGCGGTGACAGTCAACCCGAAGCTTGGCGCAGCCTTCGAATTGGTGGTCACTGCGGTCCACTGGGATCTCATGGCCGGCACAGAAGCTGGCAAGGCCAGGCAAGTGATGTTCTCGGACATAGAGTCCATCGAACAAAAGCGCTTCGACATGCTCCACACGGCTCTGATTGTTTTGGGAGTCATCGCGCTGCGCCAGTATGCGAAAGGCATTTCGCAGCTCACCAATCCATAGCTGCGCAGTGGCACTGCGGCCGAACCCATCGCTCAAGCGGCGCGCCCACGGCAGGCCGCCAGCCCCGGTCTGGCGGTACGCGGTACATTTTCGCCAGCCCGGGCCTGGCGTCGCGTCGTCATCGCCCGCTTGGCTCAACCGTCAGGCCCCACAAATGGAATCGGTGACCGCTCCCGCGATCGAGTTCAACACGCCACGTCTGGCCTTTCGCGCCTGGCAGAGTCGTCATCGCGCGCCCTTTGCCGCCATGAACTCCGACCCCGAGGTCATGCGGTACTTTCCGGCCCTCGTGACAGCCGAGCAAACGAACGCGGGCATTGACATCTGGCGCGAGCAATTTGGCGACAAGGGCTGGAGCAACTGGGCTGTTGAACTGCTGGAAACGGGTGAGTTCATAGGCTTCATTGGGCTGTCCGTACCGAGGCGGCAGTTTCCGTTCAGTCCATGCGTTGAGATCGGCTGGCGTCTGAAGTGCGCAGCCTGGGGACATGGCTACGCCACAGAGGGCGCCAAGGAATGCCTGCGCGTCGGCTTTGAGCAACTCGGGCTCGAAGAAATCGTCTCCTTCACGAGCCTGATCAATCTGCCTTCGGTCGCAGTCATGAAGCGCATTGGCATGAGCAACGCGCGAGCCGACTTCGAGCACCCTGCTGTGCCAGAAGGGCATGCTTTGCGTCCCCACTGCTTGTACAAGATGACTCGCGCACACTGGGAAATGCGCGCTGTGGCGTGAACCGCATGAACCTGGATCACACGCTTGGCCAGATCGACCCCAACGCGTGCCGCTTTCCCTCGAACAACGACTCGCGTAGTCTGCTCCACGGACTTCACCATTGGTGTGCGCCTCACTTCGCTTCGCGAAATGAGCGCCCCCCGCTTCGCGAACATGGGCTTGAGATTGATGACTTCGAACACCACCCATCCTGGCGCATCGACGCCGTTGCCTGAAGGTGGGAAGTTCCTTCGTTTTCCCGACATGCGATTGCGCAAGGCTGTGCCTGAAGATGCACTCTGCCTTTCCGTCCTTGCCATGCAGGTGTTCCTCGACACCTATGCAACCGAGGGCATCCGCCCTGAAATCGCCCGCGAAGTTCTCTCGTCCTACTCTCAAGCGGTGTTCGCCAAGGCAATCAGTGCTGAGGAGAGCCGAATCACTGTGGCCGAGCGCAATGGCCATCTGATCGGCTTCGCTCAGGTCACGTTCTCTGCAAACCACAGTCTCGCTCCTGCTGGTGCCCAGGCCGAGTTGCTGCGCCTCTACGTTCAGGAATCCTTCACGGGGGCAAAGGTGGGTACGGCGTTGCTTGCTGAAGCCGAGAGCATCGCCTGCCTCGAAGGCGCCACGGTTCTGTGGCTCACTCCATGGGTTCACAATCAGCGGGCCTTGGCCTTCTACTCCCGGCGAGGCTACACAGACTTCGGCCTGACCTACTTCACGTTCGAGGGCGAGTCACACGAGAATCGTGTCCTGGCGAAGTCACTCGCAGTGCCAAATGCTGCATAACCCATCTCTCAAGCAGAGCGCCAATGGCGGGCCACCGGCCCTGGTCCGGCGCTGCGCGGTACGTTTTCGCCAGCCCGGGCCTGGCATCCCGCCGTCGGCGCCCGCTTCGCGCAAAGGTTAGCCGCTGCGCCATGTATCGTCGACACGCGCTTGTACTTCTGACCGTCGCGATTGCCGGATGCGCTGCGGCGCCATCTCAAGCGTCAACGGATTGGGTCATTTCCATCGAAGTAAAGGCACCGGGTCGTTCTCCGAAGGACGTCGAAGCTCAAGTCACCACGCCATTGGAGAACGCTCTGAACAATCTGCCAGGAGTGGTCCGCCTCAGTTCCAGCTCATACGAGGGAGCCTGCTCGTTCGAGGTATCGTTCGCTGCACGCCCAACCGAGGTCCAGCGCAAATCGGTTTCTCAAGTCATCCAAAGCGAACTTGCGCGCTCGGCTCCTGGGCTTCCCGCGCCGACCGTCGCGATTCGAAAGCGCCGCAGGTAACAAGAGTGCCGAACCCTTCAGTGGGACTTTCTGTCAAGCTGCTTTCGAGTTCGTCTTCGAGCGCATCGCTCAGCACCGATTCGAGCGCGGCGGGGCGCGGCTGGTGAGCGCATGGCCGGCGGCATCGACGGCATGAACCTGGATGACGCGCTTGCCCAGATCAACCCCGATGCGCACCGCTTCCGCTCGTCCAGCGGCGGCACATCTCAATCGTTAGGCATCAGAACCAATGAACACCGCTCACATCGTCAGAGCCATCTACTGTTCTTCGCTTCTCCTGCTTGGGTCAATTCACACTGCCAGAGCACAAGGCACCGACGGGGACATCACGGCAGTCACTGCGACTGTGCAAGGGTTCCATGCCGCGCTCACAGCCGGAAACCTGGAGGCCGCAGCAAAATTTCTTGCGCCCGACGCTGTCGTGTTGGAGGGTGGAGAGAAGGAGACACGGAAGCAGTACGTTGAGCATCACCTGCTCGAGGACATCAAGTTTGCGAAGGCGGTGCCCAGCACCCGCGGCAAGACAGAGGTCACATTGCTCGGCGACGTTGCCTGGGCAAGTTCAACGAGCATCACCCGCGGAACCTATCGGTCGAAGGCCCTGGATCTGCTTGGCGCTGAGTTGGTTGTCCTCACACGCACGTCGTCCGGTTGGCTGATTCGAGCCATACATTGGTCATCACGCAGTGCCAAGTAGCGAGCCGGGGATTCGCGCACTGCTGCCAACCCCGCGCGCGCAAGCGGCGCGCCAACAGCACGCCCCCAGGGCCCGCCCTGGGGTGCGCACTGCATGCTCGCAGTCCGGGCCCTGGCGTCCCGCCGTCGTCGCCCACTTGGCTCGAACGCCAGACCGCGCAATCACCGCCCGCAGCCCACGGCGCAGTACTATTCGAAGCGCGATTCGTCCCGTGTCCCTTGCAGGAGCGTACCCATGCTTGAAGGCTCGTGCCACTGTGGATCCGCTCGATGGCAGCTGGACGAACTTCCGGAGTCAGCGACGGCCTGCAATTGCACCGCCTGTCGCAGGTACGGCGTCCTTTGGGCCTACGGCTACGAAGGTGAGAACATCAGAGTCGAAGGGCCGACCACCACCTACATCCGCGGGGATTCGCTCAGCTTCAACTTCTGCCCCAAGTGTGGAGGCGTCACGCATTGGCGCTCACTGGCTCCGAATGCGCAGGGGCGCACAAGGATCGCGGTGAACCTGCGAATGACCGAACCCGCTCCAATCGCCCAAGTCCCGATCGACCACTTCGACGGTCTCGACAAGTGGGAAGACCTGCCGAGGGACGCAAGGTGCGTCAAGGACATGTGGTTCTAAGTATGGCGCTCAATGGTCGCCCGCTTGGCTCGAACGTTGAGGCTGTAGCAAAAGCCCAATTCACTTGTGACCTCGCATATGGAGATCAATATCGACCTCTCAGATCGCGCTGTATTGAACGATCACGATGTCGCCAGGGGTTAAGTGACCCCGGCGACCGCACCCTCGACGTGCCGTCTAGAGTTTTTCTACATTGTCGTCAGAACTCAGGCGCAACATGCCAGACCTTCGAGCCATCGTTTACGTAAGCACGGCGAGTCAACTCATGACTGTGCCGGAGCTGGAGCCTCTGCTTGTCCAGGCGCGCGACCTGAATCTTGAAACTGCCGTTACCGGGGTGTTGCTCTACAGTGACGGCAATTTCATGCAGTACTTCGAAGGTTCAGAAGAGTCAACGCGCGTCACGTACGAGCGCATTCGAGCCAGCCGACGGCACGAGGGCATCATCGAAATTCTGAACGAGCGCATTGCCCAGCGCAGTTTTTCCGATTGGCAAATGGGGTTTGCACAACCCACACGTTCCGAGTTGCTGGCGCTGTCAACCGCGCGCTGGTTGGGCATGGCGGGTCAAGCGCCTGGCTCATCGGCCATTTCACCAGGCCTCGCGCTTCTTCAGAGCTTTTGGAAGCGTGTCCGCAGGTGAGTTTCAACTGGATAGCCTCGGGGAATTTGGCCCCCAGCCCCCACGCCACCCGCCGTGCGAGCCTGCAGTGGGCGGCTCGACAAGCTCACGGAAGACCCAATGCGGGGCAGCGCAACGGTCACGAACCGCTGTCAAGCGTGCGCGCGCACGAGCAGCACCGGCAGCGTGGCCGCGCGCAGCAGGCTCTCTGCGACGCTGCCCAGGACCGCGCGGCCGATGCCGCGCCGGCCATGCGTGCCCATCACGATCAGGTCGGCGTGAGCGTTCGCCGCTGCCGCGAGCAGCGTGGCGGCGATCGGCTCCCTGGCTGCTTCCACCATGGCGGTGGACGCCGCCACGCCGGCCTCTCGCGCCCGCGCCGCGGCGCGATCGAGGATGGCCTGCCCTTCCGCACGCAGCTCATCCTCGACCGCTGCGAGGTTGACGATCGGGTGACCGAACGTCTTCGGGTAGAAGACGACGAATACGATGTGCAACTCGGCGCCCACGCTCTTGGCCAGGTTGATGGCCTCGTTCAATGCAGCGGCGCAGGGTTCGCTTCCGTCGTCGGCGACAAGCAGTTTCTTGTACATGGCCACTCCAGATGGCGCCAAGGCCGGCCCCCATCGTCTCGAATGTGCGGCGCGCAGGGGCTGCATTGATTGCGGCGGATCAACTGCGCGGGCCGGATCGGCGCCTTTGACGGGCGTCAAGCGCTGCAAAGCGCGGGCGTGCCTCAATTGTCGCTGCCATGGAAAAGAAGACCGGTCTCAACCTCGGATACCTGATCTTCGCGCTGGTCGCGGTGGTGTTCGTGCGCGACTGGTGGGCGCAGGTGCGCAGCGTCGAAGCCGTGCCCTACAGCCGCTTCGAGGAGTACCTGGCGCAGGGGCGGATCGAGAGCGTCGAGGTCGGCGACACCCTCATCACCGGGCGCCTGAAGGCACCCGACCCCGGCGGCAAGACGGTCGTCATCGCGACACGCGTCGAGCCGGCCATGGCCGAGCGGCTGGCTCCGTACAAGGTGCCGTACACGCGCGTCATCCAGTCAACCTGGCTCCACGACATCATCTCGTGGATCGCACCGGCCCTGATCTTCTTCGGCCTGTGGTACTTCATCTACCGGCGTTTCGCCGACAAGATGGGAGGCCTGGGCGGCAGCGGCTTGATCGGCATCGGCAAGAGCAAGGCCAAGGTCTACATGGAAAAGAGCACCGGCGTCACGTTCGACGACGTCGCCGGAGTCGACGAAGCGAAGGCCGAGTTGCAGGAGATCGTCGAGTTCCTGAAGAACCCGAAGGAACATGCGCGCCTGGGTGCGCGCATTCCCAAGGGTGTGCTGCTGATGGGGCCCACCGGCACCGGCAAGACGCTGCTCGCGCGCGCCGTCGCCGGCGAAGCGGGTGTCACGTTCTTTTCGATCAGCGGTTCGGAATTCATCGAGATGTTCGTCGGCGTCGGCGCTGCACGCGTGCGCGACCTGTTCGAGCAGGCGCGCAGCAACGCGCCGGCGATCATCTTCATCGACGAGCTCGACGCGTTGGGCAAGGCGCGCGGCGCCTTCCCCGGCTACGGCGGTCACGACGAGCGCGAGCAGACGCTGAACCAACTGCTGGTCGAGCTCGACGGCTTCGACCCGAGCGTGGGCGTGGTGCTGCTGGCGGCGACAAACCGCCCGGAGATCCTCGACCCGGCGCTGCTGCGCGCCGGCCGCTTCGACCGCCAGGTGCTCGTCGATCGGCCCGATCGCAAAGGCAGGCTCGCGATCCTGCGCGTGCACGCGAAGAAGATCGTGCTTGCAGCGGGAACCGACCTCGAGCAGGTGGCCGGCCTCACCGTCGGCCTGGCCGGCGCCGACCTGGCCAACGTCGTCAACGAAGCCGCCCTCGTCGCTACACGGCGCAGGGCCGACGCGGTCACGCTCGCCGACTTCACGCAGGCGATCGAACGCGTGCTCGCCGGTGTCGAGAAGAAGACGCGGGTCTTGAGTGCGCGCGACCGCGAGGTGGTGGCGTTCCATGAAATGGGCCACGCGCTGACGGCGCTGGCGTTGCCGGGCAGCGACGCGGTGCACAAGGTGTCGATCATTCCGCACGGCATCGGCGCGCTCGGCTACACGTTGTCGCGGCCGAGCGAAGACCGCTACATCGTGCAGCGCGGCGAACTCGACAACAAGATTGCGGTGCTGCTCGGCGGGCGCGCCGCCGAACAACTGGTGTTCGGCGAAATCTCCACCGGCGCCGCCGACGACATCGCCCGCGCTACCGCGATCGCGCGCGACATGGTCACGCGCTACGGCATGGACGAAGGCCTGGGTCACGTCAGCTACAGCGACGCCGCGCCGCGCCTGCTCGACGTTCCCGGCGCCGGCACGCCAAGCGTATCAACCAGCCCGCAGACGGCCGAGCGAATCGATCGCGCGGTACAGCGCATCGTGCAGGCCGGTTTTGTGTGCGCGAGCGACATTCTTGCGACGAACCGGGAGCTGCTGGATCGCGCCGCGCAGGCGCTGCTCGCCAAGGAGACGCTCGACGAAGCCGAGCTCGCCGCGCTGGTGGTGGGTTTGGTGCGACGCCAGCCGCCCGGCGCCGGCGCGGGCCGCACGGCGTTCGCGTCGGGCCCGGTTCGGAACGAGCAGGCCGCGTGATCGGCCACTGCGCCCGCGCTG
Organism: Burkholderiales bacterium; assembly: GCA_022758925.1. GTDB lineage: Bacteria > Pseudomonadota > Gammaproteobacteria > Burkholderiales > Burkholderiaceae_C > JAEMQF01. The sequence goes on along the minus strand of JAEMQF010000321.1, from coordinate 4,849 downwards.
CGCGCACACCCTTCGGGCCGGCGCGCTGCCTTCGTCAGCCGCTGAACTAGTTCACGCCGCCGACCTTGCGGGCGCCGCGCGCGAGACGCCAGACCATCCACCCGAGCGCAGCGATGCCGCCCAACAGCACGGCCCACAGCAACCAGGGTCGCATCCGGGCCATGCGTTGTTCAGCCTCGGCCTGGCGCGCGATTTCGGGCACCTCGACCCAATCGCCCAGCGTGGCCCGACCGAAGCCCGGGCGTTCGTCTTCCAGCGCCGGCACCAGCGTGGCGACGGGCAGCGCGCCGGGCTGGGCGTCTGCAGCCCCTGCCAGCAGCGAGAACGGCGCCTGTCCCTGTGCCGCGAACACCAGGCTGGCGAGGTGGGCCCGGACCACGAGACGCGCGTCGCCGCCGTCCAGCGCGGGGGCACGTTCGTCGGGCACGATGCGCAAGTAGCGCGATGGCGTGTTCAGCGCCAAGGGCGGCGACTGGCTGACGGCATTGCCACGTTCGACGCGGTAGAACACACCTTGGACCATGTCGCGCCACGGCTCGTCGAGACGCTTGCGAGCCTGGATCCGTACCGGTGCCACCCGGGTGCCCGACGCCCATTGCAGGTCGACCTCGGCCAAAGGCAACGCGCCGCCCAGGTCGAAGTGAAGCGCGCGCCGCGCCATCGGGTCGGATGCGGTCTTGCCGGCGGGTTCGGGGCTGTGGCGCACGGACCATTCGGCCGGCGCATCCCGTAGCACGTCGCGCTGCAGCACGGTCTCCAGCGTCGCACCGGTGATGGCGGGCGCTGTGGCGCTGTCCTGCCAGACCAAGCGAACGAACCGGCCCGCCGCCGCGCTCAGCATCACGCCGGGCTGGGTCAGCGGCCCGGCGGCGGATGCCAGCGCCATCAACTGGCCGCTGCCGCCGGCGCGCCAGGTGCGCAGGTCCTCGCTGGTCTCCAACTCGTACGACACGCTGAACTCGGCAGGTCCCGACCACGCCATGCGCAGCGACCGGGGTGGCGGATCGCCTGAGCGACGTTCACCCAGGTCGATCAACCAGCCGGCAGACACCGCCCCGGTGCCGGCCCCCGCATCGGCAACCTGGCCGCCGCCGAGGCGTTTGATGCTGATGCGCTCGCCCTCCACCAGCACTTCCACCGGAGGCGTCCAGGGCTGTCCGGCGGCGGGCCTGCGCGGCAACGGGTAGAGCGTCGTGGCGCGCCCCTGCACGACGTCCTGCGACTCGCCGGCACGCGCGCCCAGCAGCGCGAACGGCACACGCTCGCCTCGAGCGTCGACGATGCGCAGATCCTGCAGCGCATCCCCCTGGCTGCGCTGGTAGGCGCTCGCCGGCAACGCCAATTGCACGAAGGGCGCCGGCCGGATCACGCTGATGGGCGCTGCGTAGCGGAACGCCGGTTCGCCGGCGCTGCAGGGCCACGCCAGGGACATGAAGGAGACTGAGATCAGCAGGCGAGCGGCCCAGGATTCAGCCGCTCGCGTGGTCTGCATTCTTGGCGCTGCCGAGCGTCGGCATCGGCGCCACATAGCCGATCACCAGCATCAACACGCCCACGCCGATGAACGAGACGATGCGCGTCACCGTGCCCGAGCCCGACAGATCCACCAGCAACAGCTTCATCACCACGGCGGCCAGCAGGGCGGCGCCGACCATCCACGGCAAGCGCACCGCCCGGCGTGCTGCCAGCCACATCAGCACCAGCGCGGTGGTCGTCCACAACAGCGTGGTGCCGGTCTGCACGGCAAGCGAATCGACCCAGGCATCGATCTGGAACGGCACGTCGCCGAAGTGATGGAAGGCGCGGACCAGCATCGCGTTGAGCCATGCAAAACCGGTCAGGCCCAACACGGCCGCAGGCAGTTGCGGGTGGAGAGTCCAGGTGCTGCGCGCGGCGTCGCTGTGCAGCCACCACCACGCGGCCAGCAGTGCAACGCCGATGCCGAGATCCAGCGGGTTCAGCAGCGGCACGTAGGGCAACGGCTGTGCCGACCCGTCGGACAGCCCGTTGGCCAGCAGCGTCCAGAGCAGCAGGCCCGCGCTCAGCACGCCGGCCGCGACGCCCTGGTAGGCCGCCGGCGCTGCACTCACGGGCCAGCGCCGTGCGGCTGCCGGCCGCGGCAACACCATCAGCAACAGTGCCGGCACCGCCAGCCAGCCCAGCCAGGCCCAGGCGCTGCGGCTGTCGCCCCAGGCTTCGGTGATCGCGCGGCCCTGCAGCGTGCCCAGACCGGCCAGCACCAGCACGCCCAGCACATGCATCGCCTGCTGTGCGAGCGCCGGCCAATGGCGCGCGGCACGCCACAACACGGCCAGATGCGTTGCCAGCGCAATCGGCCAGGCCCACCAGCCACCACCCGATGCCGGGTTGGCCAGGATGGCCGCCAACTGAAACACCGCCACGGCGAGCACCGGCGCATGCGCCATCGCCGGGTAGGCAGCGTATTGCCAATCGAGCCGAGCGGCAAGCAGCGTGAACGCCAGGGCGATGCCGCTCAGGCACACCAGCCAGGCCGCCAGCCTGAATTCGACGTCGACGAAGGCATCCACCTGCACGCCCACCTCCACCACGGCCCACAGCGTGGCGCAGGTCAGCAGCAGCGGTTCGGCGATGGCTTCGAAGGCGGCAATCGGCCCGGGCGAGGCGCCGGCCTTCCGCGCGTCGCGCTTCACGAAAAAGGCCGCCGCAACGCACGCCGCCGCCGCCATCACCGCATTGAACAGGTACGCATTGAACACCGCCGTGGGTTCGCCGTAGCGGTCGAATCCCCACAGCATTGCCACGCCTGCCAGCAGCAGCAGCAAGGCGTAGCCGAAGGCCCGGGACAGCCATCGCTTCTGCCGGAAACCCAGCCACACCAGGCCCGCGCCTTCCAGCGCCCAGGCGCCGGCGGTGCTGCGCGCGTCCAGCGCGAACGGGATCACCAACGAGAGGAACACCACGGCGATGGCCAGGCTGGCGTCGAAGATGACCGCCAGACGCGGGTGCGAACGCATGGCGGCGGCCATCAGCGTGTAGAAGGCAGCCAGCACCAGCGCCGACAGGGCAACGCCGTACTCGGTGTGCCGAAGCAACCCGTACTGCAGCACGAAGGTGATGGTGGGCAGGCCGAACAGCAGGAAGCCCTGCACCCACCGGTCGGTGCGACCTGGCTCGCCGCCATCCTCATCCTGCAGGCGGCGCGCGGGCAGCAGCAGGACGGCGTTGAAGAGCAGAAAGTAGGCGATCAGGAACGCCTGGCTGCTCGGGTAGCGGCCGGGCTCGTAGTACGTCGCGCCCCAGGCCGTGCCGACGATGAAGGTGCCGAGGAAACCGATCAGGTTCAGCGCACGCCATGTCCGGTGCCAGGCCACTGCGGCGATGCCGAGGTCGAGCACCAGGTAATAGCCAAACAGCGCGACCTGGTCGCCGCTGCCGGTGGAGATCAACAGGGGCGTGGCGAACCCGCCCAAGGCGCCGATCACGGCCAGCGCCGGCGCATCCTGCAGCACCGCCAGGGCTGCCGCCAAGGCCGCCACCAGCACCATCATCACGAACACCAGGCCGGCCGGCAGCACGCCGTAGAAGCGGAATCCGACGAACAGCGTGAGATACAGCACCGCCACGGCGCCACCCTGCAGCACCTGCGCATAGCCGGGCCGTGTCGTACGCAGGCGCCAGCCCAGCCCCAGCAACACCGCCGCCACCGCCGCGATGCCGGCCAGGCGCACCTCAACCGGTACGTGCACGTGCTCGCTGGCGAACTTGGCCAGGAACGCCAGGCCGATGAACAGGATGGCGACGCCGGCCTTGACGATGGTGTTGCCGCCCATCAGCCAGTTCCTGGCGGCCGCGAGCGCGGCTGGCGGGGCGCTGACCGACATCGCCGGCTGCACAACCTGCGGCCATGACGTGGTGGGCTCGCCATCGGCCACTGAGTCGCGCAAGGTGGCAGTCTCGACCGCAGGCTCGAGCCAAGGCTCGGCGGCCTCGGCTGCGGGCGGTGCCTGCGGGGCAGCCGCTTCCTCCGGCGGTGCGGTCGCGCTGATGGCGCCGGCGACTTCGGCCACATCCGTCGAGGCGGGCCACGAAGACAGCTCCTGCCGCGTGTCGCCTTCCTGCGGCTGCGGTGCGGCGATCTGTGCCTCGAGCCAAGCCAGCGACTTTCGCAGCGCGGCGAGTTGGTCCGCCTGGCGCATCGAGCGCACCAGCAGCCAGGCCAACAAGGCCCCGGCCGCAGGGCCGATCAACTCGCCCGCCGCCCCCCCGAGGATCAGGCCGATGAATATGGCGATGGCATACACGGCAACTCTCCGTAGGCTTGCGTCGAATCACTCTAGCAGCGGTCGTCGGTGAGTCATTGCGGCCTGTCAAGGTTTGCGACGCCCGCTGCCCGGGCACTGCGGGGGTTGGGTCACAGGTCGCGCACTGCGCTGCCGGCTTGGCACGCGGCCGCCTCGGGTGCGAGCCTGCCGTCCTTCATCAGGGGCGAGTTCGACGCGTTCCTGGAGTGCGGCATCCTGGCGCACGGCCGACGCGGTCACGCTCACCGACTTCACGCAGGCGATCGAACGCGTGCTCGCCGGGGTCGAGCAGAAGACCCGGGTCTTGAGTGCGCGCGACCGTGCGGTCGTGGCGTTCCACGAAATGGGCCACGCGCTACGGCATGGACGAAGGCCTGGGTCACGTCAGCTACAGCGAAGGCGCGCCGCGCCTGCTCGACGTTGCCGGCGCCGGCGCAATGAGCGTATCGACCAGCCCGCAGACGGCAGAGCGCATTGATCGCGCGGTGCAGCGCATCGTGCAGGCCGGCTTTGTATGCGCGAGCGACATTCTTGCGACGAACCGGGATCTGCTGGATCGCACCGCG
>JAEMQF010000133.1 GCA_022758925.1 Burkholderiales bacterium | reverse complement strand
CGGGGGGCTGAGCCCGCACCGAGTGAGCGCCTGCGCGCTCACGAGTGGCTGGCGCAGGCCATCGGGCCTGCAAGCCCGGTGGCGGCCGGCTCGGGCCGGCCTCGGGGCGCTCAGATGTCGCGGATCAGCTGGCTGAATTCGTCGACGTCTTCGAAGCTGCGGTAGACCGAGGCGAAGCGCACGTAAGCGACCTTGTCGATGCGCTTGAGCTCGCGCATCACGAGTTCCCCCAGGCGTGTAGAGGTCACCTCTTTCGCGCCGCTGTTGAGCAGCTTGTCCTGGATCCGTTCCATCGCCGCATCGATCTGTTCGACGCTGGCGGGACGTTTGCGCAGCGCGAGCGTCATCGATGCGCGAATCTTCCCGGCATCGAACTCGGCGCGGGTTCCGTCCTTCTTGATCACGCTGGGCAGCGAAATCTCCGCGCGCTCATACGTGGTGAAGCGCTTGTCGCAGCTCTGGCAGCGGCGCCGGCGGCGCACCACGTCGCCTTCGTCGGACTCGCGGGTTTCGACGACCTGGGTTTCTTCGTGGCTGCAAAAAGGGCAACGCACCGGGGCAACCTCAGCAGTCGCAAGCCGGGCGGGCGCTCGCCATGTTCGCCAGCGCGGGTGGCATCACCGATACACCGGAAAATCACGCGTCAGCGCCGCGACTTTGGCCCGGACCGTCTCGATATTGCCGGGATCGTTTGGTTTGTCGAGGATGTCGGCAATCAGGTGGGCCGTGAACCGGGCCTGCTCCGCGCCGAAGCCGCGCGTCGTCATCGCCGGCGAGCCGAGGCGAATGCCGCTCGTCACCATCGGCTTTTGCGGGTCGTTCGGAATGCCGTTCTTGTTGCACGTGATATGCGCCTGACCGAGCAAAGTCTCGGCCTGCTTGCCGGTCAAACCCTTGGGGCGCAGGTCCACCAGCATCAGATGGCTTTCGGTGCGGCCGCTGACGATTCGCAGGCCACGCTCGATGAGCGTTTTCGCGAGCACGTCGGCGTTGTGCAGGACCTGCTGCTGGTAGACCTTGAATTGCGGCGCCAGGGCTTCCTTGAACGCGACCGCCTTCGCTGCGATCACGTGCATCAGCGGCCCGCCCTGGATGCCCGGGAAGATCGCGCTGTTGATTGCCTTGGCGAACTGATCCTTCATCAACACGATGCCGCCGCGCGGGCCGCGCAGGCTCTTGTGGGTGGTCGATGTCACGACGTCGGCATGCGGCACGGGATTGGGATAGACGCCGGCGGCGATCAGGCCCGCGTAGTGCGCCATGTCGACCATGAAGATCGCGCCGATGTCCTTTGCCACCTTGGCGAATCGCGCAAAGTCGATGTGCAGGCTGTAGGCCGATGCGCCGGCGATGATGAGCTTGGGCCGGTGGGCGTGGGCAAGCCGTTCCATCGCCGCGTAGTCAATCTCTTCGCTCGGTGTCAGGCCATAGCTGACCACCTTGAACCACTTGCCGCTCATGTTCAAGGCCATGCCGTGAGTCAGGTGGCCGCCTTCGGCCAGGCTCATTCCCATGATCGTGTCGCCGGGCTGGAGCAGGCCGAAAAAGACCGACTGGTTCGCCTGCGAGCCCGAATTGGGCTGGACGTTCGCGTGCTCGGCACCGAACAGCTGCTTCACCCGGTCGATCGCGAGCTGTTCCGCCATGTCGACGTATTCGCAGCCTCCGTAGTAGCGCTTGCCCGGGTAGCCCTCGGCGTACTTGTTGGTGAGCTGGCTGCCTTGCGCCGCCATCACGGCGGGCGAGGCGTAGTTCTCCGAGGCGATGAGTTCGATGTGTTCTTCCTGGCGCTGGTTCTCGCGCTGGATGATCGCCCACAGCTCCGGGTCGACGTTGGCCACAGTGGACTGGCTACGCTCAAACATGATTCGCAGATTCCTGGGTTGGGTCCCTGCGCCAGCAGGGTGAGGCCGGGGCAGGGTGCGCCGGCTCGCACCTCAGTTTAAGCTGGGCTCGAAAGACGCCAGGTCAGCTTCAGGTGCGGAAGTCGGATCGGAAGCGACGCGGGCGCGCGGAATGCGTTGTGCCAGCAGCGTGGCGTCAGGCGCCAGCAGCGTGCCTGGGGCCGCCGCACCAAGGGTCGGCGCCGCTTTGCCGGTCATCACCAGGCGCAGCGACTGCTGCTCGGCCAGGACCTTGCCGACGTAGCCGCCGTCATCAGGCAGATTCGCCGCGCCGACGTAGTAGCGCAGCCCCGCCTCCAGGCTGCCGGCGCGTGCGATGCACTCCTTGAGCACGGCGACGCCAACGCGCAGATTCGTGATCGGATCGAACGCCGCATGGGTTCCGCCGAAAGGCTCGTACTTGTCGTCGTGCAGCTTCGTCATGACCTGCATCAGCCCCTGGGCGCCGACGCTGCTTTGGGCGAATGGGTTGAAGCTTGACTCGATCGCCATGATCGCCAGGATCAGCGTCGGATCGAGCGCCGCGCGCTGGCCGACGCTCCAGGCCTCCTGCACCAGGCGACTGATGGGTTCGGGCGCCACGCGATAACGCCGCGCCAACCAATGCGCGACCGCAGCCTGCTGCTGGTCGAGCTCTTTCGGGTCCGATGCGGTGGCGCGGGCCATCGCTTCGGCAGATGAGACTTCACCCCAGAGGGCCGCTTGCACCGGCTCGATGCGAGCTTCCTGCCGGGCTTGCAGCCAGCCGAGGAATTCCAGCTCGGCTTGCTGCCGCAGGTCGTCGCGGCCTGCCGCGAACAGAGCCGCCGACACCAACAGCAGGCCGATCACGGCCAGCGCGTTGTGGCTGATCACGAGCATGCCGCGTAAAACGTCGGCGGCAAAAACCGCCAGCGACCGAAATACCGCGCGCGGCATGGCAAGAACGATCGTCGAAGTTCTTCGAAGCGTTGACATGTCCCATCCTTGTCTTGTTCGCGACTGCATCGCGTTGCAGCCGGACCGTGGTCCGGTTGTACAAAACCAACCGCAATAATGCGAGGCTGCAGCTTCTGGACCGGCGGATTCCGGTGATCGGCTTGGCAATCGAAGCCCGACGCCTCCAAAGTCATCCAGGCGATGCTGGGCGCGGGTAATCCCTGATAGCTCAGGGTTGGCCGGATTCTATGGACTGTAGATAAGCCCAGTCAACAAGAAATTTATTGAGATTTTGATGATTTCTCCATGAAGTATCAGGACTTGCGCGGGTTTCTTGCTGGATTGGAACGCTCGAATGAGTTAATGCGGGTTCGCGAACCCGTGTCACCGGTGCTGGAGATGACCGCCTTGAGCGACGCAGTGCTGCGAGGCGGCGGGCCAGCCTTGCTTTTTGAAGCCACTGGCAGCAGCACTGCGGCCCTGACGAACCTGTTCGGCACGACGCGCCGCGTGGCATTGGCGATGGGCGCGAGCGACGTGTCGGAATTGAGGCAGGTCGGCAAGGTGCTGGCGAGCCTCAAGGAGCCCGAGCCACCGTCTGGCATCAAGGACGCGGGGCGTCTGCTGCACATGGTCAAGTCGTTGTGGGACATGAAGCCGGTCAGCGTGCGCGCCGCTGCGTGTCAAGAGGTGATCGTCGAGGCGTCGGACATCGATCTCGGGCAGTTGCCGATCCAGACCTGCTGGCCCGAGGACGCAGGGCCCTTGATCACCTGGGGATTGGTGATCACGCGCGGGCCGCAGGGGGTGGCGGCGGCACGGCGGCGCCAGAACCTCGGGATCTACCGCCAGCAAGTGATCGGCAAGCGCCACGTCATCATGCGCTGGCTCGCGCATCGCGGTGGCGCCCAGGACTTCCGCGACTTCGCGCTCGCCAGGCCCGGCCAGCCGTTTCCGATGGCGGTGGCGCTGGGTGCCGACCCGGCGACCATGCTTGGCGCCGTGACGCCGGTGCCCGACTCGCTGTCGGAGTATCAATTTGCCGGGCTGCTGCGCGGCAGCCGCACCGAGGTGGCCGAATCGTCGGTCGGCGACGCCCAGGTCATGCTCCAGGTGCCGGCGCACGCGGAGATCGTGCTCGAGGGCTGCATCCCGGCCTGCGCGCCAGGCTTCACCGGCGTGAGCGAGCATGGCGTCGCGCTGAAGGAGGTCGGCGGCTACCTGCACGCGCTCGAAGGCCCGTTCGGCGACCACACCGGCTACTACAACGAGCAGGAATGGTTTCCGGTGTTCGAAATCACGCGCCTCACGCACCGGCGCAACCCGATCTACCACTCCACCTACACCGGCAAGCCGCCGGACGAGCCGGCCGTGCTCGGCATGGCGCTGAATGAAGTGTTCGTGCCGATCCTGCAAAAGCAATTCCCGGAGATCACTGATTTTTATCTGCCGCCCGAAGGCTGCAGCTACCGCATCGCGATCGTCAGCATGCGCAAGGCGTATCCGGGTCATGCGAAGCGGCTGATGTTCGGTGTCTGGAGTTTCCTGCGCCAGTTCATGTACACCAAGTTCATCGTCGTCACGGATGACGACGTCGACATCCGAAGCTGGCATGACGTGATCTGGGCCATCACGACGCGCGTCGACCCGGTGCGCGACACGACCCTGGTTGCGCAGACACCGATCGACTACCTCGACTTCGCCTCCCCCGTGAGCGGCCTGGGTGGGAAATTGGGTCTGGACGCGACGAACAAGTGGCCGGGCGAGACGGATCGGCAGTGGGGGCGCGTGATCACGATGCCTGCCGCCGTTCGAGAGCGCGTTGACGGCCTGTTGGCGAACATTCTCGGCGCTGCCGGCAACGCGGGCAAAGATCGGGTTCGGTGAACCGAGAGAGTGATTTCCGGCTCGGTTTCAGGTAGGGCGAAGAGGGGGCGCTGAAAAGCGCTTGAGCAAGTGGTTCAGTGCGTTCATACTGTATTTATATACAGTCACTTGAAATGCTGAACCGCACGTGCTTCCCCGCTACGCCGAACTCCACTGTCGCAGCAACTTCAGCTTTCTGAGCGGTGCGTCGCACCCCGAAGAGTTGGTGGCTCGTGCCGCGCAGTTGGGCTATGCCGCGCTGGCCATCACCGACGAGTGTTCGCTCGCCGGTGTCGTGCGTGCGCACGTCGAGGCCAAGCGGCATCCGGGATTGCACCTGATCATCGGTTGTGAGATGCAGCTCGCGCAGCCGTCGCAAGAGCCGGGTGCCGCGGGCGGCAGAGGCAGTGGTAGTGGCAGTGGCAGTGGCAGATGCAGTGGCAGTGGCAGTGGCAGTGCTGGCGCAGGCGCAGGCGCTGTGCCGGTGCCGCCGGGTGCCGCCACGCCGGAAGCACCCCGCCTGGTGCTGCTGGCGCAGACGCGGCGTGGCTATGGCAACCTGTCGCAGTGGATCACGGTGGCGCGGCGGCGCGCCGAAAAGGGCAGCTACCTCGCGTTCGGATCCGACGTCCAGGGCCGCGTGCCGCACGCACCGTTCCTCGCCGGCCTGCCCGATTGCCTGGCGCTCTTGTTGCCGCAGCCCGGGCAGAGCTTCGAGGCGCTGTTCGCGCAAGCGATGTGGCTCAAGACCTGGTTCCAGGAGCGCGCTTTCATCGCGATCGAGCTGTTGCATCGCGGCGCCGAGGATGCCTTGCTCGACACCGTGCAGCGTGTCGCCGAACTGGCGGGCCTGGTGCTGGTCGCCGCCGGCGACGTGTTGATGCATGTGCGTTCGCGCAAGCCCTTGCAGGACGTACTGACCGCCACGCGTCTGGGCCTGCCGGTGGCGTTGTGCGGCTGGCAACTCGAACCGAATGCCGAAGCGCATCTGCGTTCGCTGGCGCGGCTGGGCGGCTTGTATCCGGCGCAGGCGCTGCAGCAGACGCTGGTGCTGGCAGGGCGCTGCAGCTTTTCGCTCGACGAGTTGCGCTACGAGTATCCGCAGGAAATCGTTCCCGAAGGGCAGACCCCCAGCTCGCACCTGCGCCACCTCACCGAGGCAGGTTTGCAGCGCCGCTACCCGGCGCGGCTGTATCCGCAGGGCCCTGCGGCCGAGGTGCTGCGACTGGTCGAACACGAACTGGCCCTGATTGCGCAACTCAAGTACGAACCGTATTTCCTGACGGTGGCTGACATCGTGCAGTGGGCGCGCGCCCAGGGCATTTTGTGCCAAGGGCGCGGCAGCGCGGCGAATTCGGCGGTGTGTTTTGTGCTGGGCGTGACCGAGGTCGACCCGGCACGTTCGAGCGTGCTGTTCGAGCGTTTCATCAGCGCCGAACGCAACGAACCGCCCGACATCGACGTCGACTTCGAACACCAGCGCCGCGAAGAAGTCATCCAGTACATCTACCGCAAATACGGCCGGCATCGGGCGGCGTTGACCGGCGTCGTGATCAGCTACCGGCCGCGCTCAGCGGTGCGCGATGTCGGGCGCGCGCTCGGGCTGGACCTGGACCGCATCGATGCGGTGGCGAAAAGCCAGCAGTGGTACGACGGACGCAGCATTTCACCGCAGCGCCTGCGCGAGAACGGTTTCGACCCCGACGCACCGCTCGTGAAACTGTGGGCCGAGCTCACGCACCAATTGATCGGCTTCCCGCGCCACCTGTCGCAGCACCCGGGTGGCTTCGTCATCGCGAAGGAGCAGATCGCATTGCTCGTGCCGGTGGAAAACGCGGCCATGCAAGGGCGCAGCGTCATCCAATGGGACAAAGACGATCTCGATGCACTCGGCCTGCTGAAAGTCGACATATTGGCGCTGGGCATGCTCAGCGCGATCCGGCGGGCGCTGGGGCATATCGGCGCCAAACTCGGGCGCGGTGTCGAGCAGCCCTTCGAGATGCAAGACATTCCCGCCGAAGACGAGGCCACCTACGACATGGCGTGCAAGGCCGATACGGTGGGCGTGTTCCAGATCGAAAGCCGGGCCCAGATGAGCATGCTGCCGCGCTTGCGGCCGCGCTGTTTTTACGATCTGGTGATCGAAGTCGCGATCGTGCGCCCGGGGCCGATTCAAGGCGGCATGGTGCACCCCTATTTGAAGCGGCGCAACGGCGAAGAGCCGATCGAGTTCCCGAGCGCCGAGGTGGCGCAGGCGCTGCAACGCACCTGCGGCATCCCGATCTTTCAAGAGCAGGTGATGCAGCTCGCCGTGCTCGCCGCTGATTTCACCCCGGGCGAGGCCGATCAATTGCGCCGCGCGATGGCGGCCTGGAAGCGCAAGGGCGGTCTCGGGCCGTTTCACGACCGGCTCGTGGGCCGCATGCTGCAGAAGGGTTATGCGCCAGAGTATGCCGAGCGCATCTTCAAGCAGATCGAAGGTTTCGGCGAATACGGCTTCCCCGAGAGCCATGCCGCGAGTTTTGCGCTGCTCGTCTATGTCAGCTGCTGGATCAAACGCCACCACCCTGATGCGTTCCTGGTTGCGCTGTTGAACAGCCAACCGATGGGGTTTTACGCGCCCGCGCAACTGGTGCGCGACGCGCGCGAGCATGGCGTGGAGGTGCGGCCTGTCGACGTCTGCGTGAGCGATTGGGACAGCACGCTTGAGGGTGCCGTGGGCGCAGGCCGCAGCCACCACATGTGCGAACCCGGCAACGTGGATGGCGCGGTGGCGCTGCAAGCGGTGCGCCTGGGCCTGAACCGCATTGCAGGCTTGTCGCAAGACGCGGCGCAGCGCATCGTCGATGCGCGTGCCCAGGCGCGGTTCAATGGGGTCGAAGACCTGGCGCGGTGCGCGCGCCTGAACGCGCACGACTTGCAAGCGCTGGCGCAGGCCGACGCGTTGCGTGGCATCGTCGGCGGGCCTGACGGAAACCGCCACCAGGCGGCCTGGGCGGTGGCCGGCGTCGACACCCGGCCCACCGAACTGTTGCGAGCGATGCGCGTTCACGAAGCACCGGTGGAGCTGGTGGCGCCGAGCGAAGCCGAAGCGATGCTCGCCGACTACCGCGCACTCGGCCTGACCTTGAACCGCCACCCGGTGGCAATGCTGCGCGAACAGCTCGCCAGGTTCAAGGTGCAACCCGCGGCCGTGCTGCGGACCTATCCGAACGGTCGCATCGCACGCGCCAGCGGCCTGGTCACGCACCGCCAGCGCCCCGAGACAGCCAAGGGCACGGTGTTCGTCACGATTGAAGACGAAACCGGCTTCACCAACATCATCGTCTGGCCGGCGGTGGCGGACGCGCAGCGCAAGCCGCTGCTCGGTGCGCGCCTGCTCACCGTGTTCGGCCAGTGGCAACGCGAAGGCGATGTGATGCACCTGCTCGCGACGAAGATGATCGACCACTCGGCCTTGTTGCAGGGGCTGAGCCCGCGCACGCGACTGTCCACTGCGGACAGTCGCGTGGCTGGCGAAGGACCGGGCCCTGCGCGGCCCGGGCTGAGCCCGCGCACGCGACTGTCCACTGCGGACAGTCGCGTGGCTGGCGAAGGACCGGGCCCTGCGCGGCCCGGGCTGGAGACGCGCAGTCGCAATTTCAGGTAAAGCTGCAACCATGGCGGGCGGGCAAAGCCGCCGGCGCCGCTTTTGGTTGCGCGCTGAAACTGGGCGCGGGCGAAAGGCCGGCCGAAGCGACCCCCCCACCGATAATCCGCCCGCGCCATGACCGTCACGATCCCCCGCCGCATCCTGCCCGCGATCGCGCTGTCGCAATTCGCAGGCACGTCGTTGTGGTTCGCGATCAACGCCGTGATGGCCGACCTGCAGCGCGGCTCAAACCTGCCCGATGCGGCAGTGGGCTGGTTCACCGCTGCGGTACAACTCGGCTTCATCGCAGGCACGCTGGGCTTCGCCATCGTTGGCATCGCCGACCGGTTTTCGCCGCGACTCGTGTTCCTGGCCTGTTCACTCGCCGGCGCCTCGTGCGCGGCGCTGTGCGCATGGTTGCCGCCGTCATTCGGCGCGCTCGTCGCACTGCGTTTTCTGACCGGCGTGTTCCTTGCCGGCATCTACCCGGTGGGAATGAAGATCGCAGCGGGTTGGTACACACAGGGGCTCGGCCTGGCGCTGGGCGTGCTCGTCGGCGCGCTCGTGCTCGGCACGGCGTTGCCGTTCGGCCTGCGCGCGCTCGGTGCAGCGTGGCCCTGGCAGGCAGTGATGTGGGCCGTGGCGCTTGTCGCCGCGACGGGTGGCGTCGTGATGGCGGTCTGCGTTCCCGACGGGCCGCACCTTGGGCCGCAGGCCAGGCTTTCGCCGCGCGGTTTGCTCGTCATCGTGCAAGACCGCAAGCTGCGCGCGTCGGCGTTCGGCTACTTCGGCCACATGTGGGAGCTGTATGCGTTTTTCGTGTTGATGCCCTTGATCGCCGCAGCGCGCTGGGAAAGTGCCACGGCCGCGTGGTGGGTGTTCGCGGCCATCGCCGTTGGTGCGCTGAGCTGTGTCGCGGGCGGCCTTTGGGCCTTGCGCTTTGGCAGTGAACGTGTCGCCGCATTCCAGCTTGCCTGCAGTGGCAGTTGTGCGCTGCTGTCGCCGTGGCTGCTTGACGCACCGGTCTGGGCCTGGGCTGTGTGGGTTGTCGTCTGGGGCGCCACGGTCTCCGGTGATTCGCCGCAATTCAGCGCGCTCACGGCGCGCAACGCGCCACGTGCCCAGGTCGGCAGCGTGTTGACGTTGGTCAACTGCATCGGCTTCTCGATTTCCGTGGCCACGATCACGGGGTTCGTGTTCATGGCAACGCGCTGGCCGTTGGCTCAAGTGCTGCCCTGGCTTGCGCTGGGCCCGGTGCTCGGCTTGCTGTGCATGAAGCCGCTGCTGGTTCAACCTGGAAACCGCAGTTGACCGCTTCCCAGCGCGGGCGACACCGCATGCACACTGAGACCTCTACTCACGACCACCCTCACGACTTGGGTGAGAGCGCTACGCACCCGATTGAGCCGCGCTGCGGCACGCTGGCGGCGTTGCTCCACCTTGCAGGCCGCGCCAAGCCGGGGGCTTGGCCCTTCGCCAGGCACAGCCAGTCCACAGGACTGTCTGTGTCCGGGCTTAGCCTCGCGGGCATGAGCCCGCCGCGTCGTCGCGCCTTGCCAGCGCACCGCATCACGGCCCACTCGGGCGCGTCCAACTGCGGTTTCCAGGTTCACGCAAAATCCGGATCATGAGCGCCCAGCCCGTCACCCCCGCACTGCGCGAATGGATCGTCGCCCAGGCCACGGCAGGCCACCCGCCCGACGTGGTCTTGAAGTCGATGCTTGCCAGCGGCTGGCAAGAAGGCGTCGCGATCACGGCGCTTGAAGAAACGCTGCGCGAGCACTTGAACGATCACGCCAAGACTTCCGGCCTGCCGCCGCCGGCCATCGTTCCCGAGCCGCTGGCCGGGCTGGACAACTCCACCCTGCACGCGAACGAGCACGAAGTGCGCGTCCTGGTGGCGATGCGCAACCCGCGGATCATCGTCTTCGGCGGCTTGTTCAGCGGCAGCGAATGCGATCAGCTCGTCGAATGCGCGCGGGCACGACTGGTTCGCTCTGAAACGGTGCAGTTGGCCACCGGCGGTACTGAAGTCAACGAGGCGCGCACCAGCGAAGGCATGTTCTTTGCGCGTGCCGAGACCGAGCTGATCGACAAGCTTGAGCAGCGCATCGCCGCCTTGCTCGGGTGGCCCCTCGAAAACGGCGAAGGTTTGCAGATCCTGCGCTACCTGCCCGGCGCCGAATACAAGCCGCACTATGACTATTTCGATCCGAAGGAAAGTGGAACGGCGAGCATTCTGAAACGCGGCGGACAGCGCGTGGCATCGCTCGTGTGCTACCTGAACACCCCCGAGAAGGGGGGGGCGACGGTGTTTCCCGACGTGCATCTCGACGTCGCGCCGTGCAAGGGCAATGCGGTGTTCTTCAGCTACGACCGGCCGCACCCGATGACGCGCTCGCTGCATGGCGGCGCGCCGGTGCTTGAGGGCGAGAAGTGGGTGGCGACGAAATGGTTGCGCGAAGGGCGTTTCGATTGACGGCGACCGCGCTCGCGGCGCGCTCGCTCGAACTCGCCGCTGCGGGTTGGTTCAAGTTTCGATACAGTTTTCGGTCAACCCGGCAGCACCGGACGGCGTTGTTCAGCGGGGCAATCCGCTCTGTGCCAATGTCAAACTACAGGACCTATCGCATGAAGAACCTCATCACCGCTCTGATCGCGTCAACTTTCGCTGTGGGTGTATTCGCTCAGGCGGCAGCGCCGGCCGCCACCACGCCGGGGACTTTGGCTGTCGCCACCAAACCGGCTGCGGCAGCGCCGACGGCGGCTGCCAAAACGGAGCAAGGTAAAAAGGATGCCTCCGCGAAGAAGACCAAGGCGAAGCCGAAGACCAAGGCCAAGCCCAAGACCGAGGCGACGCAAGCCAAGCCCACCAAGTAGGCCCTTTTGGTTGCTTGCGCGCTTGGAAGAAACAAACCCGGCTTCGGCCGGGTTTGTCTTGAGCACGATGGTTCAGGTCATGCTTGGGCGTTGGATCGGCCGCACGCGCTCGTAGGCGCGCGCCGCGCGCAGCACCAGCGCGTCGCCAAACATCGGGCCGACGAACTGCAGGCCGATCGGCAAACCGGCGCGCGTCAGCCCGCAGGGGATGCTGCACGCGGGCTGCTGGGTCAGGTTG
>JAEMQF010000418.1 GCA_022758925.1 Burkholderiales bacterium | reverse complement strand
TGCGTCACCATCTTGCTGATGCCTGCCGCGTTCACCAGCGCATCGAGCCCGCCGAATGCGGCGACACTGGCCTGCACCAGCCGCACGCAGTCGGCATCGCGCGTCACGTCGCCTTCGATCGCGATGCAGCGCCGGCCGGGGCCACCGGAGTCCGCGAGTGCCGTCGCCGACTCGCGCTGGTCCGGATCGAGGTAGTTGATCGCGACGCGCCAGCCCTCCCGGATGAAGCGGCGCGCCGTGGCGGCACCGATGCCGGAGGCGGCGCCGGTGATGAGGACCGAGCGGTCCCGGGTTGTTTGATTCATGGTTGTGGCCTTGTGATCGGCGCCGAGCCGCCGGTGGCCGGGGCTCCGGTCTCGAACCGGCTATTCAATCACACGCCCGGCGCGAAGGAAACCGGGCTGGACGATCGCAATCGCAATCGGCTCGGCAGTGATGGCCTTGGCCCCGGCGCACGCTGGGGGCCGAGCGGCACTGCGCGCGCTCGGCGCCATCGGTGCGCGACAGAGCCGGCTCGATCAAGGCTTGTTCTGCAACGCCCCGGCTTCGGGCGTGCACGCATGGCCGAGCGCGGCGCAGATCTGCTGCACGCCGTCATCGACGGACGCGGCGAGTGTCTTCGCCGCGCCGTAACTCATGTACCAGCCAAGCGGGGCCTGGTTCACGCGGCGTACCTGTTTGCAGCGTTCGCCCGGGTCCGCATCGGTGATCGTCCGCTCCAGGTCCAGCGTGACGTCGAGGGCTTGCACATTCTTCTCGTCCTTGAGCGTGTTCACTGCAAGCGCTGCATGTGCGCTGCGCGCCTGCAGCAGCGCGCGCAGCGCGGTCAGGAGGGGCGGGTTGTGGGGCTCATCGCCGCACAATGAATCTTCGGGCGGGTTGCCGTCGATGTTCAGCAGCCACGGCGCCTCTGTCTGGCCTGGCGCCTGCTCTTCGCGCAGCGCGCGCAACAAGGTGGTCGTGCCCGAGTTGTCGGCATAACCGCCATCGACCAGGCGCAGCGACCTGAAGCCTCCGGCCGGGCTGACGATCGGAAAGCGTGCGCTGTGCAGCACGGCCTGGCCGACCGTGACCTCGGGCGCGGCGGCCGCGTAGGTGGCAAGGCCGTCATGCACCTGGCCCCCGGCACGGTTGCTGAACCAGACGATGTGCCCGGTGTCGGCGTTGGTGGCGTTGAAGTACACGCTCACCGGCCGAGGCATGCCGCCGGTCAGCGCACCCAGGCGCTGCGCGAAGGCAGCGGGCGGGTCGGCGCGCTTCTCCTTGCGCGCTTCGGCGAGCGATTCAACGAGCGCGCTCTGCCAGCTGTCGAGCAGGGCCTGGCCGCGCGTTGGCGCCCACGGCAGGTGGGGCGCGTCGACCGCGAGCAATCGCGCCATGGCGGGCGAGAGATGGTCTTGCACCAGCGCACGCAGCACGATGTTGGTGAGCGGATTCGCAGTCTTCTGCGAACCCGGCGTGCAGCCGAGCCAGCCGCCGTTGCGCACATGTTCCTGGCGTGCGACGAGATAGGTCGCGATGCCCAGGCTCCCTCCCGAGACGCCGCTGAACGCCGCCACCTTTTCGCCGAAGCTGCCACAGGTCGCGTCGTCGGCGCGCGCCAGCACCTGAGCGGTGAAGACCGCGGCGCGCAAGCCGCCGCCATGCGCGTTCACGTAGAACGGGCGCGGCTGCGCCGCAGCATCTGCGGCAGCCGCGCGAGCCCCGACAGCCGCCGCGGGCGGCACGGCCGGCACGGCGTCGCTCGCTGCGGCGTCGAGTCTTTCGTCACCGAGCGATTCGTCGCCGAGCACGGCCACCCCGGCCGCGAACACGACGAGTGCCGCCGAGGTCAGACCCGGGACGTTGCGCGCGGCACGGCGCAACAGGATTTGCACGCCGGCCAGGAACAACACCGAGGCCGCGAGAAACAGCAACACCGCTGCGGCGGAGCCGAACATCCGCACCGCAGGCGTCGGCAGCAACGCAAGCAGCAACAGCAGAAGCACACTGGCCGCCACGACCATGAACAAGGTGACGATCACTTCGCCGAAGGTGCGCGGTTGATGCGCGAGCTGGTTGCGGCTCAAGCCCAGGCGCTCGAGCATGCGCCGCCGCGTGCAGAGGAACCAGAGCAGCGCCGCCGGCAGCGCGGAACAGGCGATGCTCGCGAGCCAGATGCGCCACTTGTCGGTGAACAGCGCGAGCAGTACGGTAGCGACGAGCGTCGCCGCGACGCCGAGCCAGAAGCCGCGCCGGGAGCGCGCCATCGTGCCGGCGGCGACGAGCAGCGGCCCGGAAATCGCCAGTGCCACCAAGGCCAGCGCCGGCAGTTGCGAAAGGCGCGGCGTGTAGTTCGCGTAAAGCAATGCGCCGATCGCCGCACCGAGGACGAACGTGCCCAGGCCCCGCGGCAGCCAGGTCGTCGCGGTTTGCAGGCCGGTGGCAGCGGCACCCTCGGCCAGCGCGCCCGGAGTCGCGAGTTGTGCCTCGACCGTCGCCAGCAACCGCGCCGCGTACCAGGTGGCGAGCCCGAGTGCGACGGCGCCGGCGCTGTACAACCCATAACCCCAGTAGTTGATGAGCTGGATCGCGATCTGATCAAAGTCCTGCAGCGACTTCAGCGGCGGCTCGCCGAGCCCGCGCAGAACCTCGCGGCTTTGCGGCACGACGAAGAACAGCAGCGCCACCACGACAGCGACCAGCGTCGCGATCAGGGCGCGCCGCAACGCGAGAAACAGCCAGGGCATTGCCGGGTCGACCCAGCGCGAGATCGCGCCGAAAGCGAGTTCGACGGCGACCGACAGGCGTTGCAGAAGGTTCATCGGGTCAGCGTGCGAGCGTCGCCGAGCCTGAGCTGGGGGCGATTCTCTGGTTCAGCAGCGCCGCGATTTCCTCGGCGCTTGCGTTCGTTACGCGGCTGCGGCCGAGACGCAACTCCAGCCACATGTTGAGGCTGCCCTGGACCGGGTCGAGGTTCTCGAGCTTGATCTGCATCGGGTTGTGCTCCACGCCCCACCGGGGCTTCAGCGACGAGCAATCTGCGGCGGCGGATGCAGCGCGACAAGCTTGCCCAAGCAAGAGAATACGCGTCGATGCAGCCGCGCACATCCTCAATATTGTGGATGCAGGTAGCCTGTCTCGGCCTGGCCCGTCCCGGTTCGGCCGAGCCGGTTTCCCCCGCATTCCCGGCATGCGCTAAGGTGCACCCATGTTCCCCGGCCTGACCACCGCGTATTGGCTCACCCTGCACGGCCTCGTCACGATCTTGGCGGTGTTGTTCTACGTCATCACGTCGCAGCTGTTGCAACAGCGCCGCCATCCGAGCGCGGCGATCGCCTGGGTGCTGTTCATCCTGCTGATGCCCTATCTCGCGTTGCCGGCGTTCCTGACGTTCGGCTCGCGCAAGCAGGTGCGCCCACGCGCCACGACCCCCCTCATCGGGGCCGCCACACTCGCCTCGGAGAGCTCCTGGCCGGAGCGCACCGCGGTGGCGCTCGGCCAGCCCGAAGCGGCGCCCTACGAAACGTTGCATCTGCACGCAGACGGCAGCGCAGCGCTTGACGCACTCTGGCAGGTCATCGACGGCGCCATGCATTCGATCGAGGTCTGCACCTTCATCGTCGGTGACGATCTGCTGGGGAGGCAGGTCGTCGAGCGCCTGGCTTCGAAGGCGCGCGCCGGGGTGCGGGTGCGCCTGCTGCTCGATGGCATGGGGCGCTGGATGGGCGGCCGGCCGGACCTCAAGCCGCTGGCCGCGGCAGGCGTCGAGCTCACGCTGTTCGTGCCGCCCATGCATTCGCCATTGAAGGGCCGGACCAACCTGCGCAACCACCGCAAGCTGGTGGTCGCCGACGCCGCGCATGAAAGCCGGCGCCTTTGGTGCGGCGGGCGCAATCTGGCGTGCGAGTACTTCGAGGGATCGGCCGACAAGCAGGCGTGGCACGACCTGAGCTTCGACCTGCGCGGTGCGTTGGTGCTGCAGGCCGCTTCCCTGTTCGAACACGACTGGGCCTTCGCCAACGGCCTGAAGGCGGCGCCCGCCACGCATGCTGCGTCCGGCCGCGCCGGGTCGGCCGCGCCGTTCGCACCGTCCATGCGCCGCGCCCAGCTCGTGGCGTCGGGCCCGGACCAGGTCGACGACACCGTGCATGCGCTGCTGATCACGGCGGCCTACCGGGCCGGCCACCGCCTGCAATTGGCGAGCCCGTATTTCGTTCCCGATTCGGCACTGCTGACGGCGCTGTGCCTCGCGGCGCGGCGCGGAGTCGAGGTCGACCTGCTGCTGCCGCGGCGCTCCAACCACCGCCTGTCAGACCTTGCCCGGCGCCGCGCCTTGCGCTCGCTGAGCGATGCAGGCGGCCGTGTCTGGCTGACACCGTACATGCTGCACGCCAAGCTGGCCGTGATCGACGACGTGGTGGCCTACACCGGAACGGCCAATCTCGACAGCCGAAGCCTGTTCCTCAACTACGAACTGATGTTCGCATTTGAGGATGGCGACGCCGTCGCTGCCTGTGCAGCCTGGTTCGAAAAGGAACGCAGCCTGGCAGCGCGGCACCTGCCGCTGCGCCCGGGCCTGTGGGGCGACCTTGCCGACGGCCTGGTGCTGTGGCTGGGGTTTCAGCTATAGGAGTGTGGGCGGCGCTGCGCGTGCTCCCTCAAGAGCTCGGCGCCGCGCCCGTGCTCGGCGCGAAGCTGAGCGAATTCACTCCACCTTCGCCCCCGACGAGATGACGACGCTCGCCCACTTCGCAGTCTCCGCGGCGATGACTTTCCCGAAGTCTTCGGGTGTGCCGCCGATCGACTTTCCGCCCAGCTCGGCCAGGCGCTCGCGCATCTTCGGGTCGGCCAGGGCCCGGTTCACTTCGGCGTTGACCTTGTCGATCACGTCGCGCGGCGTGCCCTTGGGCATGCCGATGCCGAACCACGCCGTGGCCTCGTAGCCGGGCACGGTCTCGCCGACGGTGGGCAGGTGCGGCAGCGCCGGTTCGCGCTGCTCGGAGGTCACGGCCAGCGCGCGAATGCGCCCGCCCTTGATGTGGTTGATGGAGGAGGGCAGGTTGTCGAACAGCACGTCGACCTGGCCGCCGATCAGATCCGTCAGCGCCGGTCCCGCGCCCTTGTACGGCACGTGCACCATGTTGCAGCCCGTCATCGACTTGAAGAGCTCGCCCGACAAGTGCACCGAGGTGCCGCTGCCGCTGGATGCCATGTTGATCTTGCCCGGGTTCGCCTTGCAGTAGTCGATGAACTCCTGCACCGTCTTCGCCGGAAAGGAACTCGTCACCTCCATCACGTTGGGCGTGCGCACCAGCCCCGCGACCGGCAGGATGTCGCGCATGAAGTTGTAGTTGAGGTTCTTGTAGAGCGTGGCGTTGATGCCGTTCGCCGGGTTCACGAGCAGCATCGTGTAGCCGTCGGCCGGTGCGTTCACGACCGCTTCGACACCGATGTTGTTGCCCGCGCCGGGTTTGTTTTCGATGACGAACGGCTGGCCCATCTTTTCCGTGAGCCAGGCCGCGACGATGCGCGCCAGCACGTCGGTGGTGCCGGCGGGCGGGTAGGGCACGACCCATTTCACCGGCTTGGTGGGGTAGTCGGCCGCCAGCGCAGGGGCGGACGCCGCGAAGGCGGCGAGCAGCGCGAGGCTGGTGCAACGTGCAAGTCGATTCACAAACGGTTCTCCTGGTTGATGCACGACAACGCGGGCCGTGCAAGGCGTCGACGATAACGCAGGTGCGGCTTCATGCAGCGCTCGCAGTGCACGGCGCCGACCCGCGCCAACCGTCAGGCGTACTTCAACTCCCGCGCCTTGCCGCGAAACACCCAGTACGAAAAAATCGTGTAGCCCGCGATCGCCGGCACCGAAACCGCGACGCCGATCAGGATGACCTTGAGCGCTGCGGCGCTGCTCGCGGCCTGCCAGATCGTCAGGCGGTCGATCACGACGAACGGGTAGATGCTGTACGCAAGGCCGAGAAAGCCGAGGATGAAGACGCCGATCAGCAACACGAACGGCAGCCAACTGAGCGGCCCGCGCACCAGGCGCGTGTTCAGGATCGCGCGCACCGCGAGCAGTGCCACGGCAGTCACAAGCGGAATCGCGAGCAGTGCGATCAGCGCCGGCAGCGTGAACCAGCGCTCGCGCACCGTGGCGCTGATCCAGGGCGTGGCGAGCGAGATCAAGACCATGCCGGCAACCATCGGCGCCCAGGCGATGCGTGCCCAGCGCACCGCCTTTTCCTGCAACTCGCCGTCGGTCTTCATGATGAGCCAGGTGGCGCCGAGCAGCACATAGGCCATCGGCAGCGCAACCGCGATCGCCGCGGCGAACAGCGGGTAGTTCCAGCCCTCGCCGAAACCGCTGACATAGCGCCCGAGCATCCAGCCTTGCGACGCAGCGGTGAGCGCCGATCCGGCGAAGAACAGGCGATCCCACATCGCCTTGCGCTGGGCCTTGGCCTTGACGCGGAAGTCGAACGCGACGCCGCGCAGCGTGAGGCCGATCAGCATCAGCGCCACCGGCAGGTAGAGCGCGCCGAGCACGACGCCGTGCGCCTTCGGGAACGCCACCAGCAGGATGCCGATGCCGAGCACGAGCCAGGTTTCGTTGGCGTCCCAGAACGGGCCGATCGAGGCGATCAGCACGTCCTTTTGTGCGTCGGTCGCGCTCATCAGGAGCATGCCCACGCCGAGGTCGTAGCCGTCGCTGATGACGTAGATCAACATCGCCAGCCCCATCAGCGCCATGAAGATCACGGGCAGCATCTGGTCGAAATCCATCCAGATCATGTTGCGAGTCCCTGCGCCAGCGCGCCGGCGCCGGCCCTCGGCGCCGAACCGGGCGCGGCTTCGGCATCGGCCTCAGCCTCACCCTCAGCCTCACCCTCAGCCTTCTGCGCCATGTAGGCGAGCACGCTCACATACGAGACGATCAGCGCCAGGTAGAGCGTGACGTACATCGCCAACGTGAAGCCGATCATCGACGCGGGCTGCGTCGAGGCGACATCGGCGGTGCGCAACAGGCCGTAGACGATGAAGGGCTGGCGCCCGATTTCGGTCACGTACCAGCCGGCGATTGTGGCCACCCAGCCGGAGAAGGTCATTCCCGCCAGCCCCCACAAGAGCCAGCGCGGCAGACTCAACGGCCGCCACGCGCAGCGCCGATACAGCCAGCAACCGAGCCAACTGGTGGCGAGCATCAACAGGCCGACGCCGACCATCGCGCGAAACGCGAAGAACAGCGGCGCCACCGGCGGGTGCTGATCGCGGAATTGATTCAGGCCCTGGATCTCGCCGTCAGCCGCATGCGTCAGGATCACGCTCGCGAGACGCGGAATCGCGACTTCGAAGTGATTGCGCCGCTGCGCTTCGTCGGGCCAGGCAAACAGCAGCAGCGGCGCGCCGCGCTCGGTGTCCCACACGCCTTCCATCGCCGCGATCTTCTGCGGCTGGTGCTCGAGCGTGTTCAGGCCGTGCAGGTCGCCGACGAAGATCTGCAGCGGAATCAGCACCGCGCCGAGCGTGAGCCCGACGCGCAGCACCTTGCCCGTCGCCGCATTCAGCGCGCCGCGCAGCACCTGCCAGGCGCAGATGCCGGCGAGCAGGAATGCCACCGTCAACGCCGACGCGAGCAGCACATGCATCAGACGATAGGGAAACGAGGGGTTGAAGATCACTTCGACCCAGCTGCGCACATGGAACTCGCCGCCGATCACTTCGTGGCCGGCGGGGGTTTGCATCCAGGAGTTCAGCGCCAGGATCCAGAACGCGCTGAGCGTCGTGCCGAAGGCGACAAAGAAGGTCGCGAGCAGGTGCACGCGTTCGCTGACCCGGCCGTGGCCGAACAGCATGATCCCGAGAAAACCCGCTTCGAGAAAAAACGCGGTCAGCACTTCGTAGGCGAGCAAGGGGCCGGCGATGTTGCCCACGCGTTCCATGAAGCCCGGCCAGTTGGTGCCGAACTGAAAACTCATCGTGATGCCCGACACCACGCCCAGCGCAAACGTGAGCGCGAAGACCTTGGTCCAGAAGCGGTACGCGCTCAGCCAGGCCGGGTCGCGCGTGGTGAGCCAGCGCCAGCGGAAGAAGAGCAGCGTCCAGCCCAGCGCAATGCTGATCGTCGGGAACAGGATGTGGAAACTGATGTTGGCGGCGAATTGCATTCGCGCCAGGAGCAGGGCGTCCATGCGACGATGCTAGCAAACGCGATGCCGGTCCGCGGGCGAGGGGCATCGGCCGGCGTGCAGCACCTGGGCGCGTCGCGCACGTGCCGCAGCGCTCGGGGTGAGCCCGGCGGCGCTACCCGGCAGCGTTCAACTGCTGCTCCAGGCGGTGCAGCGTGCGGTAACAAGGCAGCACCTGGGCGACGCTCGAATTCGGCTCGCGCCCCTCGCGAATCGCGGCGAAGAACTCGCGGTCCTGGAGCTCGATGCCGTTCATCGACACATCGACCTTGGAGACGTCGATCTTGCGCTCCTTGGCGTCGAACAGATCGTCGTAGCGCGCGAGGTAAGTGCCGGAGTCGCCGATGTAGCGAAAGAAGGTGCCGAGCGGCCCGTCGTTGTTGAAGCTCAGGGATAGGGTGCAGATCGCCCCGGTGCTGCTCTTGAGTTGAATGCTCATGTCCATCGATATCCCGAGCTGCGGGTGCATCGGGCCCTGCACCGCATTGCACTGCTGAATCGCGCCGCCGGTCTGGTAGGCGAACAGGTCCACCGTGTGCGCCGCGTGGTGCCACAGCAGGTGGTCCGTCCACGAGCGCGGCTGGCCCAGCGCGTTGATGTTGGTGCGGCGGAAAAAGTAGGTCTGCACGTCCATCTGCTGCAGCGTGAACTCGCGCGCCGCGATGCGCTTGTGAAGCCACTGGTGGCTCGGGTTGAAGCGTCGCGTGTGGCCGCACATCGCGACCAGCCCGGTCTGCATCTGCAGCGCGACCACGGCTTGCGCGCCGGCCAGGCTGTCGGCCAGCGGAATCTCGACCTGCACATGCTTGCCCGCCTTCAGGCACGCCAGTGCCTGTTCGGCGTGCAGCTGCGTGGGCGTACACAGGATCACGGCGTCGACCTCCTTCAACGCCAGCGCGTCGGCGAGGTTCGTCGTGACATGGGCGATGCCGTACTTCGAGGCCGTCTCGCGTGTCTTGTCGAGCTCGCGGCTGATGAGCGACACCACCTCCACGCCGTCGATCAGCTTGATCGCGTCGAGGTGCTTGATGCCGAATGCGCCGGCGCCGGCGAGCGCGACCTTGATGCCTTGCGTCATACGTTCTCCAGGATCAGATGGCCGACGGCAGTGTTCGACGCCGGCACATGGTAGAAGCGATGCACGACCTTCGGCTTCGCGCCGCCCGCGACGTCGGCCATCGCGCCGCGTGCGATGAGCCACATCACGAGCTCGATGCCCTCCGAGCCGGCTTCGCGCACGTAGTCGATGTGCGGCATCTGCGCCAGGCGCGCCGGGTCGGCGATCAACTGGTCGAGGAAGTTGTTGTCGAACTCGCGGTTGATGAGCCCGGCACGCGGCCCCTGCAACTGGTGGCTCATGCCGCCCGTGCCCCAGATCTGCACCTTCAGCGGTTCGTCGTACGACTCGATCGCGCGGCGAATCGCCTGCCCGAGCATGAAACAGCGCCGCCCGGACGGCACGGGGTACTGCACCACGTTCACGGCGAACGGAATCACCGGGAACGGCCAGGCGAAATGTGGAACCGCGGGCTGCCCGCACATCAGCGACATGGGCACGGTCAGGCCGTGATCGACATCCATCTTGTTGACGATGGTCAGGTCGAAGTCGTCCTGAATCACCGACTGCGCGATGTGCGCCGCGAGTTCGGGGTGTCCGATCACCATGGGCACCGGGCGCGGCCCCCAGCCTTCGTCAGCGACCGGGAATTGCGCAGCGCAACCGATGGCGAAGGTCGGGATCATCTCCAGGCTGAACGCCGTGGCGTGGTCGTTGTAGACGAGAAAGACGACGTCGGGCTTGTGGGCCTTGAGCCACTGCTTGGAGAAGTCGTAGCCCCTGAACACCTGCTGCCAGTAGGGCTCGCCGGCCTTGCCCAGGTCCAGCGCCGCGCCGATGGCCGGGACATGCGAGGTGTAGACGGAGGCGGTGATGCGGGCCATGTTTGATGGTTCAGTCGGTCTTAAACAGGCGTCGTTGCGCCCACTGGAGCGGCCAGCTTTGATCCGATGATCAATGAAGATCGTCCTGGAGCCGCATGCATCAGGCCGGAACCGATTGTCCTTCGGTCAAAGCGTCTGCCGCCTCATAGGCCACTACGGCGACCGAACGTTTCACGGCCAGCGACTTGCGAAGCGCCTTGATGCGCTCGATCTCGTGCATTGTTTTCGCGGTGAAGTAGGAC
>JAEMQF010000116.1 GCA_022758925.1 Burkholderiales bacterium | reverse complement strand
TGGACGCCATCCGCCAATCGCTGTGCCACATTGCAAGGTGTGGCTCCGAAGACGTCAGTGAAGATGAGCGCGTCAGGGTTGCACACACGCTGCAACATCATGCGCGCAGCGGCTTCGACCGTTTCGATGCTCGCGTCGGGGGCGACGTCCAAAGCTTCGATCGCGCCCAGGCAATCGGGATAGGCATGTACCGCGACAGCCTTCAACGAAGACGCCAACGGCGCGTGCGCAATGATCATCATTCCCGGCATGCCGGGATTATCGACACATCACGGCGTGCCCTGCAGCCGCACCAGGCCAGCACCATCGTCGAAGGCGAGAAACCAGAAATAGGACAGGGCACAGCAGAGTGCGAAGAATGCGATCGCGCCTTGGTAGGCGGCGATGGTCGACCAGCCCAGCGTGCGCAGCACGTCGATGCTCAGCCCGATGCTCCATTGCACGACAAACACACCCGAAAACATGATCAGGTTGTATGCCGACAACGCGCGACCCGCCAGGCCGGTTGGGAAGGCGAGGCCGACTGCCGGTTGCGACAACGAGGCAAATGTGCTCGCGGTGCAAAACAGCACCCAGACCCAAGCCGTCGCGTCCTGGCCGAGCCCAACGGCCAGCAGCAATGCCCCCAGGCTCAGCGGCAGTCCGAGCGCGACCAGGCGATGCGCCGTCCAACCCTGCCGATACAGCCGCGGGACAATCGCGCCCCAAGCCATGAAGCTCAGCAGCATGCTCGCATTGATGACGAACAAGCCGCGCGCGGATTCTTCCGGGGTCTTGCCGCAAACCTCGACCAGCCAGGGCCCTGCCCAGAGCGACTGAATCGCGATCAAGCCACCATATTGGAAGAATCCGATTGGCGCAAAACGCAAGAACGTGCGATGCCGGAACACCGCGCCATATCCGGCTGACGCTGCTGCGAGGGTATGCCGTTTTTGAGAATCCACAGGCGCGACCTTGCCGATCACACACATCGCCAGCGCCAACGCGCCGGCGATGCACCAGAACAAGCCGCGCCAACCCAGGTGCGGCAGCAACCATTGGACAGGCACGGTGGACGCCACCATCCCGAAGCTTCCTGTCATCAACATCCATGAGGTGGCCCGGATCTGCGCCTCAGGATTGAAGCGATTGCGAAAACTCGTCATCGGCGCCATGAGGCACGCCGAGACACCGACACCGATCAAGCCGCGCGCCAAAGTCAACTCCAAGAAGTTTCTGGCCGAAGCAAAAGCGATGCATCCCAGCACCGCAAGCGTGAGGCACCCGAGCAGCACCCGCCTCGGCCCGAACCGATCGAGCGCGCTGCCCATCGGGAGTTGCGTGGCGGCAAATCCGAGGAAATAGGCGCCCGCGAGCAGGCCGAGATCGCCCGAGCCCAATCCCAATTCGATGCTGAACCGCGGCGCCAGGGTGGCCGTAACGCCGCGCACGAGAGCAGAGAAGAAGTAGGCAAAGGCAAAGCTCAGGAATATCGCGACCGCCAAGCGTCGCGTCAGAAGCATCTGCGTCATTGCAGCTTCAAGCCGGAGAAGAACATCTCTGAGGCCTCTGGGCTGACCTGCGGAGCGAACACGGTAGCCTGGTACACACGCAGCCCCTTTGCGAAGAATGCCGCTGTCACCTGAGTCGACGCCCCCTGCGGCGACACCCCCTGCAGCGCGTCCAACGCTGCATTCGGATTTGGCGTCATTCCAGGCACCTGCAGCGGTGAGGTTCGGATCAGCGTCGCGGAGAAATTCGCTAGCGCAGCCCTGCGCAGCGCTTGCAGGGCGGCCGCAACCTGGTCCGGCTGCGCAACATCGAGAACCGCGATGGCCCAGGTCTCCTGGCCGCTGCTGCAAACGTGCAGTTGCATGGGCACTTGCATCCCGGCCAGTTCGGTCGTGCGCGCATGGTGCTGCGGCCGACATGGAAACATCGACACGAGCGCGCTGCCGTCGGGGCGAAATTCGCGCCAGTCGTGGGTAGGCGTACACCCAGTTGCGCCAGCCGCTGCGGCCAGCGACAAGACCCTGGCCCAGGCCCCGCGGCGGGGCATCGGCTTGCGAGCGGACAAAGCCACGCCTACTTCTTGCCCGCCTTTGGCACGCTCTTCTTCGCCATAGACTTCGCACCTTTGGCCAAGAGCGCGTCGAGGTTGGTCTCGATTTCGGCCTGAATCTTCGTGCTGAACGCACCGACCAGGAAGCCGAGCTTCGCCTGCAGATCGAAGTGGTCAGCGGCGACGATCAAGGTGCCATTCACGCCGGCCCGCGTGAATTCCACGGTGTCGCTGGTTTCACCCTCGAGCACGGTGCATTCCATGTCAAAGCGCTTTTCAACGTCTTCAGCCCACGCCCACGCGACTTCGCGTGCCTTGGCAAGGCCGAGTTTGTGTTCGCGGTGGATACGGATATCGGCCATGCTTCAGTCTCCCGTGGTCGCGCTCAATGCGCTGCGGCGTTGCTGCCGGGGCAGCGCTGCAATGCGCCGCACCTCGTCGTAAAAGCGGTGGAACTTTCGCCCTTGGCGTTCGAACAGGCGCTCGAACCCAGGAACAAGCTCGTGGTACGCCGAGAGTACGCCCAACGATGCATTGTTGGCATGGGCAAACCAGTTGTCGTACCCGGAATAGCCACCCCAGCGCTGCGCCTTGAGTTGCTCGTAGTCCGCGCGCAGTTGCGCCATCAGCGTGGCTTTGGCGCTGCGTTTGTCGCTGTCCGACAACGACGAAGCATAGACCGCCTGCAGTCGCTCGCGACAGACCTGGGTCAAGGCACGGAACTGCTCCCGACGCTGCTCCAGCTGCCGGTATTCATCGAGCGCCGCGCCGTTTTTCGCCTGGCCCAACCAGCGCGCGCCACCGATGCGCTCCACCGCGGTGGCGAACGATTCGTTGAACACGGTGTCGTCCGCCACGTAGGCCACCTGGTGCGCAAGCTCATGAAAGATGAGCCGTGCAAGTTCTCCTTCGGGGTAGGCGATGAATGTGTTCAGCAGCGGGTCGGCGAAAGCTGCGAATGGCAATTTGCCAAGCGTCGAATAGGCGGGTACACCGTAGACGCTGACCTCCAGCGCGCGCACGCGCAGCTGCGTGGCGTAGGCTTCGGCGTCGGCCCGATCGAAGTAGCCTCGATAACTGACGCAGCCGACCACCGGGAAACACCAGGTTTCGAGGGTCAGGCTCAATTCCGGCGCGGCCGCGACGTTCCACACTGCCGCGCTGCGCTTCAGGTCGGCGTAACGCCGATAACTTGGATTGTCGGGAAGTCCGAGTTCGCTCACCGCATAGTCGCGAATCTGCTGGCTCAAGACCAGGCGTTGCCTGAGTTCAGCGTCGGTTTGAGAATCCGCGAGCCAGTCCGCAACCGGCCGTGAGCGCTCTACCAGATCGAGGTGGCCATTCACCGACTGGGCGTAGTAGGCCAGAGTGCTACACCCCGGCATTACGCAAAGCGCTGCAGTGAGCACGATGCCTCCGCCCAGCCCCAGCCCCGTCATACCCGCCACCACGCCGGCAACTCGAGCCCAGCGCCTCACGCTGCCGTGTGGCGCGGCAACGTGTCCGGCAATGGCGCCACTTCAACCAGGCAATCGTAGAAACTCGGCGCGCGGCCGATGTCGGTAAGCCGCTGGTGCGTGACCTCGTTGACATTCGTGCCATCGACACCGAGCTTACGCCACCAGATGCCCAGACCGTTGACGACGCCGGGCCGCGCTCGCGGGCTGACCACAGCCGTGCATTGCGTGCTGCCGCGCTGATTGAAGATGCGCACCCTCTGCCCCGAGACGATGCCTCGCGCGAGCGCGTCATTCACGTGCATTTCAAGCACCGGCTTGCCCTCGATATCGCGCAGGCTTTTCACATTGACGAAAGTCGAGTTGAGGAAGTTGCGCGCCGGCGGCGAAATCATCGCCAGGGGATAGCTGCGTGCCAGTTCGGGCGAACTTTCAGCCGATTCATAGTTGGGCACATGGTCGGGCACGCCGAACTGCGGCGAATCGATGATGCACTTGCGGCTCGGCGTGGCAAAGCCACCATCGGCAAATGGCGCGTCAGGCAGGGTTAACTTGACCCAGCCGCGCTCGCGCAATGCAGCGAAATCGACGTTGTGATGCAACGCACAGCGCGCCAACTCCTCGTCACTGTCGGCAAAACACGGCTCGTCGAAACCCATGTGCCGGGCCAGATCGCGAAAGATCTGAGCATTGCTGCGCGCCTGCCCGAGCGGCGCGATCGCGGCCTCGTTCATCATCGCGTAGGTATGGCCATACGACAGGTGAACGTCCAGGTGTTCAAGCTGTGTCGTCGCCGGCAGCACGTAGTCGGCATGGTCGGCGGTGTCGGTCAGGAAGTGCTCGAGCACCACCGTGAACAGGTCTTCGCGCCTGAACCCTTGCACGACCTTGGGCGACTCGGGCGCCACTGCGACGGGGTTGCTGTTGTAGACCAGCAGCGCCTCGATCTTCGGGCCGAACCTGGCCCGATCCGGCAATTGCGCATCGGACTCGCGCAGCAAGTCGTCGCCAATCGTGCTCATGTTGATGATTCGTGGCCGGCGCGCACCCAGCAAATCTGGACGTTGCAGGCCTGAGTCGTTGCGCACGCTGTTGAACCAGCCCGACGACGACAGCAGCATGCCGCCCGCCGCGTCGCGCCACGCGCCCACCAGACAAGGCAGGATCGCGACCAGCCGCGCCGCGTTGCCGCCGCCGCGCACACGCTGCATTCCGTAGTTGAGGCGGATTGCCGCAGGCCGAATCGTTCCGTAGTCGCGCGCCAGCGAGCGCACCTCGTCGGCGCCGATGCCGCAGGTCGCCGCCGCGCGTTCGGGTGGCCACCCCAGTGCGCGTTCGCGCAGCTTCATCCAACCCTCGGTGTGGCGCGCGATGTAATCGTGGTCCAGCCAATCATTGACGATCAGCTCGTGCATGATGCCCAGCGCGAGCGCGCCATCGGTGCCCGGCAGCAATCCGATGTGCTGATGGCACTTGTCGGCGGTTTCCGTCTTGCGCGGGTCGATGCAGATCAGCTTCGCGCCACTGCGCTTGGCCTCTTGAGCGAAGGTCCAGAAATGCAGGTTTGACGCGATCGAATTGCTGCCCCAGACCAGGATCAGTTTGCTGCGCGCATAGTGCTCGACATGCATCCCGATCTTTGCACCATAGGTGGCGACCAGCGCCTCGCCGCCGGCCGATGAACAGATGGTGCGGTCCAGCCGCGAGGCGCCAAGTTTGTTGAAGAAACGCGCGGCCATGCTTTCGCCTTGCACCAGGCCCATCGTGCCGGCATAGCTGTACGGCACGATTGCCTGCGGGTCACGCGCAGCAATGGCGCGCAGCCGCCCAGCGATGTCGCGCAGCGCCTCGTCCCAACTCACCGGCACGAAACTGCCGACACCCTTGGCGCCCACGCGCTTGAGCGGCGTCAGCACACGCTCGGCGTGATAGGTGCGCTCGGCGTAGCGCGAAACCTTGGTGCACAGCGCGCCATGCGTCGGCGGGTGATCGGGATCGCCCTGAACCTTGACCGCGCGTCCGTCCTGAACCGTGATGCGCAGCGCACAGGTGTCCGGGCAATCGTGCGGGCATGCGCCGCGAACCATGGTGGTGCTCATGCTTGAATCATTGCACAAGCCGGTTCGCCTTGGGGTTTCAGCCGGGGGCGCTGGCCCTGCCCGGGGCACACGAGTAAACTGCCACGCACCTCACAATGAATGCCCCTGCCATGCCGTGCCGCGGCGTGCGCTGGCGCATGGAGCGCTCCATGAAACTCATCGAATCCATCCTCGCCGACGCCGCTTCCATCGCCGCGGTGCGGCGTGACATCCACGCCCACCCCGAACTGTGCTTTCAGGAAAAGCGCACCTCGGACGTGATCGCCAAACAGCTCACCGACTGGGGGATCCCGATTCACCGCGGCCTGGGTGGCACGGGCGTGGTCGCGATCCTGAAGAATGGCACGAGCAGCCGTGCCGTCGGTCTGCGCGCTGACATCGACGCACTGCCGATGACGGAGCAC
This sequence comes from Burkholderiales bacterium, assembly GCA_022758925.1. Lineage (GTDB taxonomy): Bacteria > Pseudomonadota > Gammaproteobacteria > Burkholderiales > Burkholderiaceae_C > JAEMQF01. The sequence continues at coordinate 120 of JAEMQF010000116.1, read as the reverse complement.
AACAAGTTCGCCCACGCGAGCCAGCACCCCGGCAAGATGCACGCCTGCGGCCATGACGGCCACACGGCGATGCTTCTCGGCGCGGCGAAACACCTGTCGAAACAGCGCAACTACGACGGC
>JAEMQF010000248.1 GCA_022758925.1 Burkholderiales bacterium | reverse complement strand
TTCGACGATGACGAAACTCGCGGCGTAGTCGGCTTCGTCGCTGATGCTGACGTGGGCGCTCAGACCGAGTGCATTGAACCAGTTGGCGAGGGCGCCGTGCAAGTGAATCTCGGGCTTGCCACTGGGCGCCTTGACGATTTCACACGCTTGCCATGTCATCGGGCTGCGCATCCCAAGTCCGACCGCCTTGGAAAACGCTTCCTTGGCGCAAAAGCGTGTGGCCAGGAAACTGATGCCGCGCGCCTCGAGTCTGCGCGAACGCGCCTCGTACATGGCGAACTCGGTCGGCCCGAGCACGCGCCGCGGAAAGCGATCGCCGTGCCGGCTGAGCACGGCGGCGATGCGCCGGATATCGCAGATGTCGGTGCCGATGCCGAAGATCATCGGGAACCTGTCCGCGAACCGGAAGGCCCCGGCCCGAAGGGTTGCACAGGTTTCACGGTCTTCCTGGTCACAGACTGGTTCTAGGCTGGGCGCCGGGCGCGCACCGCTTCGGCCTGGAAATCGGCGACGGCCTGGCGCAGCCCCACGAATACGGCGTGGCCAATCAAGGCATGGCCAATATGCAATTCGGCAACGTCGGGCAGCGCGGCGATCTGCGCAGTGCTGCTGGCAAACGGCTGCGACGCGGCTTCGCTCCAGAGCGCCAGCCCATGGCCGGCGTGGGTGCGCAAGCCGAGAGAACGCGCGTGCTTCAGACCTTGTTTCAGGCGCGTCAGTTCGGTGTGCATGTCCTGGATATTGCGCGCCCCCCAGGCATTGGCAAAAGCGCCGGTGTGCAGTTCGACACATGGAGCGCCGCAATCCGCGCTGGCTTCGATCTGGGCCGGATCGGCGCCGATGAACAGGGAGACGCGGCAGCCCGCCGCCTGCAGGCGCTGACACGCGGCTCGAATCCGGCCGAGCTGGCCCGCCACGTCGAGACCGCCCTCGGTGGTGATTTCCAGGCGGCGCTCAGGGACCAGGCACACGTGTTCGGGGCGCACACGCTCGATGATGGTGAGCATTTCGTCGGTCACCGCGGCTTCGAAATTGAGCGGCACGTGCAACGCCGCCTTGAGCCGCTGAACGTCGTCGTCCTTGATGTGGCGCCGGTCTTCGCGAAGGTGGAAAGTGACGATGTCGGCACCCGCTTCAACCGCGAGCACCGCCGCCGCCACCGGGTCAGGGTAGGCGCCGCCGCGCGCGTTGCGCAGGGTGGCCACATGGTCGATGTTGACACCGAGCAGGGGCGCGTGTGGCGCCGACAAATGGATCATGGATCAAGGTTTAGAGCGAATTGGCCAGGGTCAGCATCACCTGTCGCGTGCGCAACCGGTCGGAGCCGAGATGATAGTGAAGCAAGCCGCGCAGGGTGCTCTTCAACTCGGGCAAAGCGCTGCCGCAGGCGTGGCGCAGGGCGCACGCGTCGCCTTGCACAAGCGCGGCGTTCAGGGCGAGAAATACCTCACCCGTCAGCGCACCTGGGTGATCCGCGCCATTCGAAGCGCTGTTTTCGGTGCGGGAAGCGCTCACGCCAAGTTCGGGCAACAACGCGTAAGTCTGGGACGCCTGCAGCGGCTGCTGGGTCAGCGTGGCCAGGCTCAGATCGGGCAGGACACCGACTTCGCGCAACAAGGTCAGCTCGAATGCCCGCAGCGCGGCTTGCACCGCCGCATCGCCCGCAGCCGTGAGCGCCGGCAGAGCCAGGGCGTAGGCGTCGAACAGGGCCGGGTGCGGGTCGTGGCGCGCCAGCAACTTCATCAGCAGCTCGTTCAAATAGAAACCGCTGAACAGCGCGCCGCCGGTGAGCATCGCGGCGCCACCGCCCCATTCAGCGGCGCGCAAGGTTTGAATCTCGCTGTCGGCAGAGCCCGTCCGGATTCTCCCGAGCGTGACATGAATGCGCTGGAACGGCAGCAAGACGGCACGCATCTGCGAATACGGCCGCTTGGCTCCCTTCGCCGCGACAGCGATGCGGCCCTGTTCGCGCGTGAACAGGTCCAGAATGAGGCTCGACTCGCTCCAGTCGTAGCGGTGCAGAACATACGCCGACAGCGGCGCCTGGGTGTTGCGCTTGGCGCTCATCGATTCACGACACCGTTTGCGTGTGGCACGCGCTGCGGCGGCGGTGATGCATCAATGCCACGCGCGATGTCACTCGTAGCCGTAGCTGCGCAGATGCTCGTCGTCGTCGGCCCAGCCCGAACGCACCTTGACCCAAAGTTCGACGAAGACACGCGCATCGAGCAGTGCCTCAAGATCCTGGCGTGCCTGCGAGCCGATGCGCTTGAGCCGCTCGCCGCCGCTGCCGATGACCATGCCCTTGTGCGCGTCGCGCTCGACGACGATGCTCGCGGCAATCTTGATGAGCCGCTTTTCGTGCGCCGTCGGCGCCCCTTCTTCATAGCGGTCGATGATCACCGTCAAGGTGTAGGGCAACTCGTCGCCGGTCAGGCGAAACAACTTCTCGCGAATGATTTCGCTGGCCAGAAACCGGTCACTGCGGTCGGTGAGCGCATCTGCCTCGTAGAACCAGCCCTGCTCCGGAAGGTAGGGTTCGACGATGCCAAGCAAGCGCTGCGCGTCGGAGGGCTTGCGCGCCGACAGCGGAACGAATTGGGCAAAGTCGTGGCGTTCCTGCATGCCCTTCAGCCATGGGGCCAGGTCGGAACGGCGCTGCACGTTGTCGAGTTTGTTCGCCACCAGCAGCACCGGCTTGTGCGCGGGCATGAGCGCGAGGACCGTTGCGTCGTCCAGCCCGAAACGGCCGGCCTCGACGACGAACAACACGGCATCGACATCGGCAAGCACGCCTTTCACGGTGCGGTTCAAGTTGCGGTTCAACGCCGCAGCATGATGAACCTGGAAGCCCGGCGTGTCGACGAAAACGAACTGCGACCGCCCCTCGCTGCGGATGCCGGTGATGCGATGGCGCGTGGTCTGCGCCTTGTCCGATGTGATGCTCAGCTTTTGACCGACCAGGGCATTGAGCAGGGTGGACTTGCCGACGTTCGGGCGCCCGACGATCGCCACCAGCCCGCAACGTTGAGCCCCAGCCTGGCCCGCCGCGACATCGAGCGCCGCCGGCGCGGTGCGCGCAGGGATCGTCATGCGTGCAGCGGCCCGCCGAGCTTGTCGGCGGCGGCGAGCGCGGCGAGCATGCGGCGTGCCGCTTCTTGTTCGGCGATGCGCCGCGAGCGGCCCTCGCCGAGCTCGGCCAGGTTCAGCGTGGCAACGGCGCACTCGACTTCGAACGTCTGGGCATGTGCCTGCCCGCGCGTCGCGGTGATGCGATAGCTCGGCACCGGAAGGTGCCGCGCCTGCAACCATTCCTGGAGTTCCGTCTTCGCATCCTTGCTCCAACTTCCCTTGTCGGTGGTGGCAATGATTTCGCCGAAGAGCCGCTGCACGACGCCGCGCGCCGCGTCAAAGCCGGCGTCGAGGAATGCCGCGCCGATCAGGGCCTCGAGAGCGTCGGCGAGGATTGAGGCGCGAAGTGCACCGCCGTCGCGCGCCTCACCTTCGCTGAGAAACAGCACCTGCGGCAGCCCCAGCTGCAAGGCGGCTCGGTGCAGGCTTTCTTCGCGCACCAGGTGCGCGCGCACACGCGTCAGGTCGCCTTCGTCGGAACCGGAGAAGTGCTCGAACAGCAGGCCGGAAATCGCCAGGCTCAACACGGCGTCGCCCAGGAATTCGAGCCGCTCGTTGTGCCCCGAGCCGAAGCTGCGATGGGTCAGAGCCCGTTTCAGCAGGTCAGCATCGGCAAAGCGATGGCCAAGGGAGTCCTGAAGTGCGTCGAATCGATTGTCCATGGAAGAACGCGCGGCGGCGCCTTTCGTCAGCTCAATAGGCCTTGCCAGCCTTTGAACGCGCTTCGTACTTGATCAACAGGTAGACCGGCTTGAACAGCTCGATCTCGCTGTCGTAGGCGAAGCCGATCACAACTTCTTCACCCTCCTTGGTGACCGACAAGTCCTTGCCTGAAATCGACGTGATACGGTCGATCTCCTTTTGACGGTCGAATGCGGCTCGAACCTGGGGAACCGTGCTCCCCCCCGTGGCCGACACCTTGTGGATCGCTTTCACGATCGTGTAGTACTCGATCGTGGTCGGCACGATGCGCGCGGCGAATAGCGCCAGCATACCAATGACAATGGCCCACACCAGCAATCCGACTATGGTCATGCCATCTTGCTGGCGGGGGCCGTGCTGGGTGTCGCGAGACTCGACTGTCATGCTCATAGCTCCTGTGGTGCCGACAAAGCGCATGCTCGCCCTGACTTTACTGGAACGAGCCGATGCGCTTGAAGTTGCCGAAATTCATCCACACAAAGAACGCCTTGCCGACGATGTTCTGGTCTGGAACGAAGCCCCAGAAGCGCGAGTCCTGCGAGTTGTCGCGGTTGTCGCCCATCATGAAGTAATGGCCCGCGGGAACTTTGCAGGTCACAGCATCGGGGAGATAGCGGCAGTTCTCGCGGAACGGAAATCCGACGCGCTCATCCGCACCGCCGTAGAACGGCTGATTGTTGGGATTGACCAGGATGCCGTGGCGGACCTCGCCGAGCCGCTCGGAGAACTCGTTGAAATAGCGCTGGGATTCCTCATCGTAGAAACCCGGCGGCGGTTTTTGCTCGACAGCCACGAGCTCGCCGTTCAGCGACAGGCGTTGGTTGGTGTAGGAGATCTCATCCCCGGGCACGCCGACAACACGCTTGATGTAGTCGATGCTGGTGTCGCGCGGGTAGCGGAAAACCATCACATCGCCACGCTGCGGGTCGTGGTTGTCGATGACCTTCTTGTTGAGCACCGGCAGGCGCACGCCGTAGTGGAATTTGTTGACAAGAATCAGGTCACCCACGAGCAGCGTGGGCAGCATCGACGACGATGGAATCTTGAACGGCTCGTAGAGGAACGATCGCAGCAGGAATACGGCGAGGATCACCGGGAACAGGCCCGCTGTCCAGTCCAGCCACCAGGGCTGCGCGAGCACCGCTTCTTTCGACTCGGCCAGGTTGCTGTCGACCTTGGAGATGCCTTGCAGGGCAAGTTTCTCGCGCCGCGCACCGTCTTGCCGGTCCAGGTTTGCGGCGGCCCGCTGGCGCTGCGGCGCGAAATGAAACCGCTCGGCCAGCCAAAACGCAAGCGTCACGACGCTGAGGATGAACAACAATAAAGAGAAGTTGCCGTTCCATTTCCCGACGTACCAGCCGCCGAGGAAAACGGCCAAGGCACCGTACAGCAAGCCAGTCAGTGCGCCCATCAGTCGTCCACTTGCAGGATGGCCAGAAACGCTTCCTGGGGAACCTCGACGGACCCGATCTGCTTCATGCGCTTCTTGCCGGCCTTTTGTTTTTCGAGGAGTTTGCGCTTGCGGGTGATGTCCCCGCCATAGCACTTGGCGATCACGTTCTTTCGCAGTGCTTTGATTGTCTCACGGGCAATAATGTTCGCGCCGATCGCCGCCTGGATCGCCACGTCGTACATCTGGCGCGAAATGATCTCGCGCATCTTGGCCACGACGGCGCGTCCCCGGTACCGGCTCTGGCTGCGGTGCACGATGATTGACAGCGCATCGACGCGCTCACCGTTGAGCAAGATGTCGACCTTCACAACGTCGGCGGCGCGGTACTCCTTGAACTCGTAGTCCATCGATGCATAGCCGCGCGACACGCTTTTCAGGCGATCGAAGAAGTCGAGCACGATTTCGGCAAGCGGCAGGTCGTAGGTGAGCAAGACCTGGCGGCCGTGGTAAGCCATGTTGACCTGGGTCCCGCGTTTTTGGTTGGCCAGCGTCATCACCGGACCGACATAGTCCTGCGGCATGTACAGGCGCACCGTGACGATGGGCTCGCGAATCTCGTGAATGCGCCCTGGGTCGGGCAGCTTCGACGGGTTCTCGATCAGGATCACCTCCTTGTTGCCCAGCTCGACCTGATAGACAACGCTGGGCGCCGTGGTGATGAGGTCCTGGTCGAATTCGCGCTCCAATCGTTCCTGGACGATTTCCATGTGCAGCAGGCCGAGGAAACCGCAGCGAAAGCCGAATCCCAGGGCCTGGCTGACCTCGGGCTCGTAGCGCAGTGAAGAATCATTGAGTTTGAGCTTTTCCAGCGCGTCGCGCAGTTGCTCGTACTCGCTCGCCTCGGTCGGGTACAGGCCGGCAAAGACCTGAGGCTGGATTTCCTTGAACCCTGGCAAGGCTTCCGTGGCGACGCCGCGATTGTTTGGAAGCTTCCGTTCCAGCGTGACGGTGTCGCCGACCTTTGCCGCCTGCAGCTCGCGAATGCCGGCGATCACAAAGCCCACCTCGCCAGCTTGCAGCGATTCTCGCGGCAGCGACTTCGGCGTAAACACTCCCAGCTGCTCGGCGCCGTAGCAGGCATCGCTGGCCATCAGTCGGATCCGCTCACCGCACGTCAGCGAGCCGTCGACCACCCGTACCAGCATCACGACGCCGACATAGTTGTCGAACCAGGAATCGACGACCATGGCGCGCAGCGGCGCATCTGGATTGCCGCGCGGCGCCGGCATGCGGTGGATCACCGCCTCCAGGATGTCGTCGATGCCCTCACCGGTCTTGGCGCTGCAAGGTATCGCAGCGTCGGCATCGATGCCGATCACGTCTTCGATTTCGTCGCGTGCACGCTTCGGGTCGGCCTGGGGCAGGTCCATCTTGTTGAGCACCGGCACAACCTCGACGCCGAGTTCGATCGCGGTGTAGCAATTCGCCACCGTCTGCGCCTCCACCCCCTGGCTCGCATCCACCACCAGCAGGGCCCCTTCGCAGGCAGACAGGGAGCGGCTGACCTCGTAGGAGAAGTCGACGTGGCCAGGGGTGTCGATCAGGTTCAGGTTGTAGGTCTCGCCGTTGCGGGCGGTGTAGCTCAACGCAGCCGTCTGCGCCTTGATCGTGATGCCGCGCTCGCGTTCGATGTCCATCGAATCGAGCACCTGCTCCTCCATCTCCCGGTCGCTCAACCCCCCGCAGCGCTGGATCAGCCGATCCGCCAAGGTGCTCTTGCCATGGTCGATATGGGCAATGATGGAGAAGTTGCGGATGTGATCCATGGCGCTGGTCGAAGCCTCAATCGGAAGCCACAACGACGAAGTCGTTGCGTTGGAGGCTCAAATCGCGAAGCGATGTGAAGGCGCAAAGCGCCGTGCCGCAAGCAAAAAAAAGGCACGTCAAACAACCGACGCGCCTTCCAACAAAACGTATGGCAACTGCTTGTTGGGCTTTCATTGTAGCCACAAGGACTCGCCGGAAAACCGCGCCAATGCTCGATTTCTCAGCGTTGCAGGTGGCCAACACGAACTTCTATCAACAGCTTATACACAGAGCCCTGTGGGTTTTCTGGGGACATTGTCGCGGCCATTGATTTCAATGCAAATTTCAAGATTGCTGCGGGCAGGCCATTTTCGATTCGAACCAAAATTCGGCTCAATCAATGTCCGTCCACGCCTCATTCAGGCAGACGAAGCCCAGCCGAAATCGCTGATGGATCCCCGATGAGTGATAGCAGTTTCAGCTTCTTGCGTCAGTTTTCCGTATTGTGAAAAGACCAGGCAGCCAACTCAGGTGCTCAAAGTCGCGCTCCCGACCCTGCCCTGCCTAGCGAGTCGGCTTGATGACAATGAACGTGGCTGCATCGCCGCGCTTGACCAGCACCGTCACGGACTTGGTCTTGTCGATCTTCGCGGCAATGGTTTCGAACTGCTTGGCCGATGTGACTTCGACATTGTCGACCGACAAGATCACGTCTCCCTCGCGCAACCCTGCCCGGGCTCCAGCCGCGTCGGCCGATTCAATCCGTACCCCATTCTTGATCTTGAGCTCGCGCTTCTGCGCATCGGTCAGGTCAGCCACGACCAGCCCCAGGGTCTCGACGCTGGACTTGGATTTCGGCTCGTTTTGCGCCGTTCTCTGCGCTCGCTCGGGTTCGACTTCGGCCACCGTCACGTTGAGGTCGCGGTAAGCGCCGCGCCGAAACACCTGCACAGCGACCTTGGTACCGGGCTTCACGCCACCGACGATGCGTGGAAGGTCCCCTGACTTTTCGATCGCCTTGCCGTCGAACTTCGTGATGATGTCGCCGGCTTCGATGCCGGCCTTGTCGGCCGGGCCACCAGACTCCACGCTGCGAACCAGCGCGCCCATGGCTTTGCCCAGCCCGATCGACTCGGCGACCTCTTTCGTCACCTGGTCGATGCTGACGGCGATGCGCCCGCGAACGACGCGACCATTGACCCGCAACTGGTCGGACACGCGGCTCGCTTCGTCGATCGGAATCGCGAACGAGATCCCCTGGTAGCCGCCGGAGCGGCTGTAGATCTGGGAATTGATGCCGACAACTTCGCCGCGCATGTTGATCAGCGGCCCCCCGGAGTTGCCGGGATTGATGGCGACGTCGGTCTGGATCAGCGGCAGGAACTCCCCGGTATCGCGTGACTTGGCGCTCACGATTCCGGCTGTGACCGTGTTCTCCAGGCCGAACGGCGAGCCAATGGCGATCACCCACTCGCCCACCTTGAGCCGGCTCACGTCGCCCAGGCGGACTGTCGGCAAGCCGCTGGCTTCGATCTTGAGCAGCGCCACGTCAGAGCGCCGATCTGCGCCGATCGGTTTCGCCTTGAACTCGCGCTTGTCAGTGAGCGTGACGATCACTTCTTCAGCGCCGTCGACAACGTGCGCATTGGTCATCACATAACCGTCGGCGCTCAGGATGAACCCTGAGCCGACACCACGCTGCTGCGGCTCGCCGTCGGGCCCCTGCCGCGGACCGCGTGGTGACGGCTGGTTCGGCATGGGCAAGCCGAAGCGCCGAAAGAACTCGAGCATGTCTTCGTCCATTTCGGGTCCAGCACCGCCACGCGTGGCGCTTCGGGATCGCTCGAGCGTCCGAATATTCACCACCGCCGGGCCGACCCTCTCCACCAATTCGGTGAAATCGGGAAGCCCCTGCGCCTGCACGGAGCCGATGGCTACGAAAGTCAAGGCGCCCACGGCGAGCAGCCAGGCAGCGCATCGCCCGCGCCGCGGTGAAGAAGGGTTCATCGTCTTGAATTTTAGATGCATGTTGAGTTCACCTCTGATACCGGACACGCCAGATGCAGCCCTAACGGCTGCGCTCCAGCCCATTCACAAACACGTACAACGTCGCCACCGGCACGTCTCCCACAGCCGTGATCCACCATGCGCCCTGCCGACGCATCAGCGTCTGCGTCGCCCCGATCGAGGTGGTTGAGGGTTGTGAAGCATGCGTCGCATCGTAGGGCTCGATGAACAGGGAGACATGGGTCAACCCGTCGGAGTAGATCGACTGCAGCACGTCGCGCTCGGCTGCGCCGTCCTTCGCGAGTGCCGCGGCGTCGATGCGCCCGCGCACGCCACTCACTTGCCGAAAGCCGGGCGGCACACTTCGCACGGCCCAACCTTCGGCCTCCAGCGTTGTCGTTCGCAGAATCGGGCGCAGGACCCGATAACCCTCAAGCCTGCGCATCGGCTGCAGGACGCTGTCGAACTGAGGCCGAATCCCGATCGCGACATCTGAGAACGCGGCGGTTTCGAGAACTTCCATCTTGTCCCCGAGAACGTCGGACCGCAACAGCAGGCCCGACGCCTTGTCGGCCCAGAGGCGATAGCCGAAGCGATACGCATCGCGAGGCCGCACCCACAGCACATGGGCCTCCCGTCCGGCAATGCGTTCCCCCGCCTGCGGCTGAACCTCGTAGACCTCATGGATGCGGTCGTCGCCGGCGATCAACAGCGCCGGAAACGCGGTCAGGAGTTC